>JBBQGT010000021.1:0-30922 GCA_038323265.1 Tepidiformales bacterium
AAACACGAACGGTAGGATCACGAAGCTCGTTCGCCCCGCACTCGCGAAGATGTCGAGCACGCGAGCGCCGCTCAACGAGCCGAAGGGCAAATCGTAGAGATGGCTGAACCAGGCACTACAGATCATCGCTACGATGAAGCAAAGCGCCACGGTGACGAGTGTGAACACCACGCTGGAGACCACCTTGGCGAGGAGGAAGTGCCAGCGTTTTACGCCCCGGCCCGTGACCACGCCGACCGTTCGCCAGTCGTACTCGTTGCCCATCATGGTGCCAGTGAAAATCACGCACACGAGAGTGGCGAAGAACCGTTCGAGCGCGAAACCGTACGGCACGACGTTCTTGAAGGACATCCCATCCTTGAGGGCCAACAAACGCACCAGCCCGTTGACGCCGGGGTCTGGACCATCTCGGATGCGCAGCCAGAGGATGACATAAAATAAGGCGGTCAACCCCACGGCCGCGGCGAGCAGGATATACGTCATCCGCCGGCGGGAGACCTTGAACCACTCGGCGCGCAGGGCATCAACCATGCGCTGGCTCACCGGTCAGCTCGAAGAAGACGTCTTCCAGGCTTGTACGAATCGGCCGGATCACGGAGGCGTACTGGCCTCCGGCGCTGAGCAGCCGGTTCACCGCTTCGCCCTGGTCGCCCGCCCCTTCGATGAGAAGCGCCCCATCCGAGCGTGACACGGCGGCCGCCCATTGCGACGTCCGAAGCAGCACTTCGCTGGCGGACAAATCCGGGGTCTGGATCTCGAGCCTTGTGCGCGTCCCGATTAAGTCCTTCGTCCGTCCCTGGGCCACAACGCGGCCCTTCTGGAAGATCGTCACAGCATCGCAAACCTGCTCCACTTCGTAGAGCAGGTGGCTGCACAGGACAATTGTCCGACCCTCGGCCGCCAGTTCGGGAATCAGCGCCCGTACTTCCCGCGTCCCTTGGGGGTCCAGCCCGTTGGTCGGCTCATCGAGAACGATCAGTTCGGGGTCGTTGAGGATCGCAGCCGCAATTCCAAGCCGTTGTTTCATTCCCAGCGAGTAGTTCTTAAATCGCCGATGAGCGGCCTCGGACAGGTTCACCCGCTCGAGCACCGTCTCGATGCCCTTCGCCGTGGGTCCCGGTGTGTACTTAGCCAACAGCTTCAAGTTGTCGCGGCCCGAAAGGTAGGGCACGAAGGCTGGCGTCTCGACAACCGCGCCAACCCGTTTGAGAAGACTCGATGAGTCTTCCATCAAAGGCTTGCCGAACAGCTTCACTTCGCCCTTGTCAGGCCTTGCGAGGCCTAAGAGCATGCGCACCGTCGTCGATTTGCCCGAACCGTTCGGACCCAGCGCGCCATAGACCCGGCCCCGTTCTACCACGAGGTCCACCTGATCGACGGCCACAATCTCGCCATACGCCTTGCGAAGCCCATGGGCCTCGATCACGTAGTCAGGCATTCGCTGGTCTCGACCGGCTGGATGTCACGAGGTTTTGGCGGCCTTGGTTGCGGCCTTCAGGTCGTGCTCCAGGAGCTTGAAATCCTCTTCGGGGATCTCGTGCAGGTTTCCCTGGTAGGCCAGCGTCCAGTTCGCTCTCGGCCACTTCTGGGTCCACTTGAAACGGTCGTGGTACGGCTCAGCGTCCAGCCAATCGGCTTCGTCCGGTGTGATCACCGGCTCGATGTCCGCCCGGTAGGGGTACATTTCGTCCGGCTTCTTCGAGTTGTGCCAGATGCGCGTTCGTTCCTCGGCCACATTTGAAGTGACCCGTGCAATCGCTCCGAACTGCTTCTTGCCAGTGATGTAGAAGGCGAGCAAATCGCCAGGGACAATCTTATGCGCCATCACTCGCCGGGTGCTTTTGAAGCCCTGGCGCGTGAAGCCCATCTCGCGGGTCTTTTCGAATACTTCCGGCCCACCGACAACGATCCAATAACGTGGCATGTGCATCTCCAATGCTGACAGATCGAGGGGAAAGACCGGGATAGCTTCCGGACTCTCCCAGAACATGATATTCACCAATCGGCCTCGGTTGCCGGACAGACGGCACGGCCTAGGGCACGAGCCGCGGCTGCCAGGTGCCGGTGTTCCCTCGAATAAGGACATCTGGAGGCAACTGTTCGACGACGACGTTCGAAAGCCGCAGCGATTCAGCCATCGAGCGCGCGCCGAATCCGACTACGGCGGGCAAGCCGTCGCCTCCGATCAGTACTGGCGCGAGGTATGCCCAAACTTCGTCCGCTTCACCGCCTTCCAACAGCGAACCGAGGAGCGTCCCGCCGCCTTCCGCCCAGATTGCCCCGATGTTTCGCTGGCCAAGCGCCGAGAGCAACTGATCCAGGTTGAGTCCGATGCCATCGGTTTCGCATTCGATAAGCGTGGCTCCATGAACGGTCATTGAACGCTTCCAATCAGCTGTCGCGGTGTGCGAGGTGGCGATAATAATCACGCCAGGGTGCTCGAAGATTGTCGCGTCAGCAGGCGTCCGGCCTCGCGAGTCAAGGATGACTCGGACCGGCTGATGCTCAGTTCGCGTGCCAGCGGGCCGAGCCGTCAACGAAGGGTCATCGGCCAGGACTGTCCCGCTGCCCACCATCACGGCGTCCACCCACCCACGCTGCTGGTGCGAGTGATCGCGCGCCGCCTCGCCAGTGATCCATTTCGACTCACCGTTGGCGGTCGCTGTGCGCCCGTCCAGGCTGGCGGCGAACTTTGCGATTACGTACGGCAGCCCGGTTTGTGAATGCTTCAGGAAGGGCCGGATGAGCTGCGCAGCTTCCTCGCCGCCGTCTCCAACCTCCACCAGTACGCCCGCCTCGCGCAGCGTCGCCGCACCGCGTCCCGAAACCCGCTGGTCGGGGTCGAGCATTGCGATCACCACACGGGTCACACCCGAGGCGATAACTCGCTCCGCACACGGCGGCGTGCGCTTCCCTTCGAACGCCACGCACGGTTCGAGCGTCACGTACAGTTCGGCGCCGCGCGCGTCGACTTCGCGAAGCGCCGCAGCCTCGGCGTGGTCACCGCCGGGCGGCGCTGTCGCCCCGGTTGCAACCACCTTGCCATCCCGCACGACAACGGCCCCAACCCACGGGTTGGAGTGTGTGCGTCCGCGAGCGGACTTCGCAGCATCGAGCGCGAGCAGCATGAACGATGAGGCCGGCATGCCAGTAGCTTAGCGGCTGGCACCAAAGCGCAACCACACGCCGAAATCCCTAGCGGGCGATGAGTGGCGCGCCCCCAAGATGCGCACCGGCGTCCACGATCAGGATCTCGCCAGTGATCAGATCCGCGCCCTCGACGAACCAGACCGCCGCCTGCGCCATGTCCTCCGGCGTGCCAGCCTTTCGCAGCGGCGTGTTGCGCTCCTGCGCGGCTTTCGCGGCCTCATACACGTCGTCGCCCAGGCCGCCGCGCAACCAGCGCCCCTGGATGAAGCCGGGGCAGATTGTGTTCACCCGGATCTCCGGCCCGAGTGCCCTTGCCAACGAAAGCGTCATCGTGTTCAGGGCGCCCTTTGAAGCTGTGTACGCGATCGAGCTGCCGACACCCATCACTCCGGCAATGGAGGAGACATTCACCACGGCGCCGCGCCCGGCAGCCTTCATGTGCGGCGCCACCGCGCGCGTCATCTGGAACGGCCCGATGACGTTCACGCTGTAAATGCGCTGGAAGTCGTCGGCGTCCAGCCCCTCCAGGTCCGCGTGGTTCACGAACTGGGTAGTCCCGGCGTTGTTGATCAGGCCATCGATGCGGCCCCACTTGTCGAACGCCGCGGCGGCCATCCGGCGGCAGTCCTCGTCCTTCGAAACGTCCGCCTGGCAGAGCAGCACTTCAACCCCCAGTGCCTCGCAGGCAGCCGCTGATTCCTTGGCATCCGCTTCGCTCTTTGTGTAGTTGATCACCACGTTGCAGCCCTTGGCCGCGAGCATCTTCGCCGCCGCCGCTCCCACACCGGTCGCCGACCCCGTGACGATCGTCACGCCACCCTTGATATCCATCGCTTGTCCCTGCCTTCGACTCGTTAGTTGCCCGAGTCTACCCGCGCCTGGCAACGGCGGCATACTACCGAGGCATGCGCCCAGTTCGCTCCGCACGTCGCTCAAGCAACCGGCCCCCGTTTGACACCCGTTTACCGCTCGGAAACAATCCCCCTGCTTTAGAAAGTGAGGCGCGACCGTGAAGGCTGCTGTCATGTACGGGGCTAATCAGCCCCTCGTTATCGAAGACATCGAAATCGATGAACCTCAGGCTGGCGAAGTCCTGATCAAAACCGGGGCCAGCGGGGTTTGCCACTCGGACTTGCACTTCATGGAAGGCAAGTGGATGTACCCCACGCCAGTCGTCCTCGGACACGAGTCCGCCGGCACCGTCGAGAAGATCGGCTCCGGCGTGACCAACGTCAAAGTCGGCGACCGGTGCGTCGTCGCCTTCGTCCAGTCCTGCGGCAAATGCGACCGCTGCATCACCGGTCGCCCGGTGCTCTGCTCCAACTCTCAGTCGTTGAACCGCATGGGCCGCATCAGCCTCAACGGCAATCCCATGCCGCAGTTCGCCGGCATGTCGGCTTTTGCCGAATACCAGCTCGTCAGCGCCAACGCCTGCGTCGTCATCCCGGATGGCGTCCCGCTCGAAGTCGCCTGCCTCGTCGGCTGTAGCGTCATGACGGGCGTCGGCGCGGTCACCAACACCGCCAAGATCGCAGTCGGATCAACCGTCGCCGTCATTGGCGCGGGCGGCGTGGGCCTCAACATCATTCAGGGCGCCAAACTCGCCGGCGCATCGCGGATCATCGCCGTTGACCTGCTCGAAAATAAGCTCGCCGCAGCCCGCGAATTCGGTGCCACCGACACCGTGGACGGCTCGAAAGGCGATGCCATCGCCCAGGTGCAAGCCCTCACCGGCGGAGGCGTCGATTGGGCCTTCGAAGCGATTGGTCTCATGCAGACCGCTCAGCAGGCCTTCGAAATGGCCCGCCGCGGAGGCACGGCTGTCATCGTCGGCATGCTGCCGATGGGCAAGGAACTGACCATCGCCAACGCCGGCATGGCGTTCCTGGGCGAGAAGGCCATCATCGGGAGCTACTACGGCTCTACTCGCCAGACCTACGACATGCCGTGGCTGATGGAGCTCTACCGCCAGAAGCGTCTGAAGATTGATGAACTCATCTCCCGCCGCTACAAACTGGACCAGATCAACGAAGCCTACGAGGCGCTCAAAAACGGCGAAGTCAACCGCTCGGTGATCATGTTCTGAATCCTGACTCCTGAGGACACCGAAAAGGGCGCCGACATAGGCGCCCTTTTCCTTGGCGTTCGGCGCTTAATCTTTAGGGCAGGAAATCACCGGGTCGTAGTCCGGCATTTCTGTGATCTTTTCGGTCGGCTGGATCCACGCCACCTTGCCGTCTTTGCCGACAACTACCACGACCCGGTTAGCAACCATCCGCGGCTCGATAGCCACG
Organism: Tepidiformales bacterium; assembly: GCA_038323265.1. GTDB lineage: Bacteria > Chloroflexota > Dehalococcoidia > Tepidiformales > Tepidiformaceae > PNKC01. Next base: position 5,445 of record JBBQGT010000021.1, read on the forward strand.
CCGTATTTCTTGGCCGTTTCACCGAGCGGGTAGAAATCGCTGAGCACCGGGTACGTGACTCCCAATTCCTTTTTCCAAGCTGCCTGCGTCCAGGCGCCATCGCTGGAGATGACCACAGGGATCGCACCCTGGGCCTTGAACTCCGCCTGCTTCTTCTCGATCAGGGGAAGCTGGGTGCTGCATGCGGGCGAAAACGCCGCGGGCACGAAGTTGATGATCACGGCGTTCTTCCCGCGGTAATCGCTGAGCTTGAACTTTTCGCCCATCGGGCTGGAGGGGATTTCGAAATCGGGGGCTTCGTCGCCCACTTTGAGAGTGGCGGTTTCGGACATAGGTACCTCGCGAAGATTTGGTTTGCCATCAATCGTAGCCCAGCCCGCGGTTTCCGGTGCTGCGCCGGGACCACCCAACCCGGCGGTCAACCGGTATACTCCGGGCACCTTGCTGGACGCAACGCCGCGTCGCAGATGTCGAAATTAATCCGAGGTGACGCCATGAAGTTCCACTGGTTCCATCTGATGCCCTGGCCAGAGCTGCCCGACGACTTCCAGCAGAAGCATCGCTCCGTCTGGGTGGACGTCGACTACAAACTCTTCGATGCCACTCGCGCTAACGCCGTCTATCACGAGTATCTGGACGAGCTGGAGTACGCCGAGCAGTGCGGTTTCGATGGCATCTGCGTCAACGAACACCACAGTAACGCCTACGGTTTGATGCCGAGCCCGAACATCATGGCCGCCGCCCTAACGCGGCGCACCAATCGCGCCGCGATTGTGGTCATGGGCAACTCCATCGCGCTCTACAACCCGCCGCTCCGCGTCGCCGAAGAGTTCGCGATGCTGGACATTCTCAGTGGTGGGCGGCTCGTCGCCGGCTTCCCGGTAGGCACCAGCATGGATACGAACTTCACGTACGGCGTGCCGGGAGCCCAGCTCCGTGAGCGCTATTACGAGGCACACGACCTGATCATGCAGGCCTGGCACGAAAAGGGCGTCACCCACTTCAACGGCAAGTACAACCAGTTGCGATACATGAATCCGTGGCCGCGCCCCCTCCAACAGCCCAACCCGCCCATCTGGATTCCCGGCGGCGGCTCCATCGAGACCTGGGAGTGGTGCGCTGATATGGGGTACCTCTACTCATACCTCTCCTACAGCGGCTACATGCGCGCCAAAAGCATCATGGATGGCTTTTGGAAGCGCATGACCGACATGGGCAAGGAGCCCAACCCGTACCACGCCGGCTTCGCCCAAACGGTCCTCCTCGCTGACACGGAGGCGGAAGCGAAGGAGATGTACTGGCCGTACCTCGATTACTTCTACAACCGCTGCCTGCACGTCTATCCGGGATTCGCTGATGCCCCCGGCTACCGCACCAACCGTACCGTCCGCGCCGGCATCAAGAGTCAGCTCGAGCTCGCCGCTCAGCAGGCGCGCCAACAGCTCACCTGGGAAGGCCTCCTCGAAGCAGGCTACGTCATCGCCGGCCCGCCGGACAGGGTGATCACGCAGCTCACTCATCTCGCCGACACGCTGAACGTTGGCCACCTCATGCTATTGCTGCAACTCGGCAACATGCCGCGTGACGTGACGTACTACAACACACGCATGTTCGCGGAACAGGTTGCCCCGCACCTTCGCTCCAAGTTCTCCGAGTGGGAAGACAAGTGGTACCCCAAGATGATGCCGATGGACGATCGCGCCGTCCCGCAGACGCCAAACGGCGTCGCCGACATCGCCCTGCCAGCGGCGTTACGGGCTAAGGTCGGGGCTGCCCTCGGAAGCTGAGATATCCCCCGATGGGTCAACCATGCTCGGCGGGTCGCCGGGCGTGGTTGCCGATCCCACGCTGCGCAGCGCCCGGTCGTAGAACACCAGGTAGGTAGACTCGAGCGATTCCCAATAGTCGCTGGAGTGGCCGCCGTCGAACTCCTCGAAGCCGTGTGCCAGTCCTCGTCCAATTAAGATCTCGTGGAGATACTGCGCGCCCGGGCGCCAATCGTCTGCCAGTCCGACGTCCAGGTAGATAGGCGGCAATTTGCTGAGGTCCTTGTTTTGGGCCAGCCAAATCGGGTCGTACTTCCAAAAATCTTCTTCCGGGGTGGCGGGATCCTGGATATCTGCATACTCTGCGAGGGCCGGACTGTGGAGACCAAGCGCACCAAACATTCCGGGATACTTGAGCGCGATATCGAATGCTCCGAACGCCCCTCGGGAGATGCCGCCGATTGCCCGCCCGGTTGGCTCATTGATCGTGCGGTACTTCGCCTGGATATGCGGAAGCAGGTCTTGCATCACGTAGTCGTCCCACGGCTCGCCTTTCCCCGAGAGCCCGTTCACCCAGTAGCCGAGGTCGCCCTCGGGCATCACGATAATCAGCGGCGCAATCTCGCCGGCTGCGATCAGCTCCCCCGCCACCGCGGGCAGACCGTAGCGCGGCCATTCTGTGTAGTCGCCGCCCGCCCCGTGCAGCATGTAGAGCACCGGGAACGCGCGGTTGGCCTGGCTGGCATACGCGGCTGGCAGGTAGATCGCGTACGACATCTCGCGGTTCAGCGCCGCGCTGAAAAACGTGTCGCCGAACAGCGTGCCATTATTTTCGGGCACCGCCGGCGCGGGCTGCTGTTCAGAGGGCGACTCTTCAGCGTCCGGCGTCGTTGAGGACGGCGCCTTCGGAAGACGAGACGGCGTGACCGTCGTCACCGGGTTGTTGTACGCCTGTCGTCGAAGTGAACGTGCCTGAACGGCGTCTGGACTGGCTGCGTCGTTCGCAGGCTCACGCACCATCCCTTGCCATGCGCCCAACCCCAACAGGCCCAACGCGACAAGCGAGAACGCTGGCCGCGGGAGAAGCCTACGAACTTGACCGTCGCCGGGATTCCGGAAGGGCGACGAACCAAGCCACGCCACGAAAGCCTGGCCGAACCGGAAGTGCACCGCCAGCCAAAGCGCAATCAGCCCGAGGAGTTCGACGGCGAGGCTCACGTTGGCTGCCGACAGTGGGCCAGGGACGCTTGAGTCCGTCAGCCGCGACCGGATCGCTTCAACCACAAAGACAATCACCACATGGGCCGAATAGGCGTACAGCGCCGCCCGCCCAAGGGGGAGAAGCAGCGGCCCCAGCGCACGGTTGATCGGCGCCCACGCTCGTGTCACCAGTGTCCAGGCCAGGGCGAACACAAGTAGACAGGCGATCAGACGCGGCAGCGGTAGCGACGACTTGTCGAACCACGTATCGAGCAGTCGTGCTCCCTCCCCGCTGCCCGCGAATCCGTCAATCACCCGCGCGTCCGTGACGTGTAGCCAGATGAGTACTCCGCACGCCAAGGCCAGTGGCCCAAGCGCCCCGCCGGGAAGCTGCGGAACTGGAATGCTCGAGAGCCGCCTGCCAATCGCGTCCCGGTAAAACCCCATGGCCAGCCCGAAGAAGAACAGCACTTGCCATGCGGCGAAATGGAAAACAGCGTTGTCGACGATGAACCATGGCACATTGGTGGTATCCGGCCAGAGTTGGAAATCAAGCCACAGAGCGGCGGATACGAGGAGCAGAGGCGGCCACCAGCCGCGTTTCAACAGCCACAGCGCGCCCGGCGCGAGCGCCATCAGGAACGCATACAGCAGCATCACGTCCACCAGGTAGAACGTACGGCGAAGGAGCGCAACGTCACGCACAAAACGCGCCGGGTCAGCGTCGAAGGCCGCCCCCTTGGGGAGACCGAACAGCGCTGCGCCGGCGGCGAAGGCCAGCCCCAGCCAAACAGCGATGGCGTACAACGTCCATGCCCTGCCTAATCCACGGCGCGTAGCCGCCCGCGTCGAATAGCGCCCATAGACCATCCCAACCGTCACGCCCGAAATGAAAACGAACGCCTCAGCGGCAGAGACCAGGAAGCGGTTGCCGCCCGTTACCAGGTGGAGCGGCGTGCCTCCGCCGATATGGTCGATCGCCATGGCGAAGACCGCGTAGCCGCGCAGCAGGTCCAGGCGTAAGTCACGCGCGCCAGTAGCCGCGTATCTCCAGCTATGCGTCAACGCTCTCATGGCGGCGCTCCAACGTCCCGTCCTGTCGGCCTGGTTGAGCAGCGGTGCAAGGTTCGGCCTCGTACGTGACTTGCGCCTTCTTCCGGTTGGCGCGACACACGGCGGGCGGTTACTCTCCGCGTGATGCGTTGCTCATAAGAATTCCCCTGCCGGTTCTCATCATGGTTGCTGTTTTCGGGCTCGGTGCAACCCTCCCAGGGGCTGTCCCCGGCGAAGATCCTGTAGCAACTGCCTCGAGTGTAAACGACGGGCCTGCCGTCTTTACGCCCAGCCAGGGAGAGTCCCCGTTTCAGCGTGGCGGTCGATGGGCCAACCCTCGCACCGGGGCGACCCTTCGGCTGTTTGAAGACGCGCCCTGCCGGCAGTGAACCCGGAGTTACACAGGTCAAAAAGCTGAACTCCGGCGGCCTCGAACGCGACTACCGGGTACACGTCAGCGCCAGGTCGGGCAATGTGCGCCATAACCCGTGGTCCTTGCTTTTCACGGCCGCGGCGCCGATTTCGAAGCCACCTTCGGTCTGCTTCCGATTAGCGACCACGAAGGGTTCCTTCTTGTCAGCCCGGACGGCACCGGTTCGCCGCGTGGCTGCGTCCGCCCCGTTTCGTCCATCCAGATCACTGCTGGCGGCCACGAATGGCCGGGCGATGCCGACCTCAAAATGCCCGAAACGGTCTGGACGTTCCTCAAGGACCAAAGCATTCCGTAACCTGCGGGAGTGCGCCGGTGGGCTGGTCGCTACGGCAGCGGCCCGTGCGCGGCCTAGACGCCGCCTTCCTGTGACGGGCGCGGCAGACGTGACGGCTGCGGCTTAGCCCCTTTGGCGCTATCAAGTTCAACCGTCTTCCCTCCGATATATAGAGGGGTCTACCCGTCCGGGTCGATTCGCGAGGTAGGTGAATGCTCAACAAACTTGCGGCACTCTCGGTCATCGCCATGACCCCGCCTGGCTCCGTGACTCTCGACCAGGTGCTCCTCACCTGCGACCTCGTACGTGACCTGCTGGAAGCTGAAGACGCCTATATCATCCGCGCGGGCGACCCTTACTTCATCCGCCTGGGCGATGATGCGGATCCGCGCCAGTATGAAGTCAAGCAACGGGGCTACTGGCTCGCGTGGAGAGAACTCGCGGGCAATATGCAATCCCCGGCGAGCGTCTTCACCGTGGCTGATCGCCTCGTCGTCAACCCCGCGCCGCTGGCGCGCGACATTCCTGCCACGCACATCGGCAGCATTCTGCCTGGCGATGAGAGCAACTCCGAGATGCTCATCATCCGCGGCAACTATCCGAACGGCCTCACGCAAGATCAGGTAGACCTGATGACTATCGTGCGCCCGCTCCTCGCTTGCCTCGCGAGCAGCTTTCTCGATTCGCAGCGCCAGGCGCGCCTCGGGAGCCAACTTGGCGCGCTCGCCGATGTCGCTGAAGCCTTCAGCCGCGCGGACGAGATGGATACCGTCCTCACGTCGCTCGCCACCGCCCTGGCGAAAGCCTCGGCCATCGATTGGGTAACCATCAACCTCGTTGATGCCGAAATCGAACAGGTGGTCGAGCGCGCGCTAAGCTTCGCCCGGCATTCAGGCACCGAGACCGCGGCACAATCCCGCACCGGCTCAACTTCCGGCAACCTCGACGTCGCCGTCATCCGGCATATGGCGGCGACCGGCAAGCCGTACCTTGTGCCCGATGTCTTCGATCCAGACGAAACGCTTGCCATGGACGACGACTTGCGTCGCTACTACGAGCGCGCGCACATTCTATCCACTGCGTCCTTCCCCATCAGTTTCCAGGAAAAAGTCCTCGGCGCCGTTCGCTTCTCGTCATCTTCTCTGCGCGAATTCGGCGCTTCCGAAGTGGAATTCCTGAAGGCCCTTGTTTCGCAAGCAGCCAACACCGTTGCCGGTCTGCAGATGAACCGGGATTTGAGAGACGTGAACGCCGAGCTCGAGCGAGCCAGCCTTACCTCGCTCGAACTGGCCATGAAAGCTGAGGCTTCGGCGCGCGCAAAGTCCGAATTCATCGCCAACACCAGCCACGAAATTCGCACACCGATGAACGGCGTGATTGGCATGACTTCGTTGCTGCTCGACACGAACCTTGACTCCGAGCAACGGGAATATGTCGAAACCGTGCGCGACAGCGCGGACGCCCTGCTAACCGTCATCAATGACATCCTCGACTTTTCCAAGCTCGAGGCCGGGAAGATGAGCTTTGAGGCGATCGACTTTAACCTTCGCAACACGATCGAGGAGGTGGCCAACCTCCTTGCGCCTACCGCGCAGAAGAAAGGCGTCGAATTCACGGTTTCGACCACTCCGCCGATTTTCCACTGGCAACTGCGAGGTGATCCCGGTCGGCTGCGACAGGTGCTCACCAACCTGATTGGCAACGCCCTCAAGTTCACCGAACGGGGCGAAATCTCCGTCAGCGCCTCAGTCGTTTCGGAGAACGAGTCCGGCGTGGTCGTGCGGCTTGCCGTAGCAGATACGGGCATCGGCATTTCCAAGGAGCGCCAGGCTGCGATCTTCGAAAGCTTCACCCAGGCAGACGGCACTTCCACGCGAAAGTACGGGGGCACCGGCCTGGGCCTCACCATCACTAAGCAGATCGCCGAACTGATGGGTGGCTCCATCCATGTGGAGAGCGAACCCGGCGTCGGCAGCGTCTTCTCGGTGGTCATCCCGCTCGGTCGCCAGGCGAGCATCGAACGCGTACCTTCGCTGCACGATTCCAACCTGTCCGGCCGCACGGTCCTCTTTGTGGACGACAACGCCACCAACCGCCGTATTCTGCGCGAACAATTGACCTCCTGGGGCTGCCTGCCACTCGAAGCCGAAAGCGGCGCCGATGCTCTCCGCATCCTCGATGCGCTTTCGTCCGTGTCGCTCGTACTGATGGACATGCAGATGCCCGGCATGGATGGCCACGAAACCACCGGCCGGATTAAGCAGATCACCGGCTACGCGAACATCCCGGTCGTGCTGCTTTCGTCCGCGGGCGCGCTTCGGGCAGAGGCAGTCGCGGAGGGCGGATTCGCCGCTGCATTGGTGAAACCAGTTCGTCAATCCGCGCTGTACAACACTCTCGTGGAAGTGCTCCAGCCCGCCATGCGAGTTCTCGAAACCAACGTCCCGGCGCCAGAGCCCGGCGCGGCCGTTGACCTCGGACTCCGCGTCCTGCTGGTTGAAGACAATGCTATCAATCAGAAGGTGGCCTCGAGCATGCTCGTCAGATGGGGCTGCGAAGTCGACGTGGTTGGCAACGGGCAACTCGCCCTCGACGCGCTCGAGATCGCCGACTACGACATGGTGATGATGGATTGCCACATGCCTGCCATGGATGGCTACGAAGCGACATCCGCTATCCGTGGCCGCGAGGCCGCGACGGGCGCCCGGCACATGCCCATCGTAGCCATGACCGCCAACGCCCTCGCAGGCGACCGCGAGCGATGTATTGCTGCAGGCATGGATGACTACGTCCGCAAACCCGTCAACACTGAGGAATTGTTCGCTGCCCTCCGTCGCTGGGCCCCTGTAAAGCCGCCCGCCGAGCGGGAAGCACCGTCGATCCTCGCGCTAGCGGTGCTCGACCGTGTTCAACTGCTGGAAGCGTGTGGCGGTGACGGTGACCTGGTCGCCGAGATAGCCGCAGAATTTGTGTCTACCGCGCCGACAGCGCTTAAGGCGGTGAACGCAGCACTCACCGCTGGAGATGTAACCGCATTGGAGGCAGCAGCTCACAGTTTGAAGGGCAGCTGCTGGGCCATCGGCGCCACGGCGTTGGGCGCTACGCTTCAGGAAGTCGAGTCCGTCGGCAAGTCTGGGGACCTGGCGTTGGCCGCACAGAACTTTGAGACAGCCGGAGCCCAACTCTCCGACCTTCTCCAGGCGCTCTCTCCAACGGAGAGTGAGCAAGCCGCATGAACATCCTGGTCGCCGAGGACGACCCGGTCTCCGCCCTCGTCCTACGCCGTGCAATGGAGCGTCTCGGCCACACCGTCATCGCGGCGAGCAACGGTCAAGAGGCGCTGAACCTCTTTCGAGCCGAACACTGTTCGGTGGTGGTGTCCGATTGGATGATGCCCGGCATGGACGGCCTCGAGCTTTGCGGCCGCATTAGAGCGCTCGCCCCCGAGCGTTATACGTACCTTGTGTTGCTAACCGCCAAGACGCAGCGCGAAGACCGCCTGATGGCCCTCGCCGCCGGCGTGGACGACTTCCTCACCAAGCCGATCGATATGCCGGAACTTACAGCCAGGATCCGCGTCGCCGAACGCATCACCAGTTGGCAGTGGCAACTCCAGGAGACCAACGCGAGCCTGCTGGCCAGTTCGAAGGCATTGGCCGCCCAGGCTGCGGAGATGAACCGCCTCCGCGAGGAGGCTGAATACCTCGCCTCCCACGATTCGCTCACCGCGTTGCTCAATCGCCGGGCATGGTTCGCTGCTGCCGAAAGCCAGGCCTATTCCTCGCTCGCCGTCTTCGACGTCGACCGCTTTAAGCTGATAAACGACTGCCACGGGCATCCCGTTGGCGATTCCGTGTTGCGTTGGGTTGCAACAACCCTCGCAGGGTCGATTGGGTCCTGCGGTATCGTCGGCAGGCTGGGGGGTGAGGAATTCGGAGCACTCTTCGATTTGCCCAACTTCCCTGCCGAACAGATCGCCCGCCGGGCGGTCGAATCCTTTTTTATCGAGCCGTTCAAGCTGACGAACGGACAGTTACTGGCCGTGCGGGTAAGCGCCGGGTTCGCAAACTGGGAGCCTTCTGCCGGCGATGGTCGCCACGCCGTTGCGCTCGCCTACGAGGAAGCCGATCGAGCGCTCTACGAGGCGAAAGCGGCTGGACGTGGCCGCCTGGTCACTCGCCGATCGTCGGCTGCCTGACCTCTATTTGCGAAAGAACGCGGCGTTAATTTCTTCGTATTCCGACCATTTCTGTGGCAAGTCATAATTCGAGAAGATGGCGTTCACCGGGCAGTAAAGTTCGCACGCGCGGCAATCGATGCAACGCGCGGGGTCGATGTAGAACTGCGGTGAATCTTCGCCCACCTCGATGCAATTCACCGGACAGACATCCACGCACGCCCCATCTTTGACGCCGATACAGGGTTCAGCGATTACGTAGGGCATGCCGGTATCCTACGTGATCAGCGCGGCGCTCGCCGGGACCGCCCCCCGCCGTTGCTTAGGGCCACGAGCTCAGTTCGCAATTCCCGGCAGAAGGATCCAGAACGGCAGCGGGACCGAAGCAGCCACAACGGTTCCTCGCGATGTCGGCCCAAGGCTCCCAACCCTGTACGAACTCATCAGCTGCGAGAGGTGCAGTTCGGTCCCCGGACATGTGTAGTTGGTGTCGAATCCCCAGGTTTCGTACTGCACCATCTGGACGTGGCCGCCGCCGAACGCATACGAATCGGTGCAGCGTCCGCGCGCGTCTTGCAGTCCTTGAGCGCCGGCGGTCCAAATCGGAACGTTGGGCTTATACGCCCCGCCGGTGAGCAATCGCCACTGGTACGGCGTCCCGTAGATGCCGAGCGGCAAACGTTTTTCTTTGAAGTAGTCGACAGCGCCACGCACTGACTGTGCGTTCAGCGTGGGGTCCGAGGACCAATAGTTACCGAATTCAACGTCTAGCCACCACATGCTCGGGGTAACTCCGGCGGTGCGTGCGCGCGCGGCGGCGTCACGACCGATCCCATAACCCCAGTTATATGCCCGGCACCAGTTATCCGTTTCAAGGCAACGGCCGTACGGCCCATCCAGCGCTTCCACGCGCCCCGCACGCGGGAAATCGACGTTCACGTAGACCGCCGGGTTGCGACCCACCCGCATCGCCCACCGGTATTGCTCAGCGAAGCAATCGTTGGATGTATACGGCCGCCCGTTGTTCAATCCGATCACGGCGAATGAAACGGGCCCGGGAGGGAACTCGCCGTCGGGACATTGGGGCCAGGAGATATCGAATCCGGGAACGTGCGGTTCGTCTGCCCGAGCCTTTTGAAGGCTGAGGCTGAGGCTGAGTGCGAGAGCCATCCCGACGGCAAGAAGTGTAATGATTCTGAAACGCACGGCCGCACTGAATGACACGAGTTTGCAATCTCTCAAGTGGTAGTGCGCAACACCATAGAGCCAAACCGCGGCCTAAAACATCATCGCCATGTAAAAGGCTGACGTACGGTAAGGAAAGGGCCATGAATGACCCCTTTTCCTTACTTTCGAGCGTTTCGCTAGCGCTGAACCAGCTGCGTCAGGACTCCGCCTGTAACCGAAGGGTGAATGAACACTTGGCCCTTCACCGGGTTCCCGGCGCCCGGGTCTCCCACCAACCGGATTCCCTTGTCTCGCAACTCCGTCAGCGTCGCATCGATGTCATCAACCTTCATCGCGACAAGGTGGACCCCTTCGCCTTGTTCCGCCAGCCGCTTGGCGATCGGCCCCTGATCGCCCGTTGCCGACACGAGCTCGATGTATGAATCGCCAAAGCGGAAGAAAGCCATCGCCATGCCGGCCGCCGGGGCGTCGCTCCGATCGCTCACGCCCATGCCGTAGATCGTCTCGTAACGGCCAACCGCGCCGTCCAGGTCTTTGACTGCGATGACCACATGGTCCACGCCGTTGAACATGCTGAATCCTCCGGGTGCTGAATGCTGGCTACGCTACCGGTAACAACGGGATCCAACAACTTGGCGGGCGGACGGCGGCGGTGCGAAGCCGCTACGATTAATGCCATGAACTCAAGCCGAATACTTGCTGTCTATGGTCACCCAGATGACGAGGGTCAGGTCACCGGGACGCTCGCGCACTTCATTGCACAGGGTGCAGCAGTCACACTCATCTGCGCCACCCGCGGTGAAGTTGGTGAAATCAGCGACCCCACACTGTCCACCTCGGACACCCTCTGGTACACGCGGGAACTAGAGCTGCGCGCCTCAATGGCTCAGATCGGCCTGTGGGACGTGCGCTTTCTGCCGTACCGCGATAGCGGGATGGCCGGCACCCCCGAGAACGAAGATCCGCGCGCGCTCCACCAGCAGCCCGCCCCAATCGTCGTTGAATCGCTCGTGCGCGTCATGCGCGAGGTGAGGCCCCGATTGGTATTCACCTGGGATCCCACCGGCGGCTACGGCCACCCCGACCACATCGCGGTGCACAAACATACGGTTGAGGCATTCGACGCAAGCGGTAACTCTGAAGCCTACCCCGACGCGGGAGCGGCTTGGGCTCCTGAGCGACTCTACTGGGGAAGCCGAGGAATGAAGCAGTTCGCTTCGATCTTCCTGGAGATGGAGAAGCGCGGCACGCTTCCCGAACCGCTGAACCCCGAGCGCAAGGAACGTTTCGAAAAAGCAATGCTGGCCCCAGACCCGCCAGTGAGCGTCGTCCACGACGTCTCCGCCTACATCCCGAGGAAGCGGTTGGCGGCCAGCATGCACCGCAGCCAGTTCGGTGAAAACAGCATGTTTGCCCGTATCCCCGAGGACTTGCGCGAGCGCTTCTATGGCCTGGAACGCTTCTTCCAGGCGCGTCCTGAATGGCCCACAGGTACGGAACCTGCCCAGGGGTTCGATCCTTAGAGACAGCCCCCTTTTCGCAAGGGTACAATCTGCTGGTCACTCCCTCATCACGCGGGTATTCTTCGCTTGCGTGGCGATTGCGGCTTGCTGCGCCCCAATCAACGAAAGAGTGTGTACATGGACTACGGAACCCTAAGGGTGACTACCCCCGACGGGCAGGTTCGCGAATTTCCGATCGACCAACCGTCGGCAATCGTTGGCCGCGCCGATGGCAACCGCGTGGTCATCGATCACGTTTCCGTTTCGCGCCGCCACGCCAGCCTGACGATTGAAAACGGCCGCGTAATGCTGGAAGACTTGGGCTCCGCCTCCGGCTCCTTCGTCGGCAGCCAACGCCTCGCTGTGAACACACCCACCATCGTTGAAGACGGACAGTCCCTTCGCTTCGGGGACGTAGAGGCGAAGTTCATCGTCAGCACGCTTGAAGCGCCAGAGACCGTCTCCACTGGCGTCGTAACCGGCGGCATCTCCATGTCCGGCTCATCTGGCCCACTCTCGTCCGCATCCGAGCCCGCTCAGACGATTTCGGTCAGCCTTGCCTCCCCCGGCGCCGCCATCGCGGCTGGCTCTCCAACCACTGCCACGGTCTCCATTCAGAATCGGGGCAACGTCGTCGACGAATTGACGATCAGCGTGCTCGATCTACCGGCCGCTTGGGTCAAGGTCAGCCGTCCGAGCCTCTCCCTCGTACCCAACGCCCGCGACGAAGTGACGATCGTCATCCAACCGCCGCGCACCGCCGAGGCGGCCGCCAAGGAGTACCCATTCTCCGTCGCTGTCGTCTCCCGCGAGACTTCGCGCGAGGTGCGCGCCCTCGGCAAGGTCACAGTCCTCCCCTTCGAAGGCTTCAGGATCACACTCGACCCGGTCCGCGCCACACGAGACTTCAAGGTCACCGCCGAAAACAGCGGCAACGTGCCGCTCTCCTTCGCTCTCACCGGCATGCAAGAAGCCAACGCCCTCGACTTCCAGTTTGAAGAAGACCAGATGACGTTGGAGCCCGGTCAACGCAAGGACGTCCGCGTTCAAGTGGTAGCGAAGAACAAGAAGATGCTGGGCGACGCGCAGATCACCCCGTTCCGGATCGAAGCGCAACCCAAGTCATCGGCCGTTCAAAAAGTCGTGGCAGACGGTCAATTGCGCTTCCAGCCGCCCCTCCAGCGCTGGAAGTGGCCGGTGCTCGCCATCATCGCCGTGGGCGTCCTCGGTGGAATCGCCTACGGCCTTCTCTCGCGCAGCGGCGGTGAGGACAACAAGGCGGACGCTGTTACGCCGACGGCAGCACCGAGCGCTGCCGCGTCAGCAACGGCAGCACCGGTCTCCAACGTGATCCGCAAGGGCGGCAACGCCGTAGTCATCAACTCTGACCCGAATCCTCCGGTGAATGACAACTGTCTCGCCGTCCGCAGAGGGAGCACGCCGGTCATCCAGGCCGACAATATCGCCGGTCGGCTCTGCTCGGGCACGAAGGTGGCCGTCAAAGATGGGCCGACCGACGACGGCACGCGCATCTGGTGGCAGATCGAAGGCAAAGCAGCCGATGGCTCCACGCTCACTGGCTGGTCGGCCGAAAAGCTCTCGAACGGAAGTGGCACGCCTTTTCTTCAGTTCGCGCCTTAAAACTGAGATGAACCGGTTGCCCTGAGTCGCGGCCGGGTTCAGCCCTCTATGAGTTCCAGCGTGCAGGCCGCAAACGCAGGCTTCTCAGCATCGATGATCGTTTCGATCAGCGATCGGCTGACCCGGCGGCTCCCTGCAGGAATCGTAATTCGCACAGTGAACCGGAACGCCCGGCTGCGGGCGTTGGCCACATCCCGGAGCGTCGGTTCGATGATCTCCGGTTCTACGCCCGTGTACAGCCGCAGGAACTCCGAGAGACCACGCTTGGTGCCGCGCCACTGGTAGAGGTTCACGGCCTCGGAGATCAACTCGCGCCGCCGGTCCTCGGGCCAGCGTTCGTCTAACGCCAACCCCACCCACGTTCCCAGCCAGTCGACCGCTTCAGGTGGCGTGACGAACGGGTCGAAGTAGTGGTGCATGTTTTCGACCGTCCGGTCCAACGGGCCGAGGATCGATTCGAAGATCAGCAGGAACCGCCCGAGAAAGTGGTTGTTGTGGTAAATCCCTGGCAGGTACGTCAGGTATGAACTGACGTCCTGCGGCACCCCCGGTGGTGCGTCGGTGGGTTCAGGTGGACGGAAGCGGGTGCGATCGGGCGGTGGCGGCGGCTCGAAGGGCGGCTCCGCCGGAACGATTGGATCGACCGGCGCCACGCGCGCTTGGATGGTGACATCCCCGGAAACGGCTGGCAACGATTCCTCCACCGCCGACGTCTCTTCGCCGGTTTCCGGTTGAGGCGGCGGCGCAATGACTTCCGCCGCAGCCTCTTTCTGGTCTCCCTCGGTTGGCACAAGCGTCGCCATTGCTAGCGCGATACCGCCGAGACAGTGTGTTCGTACGAAAGAAGCAGCACATCTTCAGCAAGGGTGATCTTCTGGCCTGCCGCCCGCGATTGGCCCGTTTGGATGTCCACCTGGTAGAGCGTCACGTCCTGTGCGTACTCCACTCCCGGCACGGACTGCACTACCGATTGCATCTCAGACAGGTACAGGTCACGACCGAACGGCCAGCCGGTCCCGTTGGGCCCACCCAACAACGGGTCGAGGTACTCGCGGATGCGCCGTGCGACGTCCGTGCGCACCTGCTCGGTCGGGTGGTGCCGCTGCACGAGAATGCTCGCTTCAATACTCACGCCCACGTACGCCGGCCCATCGACTACGAGTTGTGTGCCGAGCATGCGTCGCTCATCCAGGAAGGCCCGCACCTCCTCCACCAGTTCAGGCGGCGGCTGCAATGCTTCCAGCGTGCGCGGATGGTCGTCAGGCACGAGGGGCAGGATGAGCAGTTCCACCGTTCCGGGCGGCACCGAGCTGCCGGATCCGTCCGTACGCACCTGGATGCACCGCGCTCGCGCCACGCGCCGCGAGGCTTCCATAGCGAGGAATTCGTAGTCTGTCGCCGAAACTGCCCGGTTCTGCGAGCGCAGTGTGGCCGGAGCGCGCATCTTCGCCGCCTCCAACGATTCTGCGTCCAGGCCGCCCGCCGCAGGCAGACGGTTCGTTACGCGGTCGATGTACGGCACGGATGAGCGAAGAACGGTCAACGTGTTCGCCCCGACGTTGCCTTCAACCCCGCCGCCGAAGCGGTAACGCGTCATCCGCATCGCGGCGTTGCGGTTTGGCGTGGCCCCAAAGAACCACTCGACGCCGTTCGGTTGGCGGACCGCCGGCCCCAGTTCGATGGTGCCGGAGACCCCGTCCAATACGTAGTGGCGGTCGCCGTATTGCGAATCGCGGAACGATTCAACTTCGTCCCACGGTTCCCATACGCCAAGGTCCGTCTCAACTTCGAGGTACTCATCCGGGAGCCGGGGCAGCACGGGTTTGTTCTGCAAAGCGATCGCCTCGCCGGGTACGCCGCTCGCACGCGGCAGGATTTCGCCGCGCACAATCCGCGCATGCGTCGCCTGCGACGTGCCACCCATGGACACAACCTTCACGGTGTTGACCTTCGGTGATGCCGAATAGACCGGCTGTCGCGGGCGAGGCTGCAGCACGCGCACGCGAAGCCAACGCGCCGCCTGCCGCACCAAAGTCCGCAGTTCCATCCCGGCCGGCAGGTGCAGTGTGATCACCCCGATCTGGTTGAGCCCGCCCGTAGTGTCCGATTCCACGATGCAACGCACCCATCCGCGCGTTTCTCCGCACCACGCCTCCCAGGAGAGGGGTGGGTCGCGCGGGTCAACGCCGATGCCCTCCACTACGCAATCCACCGTAAACGCGAGGATGTGGCGGCTCAGGTCTTCCGCGAACCCGAAGTGCAGTGCATCACCGGGCAGCGGAACGCGCTGGAAGGCATCGAACAGTTCGCCGTCAAGTTCGAGGCGTGGCATGTAATCGGTGTAGTTCGTGTCGTCTGAGGAGAACAGAAACTGGCGGAGCGTCGGCGGGACGATCACCAGGTCTTCGTCCGTGGTAAACGAGATAGCGTCGCCATCGCCGGTCCGGACTGTGGAAACTTCAGTTCCGCGAGGGATGCCCAACGGCCCAGGCTGCGGCGCCGTCAGCCAGAAGCTCAGCGGTGTGCGGGCGGGCACAGCGTCCTTCAGCCGGATCCCGAGCAGGTCCATGAACCGCAGGTAGTTCTTCTCCGGAACGCGGTTCACCCGGTACAGGATGAGGTCCGTCATCCAGGCGAACAGCTCGATCAGCGTGACGCCCGGGTCCGAGACATTGTGGTCCGTCCATTCGGGGCAGTAGCGAGGGATCATCGTCTTCGCTTCGTTGACGATGTCCTGGAACTGGCGGTCGTCGAGTTTCGGGTCAGGAAGGGGCATGAGAACTCCGAAGGTTTCGAGTGGACTGGAAGGTGCACAAGCGAGCGAATCTGGTCATGGTCATTCCCGCTCGATCAGGTAGAAGGGGTAGACGAGCGTCCGCGGGTCTTTGATCTCGCGCACTGTATAGGTGACCGAGATCATCAGTCGCCCTGCCAACTGGTCGGCGCCTTCGGATTCGGCAGTCACCGTCTGCACGTCAATGCGCGGCTCCCACATCGCGAGCGCTTCTTTCACGTATCGTTCAGCCAGTCCGATCGTCTCGCCGTTGGTAGGGTCAAACACCAGCTCGTGGATTCGGCAGCCAAACGTCGGGCGCATGACTCGTTCGCCTAGCGAGGTGCCGAGGATCACGCGTACCGCCTCCTCAATTTCGGCTGTGCCATCGGACAATCCGATTGCGCCGCCGCCACCGGGTTGCACCGGAAAACTCCACCCGCGTCCAATAAGCGATCTGTCTGGCATGCCCGCGTAGACTACTCGATTCCCCGCCAACCGGCTGCACTGTTGTGTGGTCGGTCAGGGCCTTCGCGCCCTGCTCAGTTGATCTTCACCAGGCCGCCCTTGAGGCTCGCAATGCCGCCGCCATCCATGTCCAGCATTGCCTTTGCGGCGATTTTGACCATCGCGCCGCTCAGTTCGAGCGACGCTTTGGCCGTCAGCTTGACGTTCATTGCCTCAACTTCGGCGGCCATCTTCGCTGTTATTTTGGCGTTGCCGCCGGCTTCCACGGTGACATCGCCCCCCGTTTTGATTGTGATCTTGCCGGCGCCGTTGCTATCGATCTCCACGGAATTCGCGCCACCGTCGTTCACTGTGATGGTTTTCGCGGAGTCATCGAAGACGATCGTGCGTTTGCCCTTGGTGGTCACTGAAAACTTTTCGGAGCCATCGGTGTCATCGAACTCCAACAAGTGGCCCCGGGTCTTGATCTGTCGCTTCATCACTTTGCCCGAAGAGAAGAATTCGCTGTATGCCATGGGTGGCGCGTCCTGTCCGTTCCAAAGCGAACCGAGGACGTACGGCTGGCCGCGTTCGCCGCTCTCGAATGCCACCAGCACTTCGTCGTTCACTTCGGGCATGAACTGGATTCCCGTACTTGGGCCGGTCATTGGCCCGGCGATTCGCGCCCAAAACGTTTCCACGTTGTCGTCCATCCAGGGCAGTTTCAGCTTCACCCGGCCCATGCCGTCCGGGTCGTTGAGGTTGGTGACGATGCCAATTGCCACGCCTGACCCGCGCGATGTGACGGCCGCCGCGGTCTGCCCCCGCCCAAGGATCAGGTCCGCCGTCGTCTCTGCTTCCATCCCTGACGTCCAGAAGAAGGTCTCGTAGAACTTGTCTGGGCGGTACACGTGTCGTGTGCGGGTGACGAAGTATTTCCCGCTGAATCGGGTTCCAATCTTCTGCAAGTTGAGCCAGGTTGCCGGCACCAGTGCGGGTTCGCCTACCGTGCGCCCTTCTCCGTGGAGGTCGCGGGTCCAGCGGTCTGTCAGGGTCGCCTTGGCCAGTTTGTCGGCCACTGCTTGCTTCGACACCGGCAGATCGGAAACCAGCACCGTCGAACTGCCGAAGGCCGAGGTCGCTTTTGATGCGGTGCTCGAGCCGAACCCCACTTTCGATGCGGCCGACTGCGTGGTAGTTGCCTGGCCCACGACGGCCGCTTTGGTCTTCGGGTCCCAGCCGCGCACGGAAACCCTGCCGATCTGCGATGCCGAGGCAAGCACCGGCCGGAACTCCAGCAGCTTCTCGTAGTAGGCCACAGTGTTTTCCGTCGTAAAGCTCTCCACCGGCTTAACGATCAGCTTGGCGCCTTCCGAGACCACGATGAGGCCGTTGCGCCGCGCCAACCGGCTGATCAGATCGAAGCCGGAGATATTGTCCTGAAGCACATATTGGTGCACGTCGCTCGTCGACGTCACCTCACTCGAGAGGCCAGCGTCACCGACCAGCGCGGAGATGACATCGCTATCGTGGGCATCTTCCCATCGAGTGACCTTGCTCCCGCGATGCAGCCGATGCGTTTTGTCCATCGCCCGAACAACCAGCGAACTCGGGTTCATCGAGTAGATCATTGGCTCGATAGCCGTGATTTCGCCGTCGAACAGCGCCACGGCGATGCTGTTGTCATCGAAGGCCCCAACCGTGATTTTGATCGCGTTGCCGACGCTGAACCGGGCGTCGTCCATCCACGTTAAGTGATTGTCGTGAACTTCGATCGTCGCCATTCCGGGCAGAAATACCGACCGATCGACTTCGATGCGCATGATGTCGAAGGCCAAGTCGGCAGGAATCACGGACCCGTTGATAGTGACCTTGAACTGCGGAATCGCGATTGGGTTGGCGCCTGCTGGCACTAGTCCGTCTCCAGGGGTGGCAACGCGAGTACCGTGCCAAGGCGCAGTTTCAGTGGGCTATCGATGTCGTTGACCCGGGCGATGAACCGCCACTGCTCGGCATCCCCATACTCGCGTGCTGCAATCAGGTCCAGCGTTTCCCGCTGCTCAACGATATGCGTGCGGTGCCCGCTCGCGCCACGAGACGTCGGGTTCTGGCCAGGGAAAATCGAGGCGTCCACAGCCTGCTTCAATGAAATGTCAACGGTCGTGCGCACCGGTGTGCCGTTTTCGAGGAACAGCAGAAAGTTCTGCGTCAGGCTCGTGACCACCGCTTTGAACGCCGGCCCCGCACCCCATTGAAACTCGCACATCGGCGGCTGGCCCTTGTTCGTCGCCGAATCGGGAGCCGACGGCGCCACGAGTGCGAGGGCCCACAGCTTATTCGTGTACTCCGTCCGCACGTCCTTGCCGGTTTTCGTCGTGTCGAAAAAAAGCTTGAGTGTGATCGTCACACCCTTGCCGCCCGTGAACTCTGGTCGCGGAACATTGCCCCCGATTACCACGGCGTCCGAATACCCGACGGTCTTGGACATCGAATAGTCAGTCGGATTGAATTGGAACTCGACTGACTGATTGGTGTCGAGATTCTTCAGCTTGGCTTTTACGAGCGCCATTCAGCACCTCCTCCGGAGCTATGTTCGGCGCGAATGCCGCGTCGCGGTGGTTGCAGTTCATTCGTAATCATGCCTGGCCCCGTTGGCGTTCGCGCTCGACGCGCAGTTCTTTGCGCACGAACTGCCAGACGTGCTCGGTGATCTCTTCGAGCGCAGATTCGGAGAGCGCTGAGCTTTCGCTGAGCTGATCCTCTGCTCTCTGGATTGACGTTATCGCTCCGAAAGCTTCCACCGCCGGGGACCGTTGGGCATCGGGGTTCGGCTCGATGCTCAGCGGCATCTCTGGGCTGCGTTGCAGGGCTTGCTGGGGTTGTGATTCGGGCGTAGCGACATAACGAGAGGCAGATATGGGCGTCGCGCTCGCTCCCTCGCTGCGCGCGCCGGGCGGATTGAATAACGGCTGTTCGATCGGGCTTCCGGCACTCGTCGCGCCAGTCGTTGACTGTAGCGGCGCGACGGCACGGCTCACCCTGTTCGAACTGGGACCGGAGACGGAAGGCGCCGTGGCCAACTCGAAGGATCGACCGGATTCCGAAGGGCGAAGAGCGTTGGCGGGTACGAACGCGGTCGCTCGCGCGATGCTGTCCGTCTCGCTCGCAACAGCCCCGCCTGCTACAGCGGGCGCCGAGAGAGTCATATCGGAAGGCACGCTGCCACCGCCCGTTGTATCAACGGCGCGGACAATCGCGGGCATTGCTCCGGGCTGAGACGGAGCAGTAGGAGTCACCTTTGTTGGCGTTCGCCGCGCAGCTACGTCGCCGGCAATCGCCGTCACTGCCGCTTGCCTGGCAAGCTCCAGCGGCGCCGAGCCTCCCGCCAGTGCGGTCCCCCCGGCGGTCGCGATGGCGGTCGGAATCGTTTGGCCTGCAGACGGTTCCGTTGGCGCCGTAGCACGTTGAATCGCAGCTTCCGTTCGCGGGCTCGATGGCGTCGCCTCAGCCGCTGACTGAGCCGTCGCCGCGGACGGGGCCGAAGCGGCCAGGTCCAGCGATGTGGAGGTGGCGGTCAGGCTCGGCCCCACGGTCGCCTGGACGGCTGGAGTTGGAATGGCTGATGTAGCCGACGTCTTCGGCACTGAGGGAGCGGTTGACCGCTGAAGGGGCGTATCCACCGAACGTTCGAGGGGTTCGCCCGGAGCCGCACCCAGGGGCGCGAGGTCGAGCGTTGCGGGCGTGACCGCTGTGGGCGAAGCACCGGCCGAGGCCTGCACCACGGGGGCACTCGCTCGGCTTTCTTTTGATTGCCCGTCTTCGGCAGCTACAGGGACGGCGAGTTCCAGGCTCGCCAGATCGGCGGCCACGCCTTCAGCGCGAGCAACCGCCGTTGGCGGAGTCGCGGTAACGGAAGGTGGTGACTCCGCCACCGAGCGCGCAATATCCGCACTGGCATTCGAGGGACCCGGACCGCCGGCCGGCGGAAGCCTCAACTCGGCTGCCGGGGAGGCATTACCCGACGTCGAAGCGACCGCTCGCGGAGTGCCACGCTCCGATGATCCGGCGCTCGGCACAGCTTGTGCATCTGCGCCTCCCTGCCCTGCGGGTGACCGCTGTAGCGTCAGGTCAACCGCCGTCGACTGCGACCCTAGCGCAATGCTGGGTTGTGCCGAGACTGGGGTCTGGCCGTTTGCAGCACCCGGTTCGGTCCGATTTGCCGGAGCTGGAGCTTGTGCCGCGCTTGAACCGGTTTCGGCGGCTGTTCTCGCGATCTGCCCACCCGGTGACGAGGCCTCTGCCGCTGCGGGCCCGCCTGTCACGGCGGTCGCCAGCGGTGCGGTCGCCAGAAGCATCTCGGGCGAAGCAGAGCTCGATCCGGGCTCGAGGTGGACGGTGGCGGGTACGGCACCGCTGGGCATCGATTGCTCGGGAGCAGCAACGTCGTCTGGGAGCGCTGGTTCCTCGATCGGGGCCACCAGCGTCAACTCCGCTGCTTCCGGCGTCGCCGCCACGCTCTGCGAGACCACTGTCGGCGCTGCTGGGACCGAACGGTCTGTGGCGTGAGCCTGCGCATTGTCTCCGCGTGCAGCTTCAGCTGCGTTGACTTCACTCGCTCGCGACGGGTACGTGCTCGGCTCCGGAAGCGAGTCGGTGACGTCGGACGAGCGGCGCAGAAAACGGAACGGGTCGAATCGGCGGCGGATCGCAGCCGGCGTTTGGGTCGACGGCTGTTGAAGGGTCAACTCCGCCGGCGGGGAAACCGCTGGGACTATTGGCGCGACCGTGTCGACTGCACGCGCGATCTGCGTGACGGTAGTCGGCGCATTGGTCGCCGCAGACTCTGTGGCTGGCGAAATTGTGCCCGTCTGCGAGGTGCTAATCGCGGTTCGAGCGGAGGCCGATGGCTGAGTCCGGGACACTGTGGGGGTTGCGTTTGTAGTGCTCGCTTCTGGCGCTCGCGAATCAGAATCGGTCGCGGCGTTCAAGTTCGAAGGCGGCGATGGCTCGGCCAGCGTCAGTTCTATTTGCTCACGATCCGAGGAGGCGACATCCGCCAGCGTCCGCATGAGTGCTGGGGTTGCCTCGTTCGAAACCGTTGGCGCAGCGGGGGCGGAAGACGTGGCCGAATCCGCTTGCGCGGCTTCAGCTGTCGAGGAAACTGCCGGGCCCGGAGCGGCCGGCTGATCCGCTTTCGCGACGATTGCATCGGCGACAGCCTGAGTCTGGGTCGGCGGGGTCGAGACACCGCCAGATGCCGGGGCTTCGGGGTTCAAAGCAGGCGGCGCACTCGGGGCTGCTTCCGCCGCCGCCGTTCGCGAGATTGCGTCGGATGCGCGCTGCGGCGAACCAGCCGGCGCCAGTGGCAATTCGGAATCGGGCGCTGCTACAGGTGCTTGCTCGGCGAGCGCTGCCGGGAGGGTCACAGGTAATGGGCCTGCGGGCGAACCTGACGTGGACACGCTCGCTTCGCCCTCGCGCGGTAGGGCGGCAGCGGTCTGATTTGGCGCTGCCGCGGCTCCGAATGGGGCGGCTGCCACCGTTCGTTTGATCGGCTCGGGATCTGCAGTCGCCGCTTCTGGACTAGCCGCCCGCCGAATGCTTGGAGGCGAATCCATGGTTATTGGCTCCGCGTTCGCTGCTGCCGAGGTAGCCAGCGGCATCTCAGGCGTCGCGGGGCCGGTGGCGGTGGACCCATCGGCCACCGCGCGCGCAATGTCATGAGTTTGTGGTCGCTCAGACTCGATGCTCGCCAACGGCTGGTCCTTAAGGCTCGCCGTGTGGGCGGGTCCGCTTGAGGAATCGGAACGCGATTCCACCACTGACGGCGGCGCCGTGGCCTGCGGCGGCGGCGCGCTTGTCGCCGACTCGGGCGAACGCTGCTCTGCTGGGGAAGGTGAGTTCCCTGGGGTTTCGGCGAAGCGTACGGGGTCCGGCGCACTGGCCTGAATGGCGGGCGTCGCCAGCGAAAGATCTGCAGGTTCGCCGCTCGCCCCTACAGAACCCGGTTCGGGACGAACGGGCTCTGGTCCACCTGAACTCCCCTGCGCTGCCGACGTGGTTGGAGACCGCGCCTCATCCACTTGGCGGCTAATCGTTGTTTGCGAAGCAGTTGTTGCGGGCGCGGGTGGGGTTGGCGGAAAGTCGGAGGTCCAGCGTGCGACCGCCCGCTGCAATGGTGCCCGCGAGGCGGGCTCGGGCACTTTGAACGCGCCGTCTTGGTATACCAGTCCCGAAGATGGCGCTGGTGGCGCAGCCTGGTTGGAGAAATGCGCATCGGTCGCCCGCTGCACCGTGCGGCTCGCTGGCTGGGCATCGAAAGATGGGCTCCCGCCACCCGCGCCTCGCGTCTGTGGGCTGCCGAATGGCGGGTAGGTGTTCGTCGCCTCGGAGAGCGACGAAAAAGCGGAACTCGGGCCTTTCAACGGAGTGTCATCGAAACCGCCCTGCTCGCGGTAGCTGGTCAGGCTTCCGAGAGACTCGAAAAAGTCGTCGGGCTCGAAAGACCGATGGATCGAGCTCCGGTCTATAACGCTCTGCGCGATCGCCTCCGATTCGTTGCCGTCTGCCATCCGCTGCGCTTCAGCGAAGATCCACGCCGTTTGGTGCAGTCCGCCCTGTGCACCCACCAGCGACATTGTTGAAATTCCGCCGTCTTCGTTCGCAGCAAGCGATTGCTCGAGTTCGCCACCCCGCTCAACCCCGCGCGGCTCCGCCGGTGCCTGGGCAACGGCTGGCGGGGCGGGTACATCAGCTTGGCGGGCAACGACCGGCGGTGGCGGTACCTGGATAGCGAGTGCCGGGGCTTCGACCGGTTCGTTTCGCGAAGCGGGGGCATCAGAGGGCACTTGCTCCGGAGTCCGGACATCCGCAGGTGCGGCCTTCCGATCTCCGTCCCCTGGCTTTCGCCAACGTGGCATCTTTCCGCCTACCTCTTCACCAGCGTGACATCGCCGCACGCCAGCTCGATCGACTCGATAGAAACGGAAGTGCCCGAGGCGTTGAACGTGGGGCCGGTCCATTTCACGGGAAAGGCGTTATCCAGGTTCCAGCGGCGCGCCTCTACGCCCGTCGTGGTGAACTGGATAACCGAAACGTTGCGATAATGCCTGGACTTGTTTACTGCCGCACTAATGGCTTTGAGCCATTCCCAGAGCTTCGTCGAATCCGTGGTGCCCCACTTCAGCGTGATGTTTCCCCAGCTCAAGCGGCCGGGCAGCTTGTGAGTGTAGGCGTTCATCCCGCCTTCTTTGTACTCATAAACGTCCAGCGTGCCGCTCAGGCCGGTGCACTCATCGAACACGCCGAGCACCAGTCCATCTATCTCAACGCCAAAACGGTAAGCGGTTAACGGGTCGATCATCGTTCCCGGGTTTGGCATGGACTATCTCCCGTGGGCCGCCTCGTTCAGGCGGCGATTGATGGAGGCTACCTCTTCAACCCAGCGGCGGCGCTCCTGATGCTCCATATCGAGTATCTCATCCGCGGGCCAATGAAAATGATACGCGAGGTAGGCTACCTCCTCATAAATTCGGTCGAGGGGGTAGCCTGCTATCCCCCCAGGCTCGAAATATCTACCTCGACTTCACCCGAGCAGTGGGGGCAGGTGACATTGACCAGTGAATTGCCTCGTTCGTTCACCTGGCGGTAAAGGCGTTGCAGAAACGCAAGGTCGCTCGTGAAGAGGCTCTCGATCTCGTGCGGGGTCACCTGCGTAATCGTCCCAAGCACGGTGACCACGCGGGAAAGCAGAATGATCACCAGATAGGCCTGGTTTTGCTTTACGCGGGGATCTCGGAGCGGGGCTATTTCATCGGCCGCGGTGGCAAGGCGCATGGTCCCTGAGCGGTGCAGCGTGCCGGACCCATCCACGTACCCCCGCGGGAGCGTGAATTCGAACTCAGTTTGAAGGGCCGCCATGAATATCCTCTGAAAACCGTGCGAGACGGGGATGGCCGCGTGCGACGCATCCCCGTCTCGAAACTGTTAGTGCCTAGCGGGGAACAAGCCATCACGTCCTACGTGATCCGCTTGATCCCCTCATGAACGATGGTCAGCTCTTCGACGCCGACATCGTTTCCATCGGCTTTCACCGAAGGACCCGAGATCTTCGAAGGCCAACCCTTGGCGAAGTTCCAGCGAGCGACTTCAACGTGGTCCTGGCTGTACATAACCACCGAGCCGTCCTTGCGGGCTTCTACAACTTTTCCCTGTTCGACTTGCTTGCGCCAGTCGTAGAAGTCCATGTCTCCGGTAATACCGCGCTCGAGCACGATATCGCTCCACTTCAGGCGGCCGGGGATCTTGCGGACGATGGATTCCTTGGCGCCCTTCGCAATGATCTTGTGCTCAATGACTTCGGATTCCGAGCCGAGGCCGGACGCTTCCTGGAAGTATCCAGTGATAACGCCGGAGATCTCGACCATAAAGTTAAACCCTACAAGGGGATCACCTGTGAGTGACTCAGTTGCTGCCATGCCTTAGCTCCTTCCTTCTGTGAGTCGGCCGTTAGCTCTCGGGAGCGTACTGGCTGATATGGATGATGACGAATTCGGCGGGTTTCACCGGAGCGATGCCGATATCGATGATGAGTTGGCCGGCGTCGCGTGTTTCCAGCGGGTTGTTCTCGGCGTCGCACTTCACGTAGAAGGCTTCTTCCGTATTCTGGCCGAACAATGCGCCCTGCATCCACACGGTCTTCAGGAAGGCCGAGATGTTGCGCTTGGCGCGCGCCCAAAGGTCGTAATCGTTGGGCTCGAAGACCATCCACTGCGTGCCGTTCTCAATCGACTTCTCGACGTAGTTGAACAGCCGACGAACGTTGAGGTAGCGCCACGAAGGGTCGCTGGAGAGTGTGCGAGCGCCCCAGACGCGAATGCCCCGGCCGGCGAAGGCACGAATGCAGTTCACGCCGACAGGGTTCAAGACGCCCTGTTCAACGTTCGTGAGGGTGATCTCCAGGCCGAGCGCGCCACGGATGATTTCGTTCGCGGGAGCCTTGTGGACGCCGCGTTCGCCGTCATT
>JBBQGT010000022.1:0-30810 GCA_038323265.1 Tepidiformales bacterium
CGTATCGTGCGCAAGGTAGGTGCACGATGACGATTGGACGACCGTTGGCGAAGCTCACGTTGTCTGACGACGAGCGCGAGGAGTTGGAACGCTGGACGCGCCGGCCGAAGACTGCGCAGGCACTGGCGTTGCGGGCACGCATCGTCCTGAGTGCGGCGTCGGGGAAGAGCAACACGGCAGTTGCGAGCGAACAGGCGGTGGCTGGGGCGACGGTGGGGAAGTGGCGGCAGCGGTTCGTCGAACACCGGACCGATGGCCTGCTCGATGAACCACGGCCGGGGGTGCCTCGTACAATCAGTGACGCCCAGGTAGAGGCCATGGTCGTCCGAACACTGGAAACCACGCCAGCGGACGGGAGCCATTGGAGCACGCGCAGCATGGCCCGGGCGTCGGGTCTCAGCCAGAGCACGGTCGGCCGTATCTGGCGAGCGTTCTCACTCCAGCCGCATCGCTCGGAGACGTTCAAGCTCTCGACCGATCCGCTCTTCGTCGAGAAGGTACGCGACATCGTTGGCCTTTATCTCAACCCTCCGGAACGAGCGCTGGTCCTCTGCGTCGATGAGAAAACCCAGGTTCAGGCCCTCGATCGGACGCAACCGCTGCTGCCCATGCGCCCGGGCCAGGTCGAACGCCGGACACACGATTACGTCCGCCATGGGACAACCTCGCTGTTCGCAGCTCTGGACGTCGCCACCGGCGAAGTCATCGGGGACTGCCATCGCCAGCATCGTTCCATCGAGTTTCGCAAGTTCCTGGACACCATTGATGCCGCCGTCCCCGCCGGCCTCGACGTGCACCTCATTCTCGATAACTACGGCACGCACAAGACCGCACTCATCAAACGCTGGCTAGCGAAGCGGCCGCGCTACCACGTTCACTTCACACCGACCTCGGCTTCGTGGCTCAACCTCGTCGAGCGCTTCTTCGCCGAACTCACGAACAAGCAACTGCGCCGGGCAGCTTTCCGCAGCACAGAAGCCCTGGAGCAGGCCATCAGACGCTATCTGGAGGTCCGCAACGAGGACCCCAAGCCGTTCGTTTGGACGAAATCCGCCGATGACATCCTCGCCTCGATCGCTCGCTTTTGTCAGCGAACCTCTGACTCGGGACACTAGCGGAGGACGCGCGAATCCCCGACCCGGCGCGTGATGCGCAACGCGTCGAGATGTTCAAGCAGCGCCTGGGCGTACTTGCGGCTGGTGCCAAAGAGGTCGCGCGCTTCCGCGAGGCTCACGCTTCCGTTGGCGCCGATGTGTTCGCGAACCCTTGCGGTGGCCGCTTCGAAGAAATCGGAATCGAAGACGACGCCACTGCCGGCGTCCACAACCATGCCCCCTTCAACGAGGTAGCCCAGCAGAGGCGCAGGGGGAGCGTGGTCCGTCGGCGGACTGGCGCCGCCTGCTCGCAGCGCCTCGCGGAAAATGGCGACTTGCTGGGCCTGCTCTGCGCCTAACGTCACCTGGTAGCCGGGCGCCGAAAGTCCGTTCGCGCCACGCTCCTCGATACGGCTCGCTGTGACCGCTTCGGCGACGACGAGATCGAAGAGCACACTATCGAGCGCTGAAGCACTGCGGACGTGCTCACGTGGGGCTGAGGCGCGAAGAGGGTTGGTGGCGAGAAAGCCGGTCACAGCGCTGGCAACCCGGGAGACCGCCGAATTGAGCCACGGCCCCGCAGCCAGGCGCTCCCCTAGCCGCACCACCTGTCCCGCGCCAGTTGCACTGGCGACCGCCTGATCCATTTGCTCTGGCTCGAGTCCGAGTATTGCCCGCGCGGCCTCCCTGGTGAGGGGTGCAAGGAGAAGCGCATCGAAGAGCCGTTCCGCGGGGGTGCCCTGGAGTTGGCGTTCCAGCGCCTCAATGGTCGGCGAATGGTGACGACGGTGTTTTCGCGGGTCTATTGTCACGATCACGCCGCCGCCAACAGTGTCGTTCGGCGTGCGAATGACGCAGTGATCACCGCGCACCAAGGCGACGGGCGACGTGAGTACAAGCTGGGCCCAGCACTCCTCACCTGCCAGGAGTTCGTCGCGGTCCAAGAGGCGGAGCTTGGCTTCGGATTCGGAGGTGGCGCTGAGGAAGGTCACGCCGGCATCGTGGAGCAGCGGGTGCCCCAACAACGCAGTGGCACGCAGGTGGACGTCGACAACGCCAACGGCGGTCAGCGCGCCCGGGAGCGCCAGTACCATGCCGCGCGTGATTTCGTCTGCGTGGATGCCGCTAAGGTTGACGGCGGCGCGCGAGCCGGGGTCAAGCCGGGAGACCTTGGTTTTGTGGCGTTGCAGCCCTCGAATGCGCGCCTTGAGCCGGCCGGGCTGGAGTTCGACCTCCTGGCCAACTTCGAGTACGCCATCGACCAGTGTGCCGGTGATCACTGCGCCGAATCCCTGGATCGAGAAGGCCCGATCGATCGGGACGCGGGGTCGGCCGAGGTCTCGCTTGGCGGGCGTGCGTTCGAGCGCATCATCGACCACAGCCATCAGCGCTGGCAGCCCATCGCCGGAGACCGCGGAGACGCGCACGATCGGAGCGTCCGCGAGACGGGTGCCTCGCAGCGTGTCCTCAAGCTCCGCTTCGACGAGGTCGAGGTAGTCCGGTTCGACGAGGTCCGCCTTAGAGATGACGACGACCCCCGCCGGTACATCCAGGAGGTCAAGGATCGCGAGGTGTTCGCGGGTCTGGGGCATCGGACCCTCATCGGCGGCGACCACGAGCAACGCGAGATCCACGCCTCCGGCGCCAGCCAGCATGTTCTTGATGAAGCGCTCATGGCCAGGGACGTCGACGATGCTGACCTCCCGGCCGGAGGGTAAGGTCAGCCAGGCGAAGCCCAGTTCGATGGTCAGGCCGCGTTCTTTTTCTTCGCGCAGCCGGTCCGGGTCGATGCCGGTTAGCGCGCGGACGAGTGTGCTCTTGCCGTGATCAACGTGCCCGGCGGTGCCGATGACGTACATGCGGTGAGTCTACAGGTGCGTGACCGAGGGAACGCTGCGGTACACTGCGAGCGTGGGATACGACTGGCGAAACTGGCTGGAACTGGCGCAGGGCCACCTGAAGAATGCCGAGTTGGCGCTGGGAAACGGCGGATATTACGTGACCGCGCTTCTCGGGCACCAGGCGGCTGAACAAGCATTGAAAGGATTGTGGTTGGTGACCGCGGACGGCCTACCGCCGCGCACCCACAATCTGGTCGAACTGGCGACAAGGCTTGAAGCGCCAGCGTCCGTTATTGATGCCTCGGCACGGCTAAGCCCACATTTCGTCGCAAGCCGGTATCCCGATGTTGCACAGGGCAACCCGATGGCGAATTACACGAAGCAAGTGGCTGCCGATTTGCTGGATGATGCCAAGAAGGTAGTGGAATGGTGCTCAACCAACCTGCCGTCTTGAAAGCGGAAGCAGCCGAAGAACAGCGCCTCGTTATCGAGGCGCTCACCAAGCTTGCGAGGCTGTGTTCCTCGGAACTTGGGGCGACCAGCGTCTTGCTCTTCGGCTCTCGAGCGCGAAGCGACTGGCACCGTGGGAGCGACTGCGATGTGCTTGTTGTCAGCGAGGTCTTCGAAAGGATGACGCTTGGCGAGCGCTGGCGGGCCGTTTACGGACTATGGGATGGGCCGGTGGATCTGAGCCCGATCGCGGCCACGCCAGCTGAGTTCGAATTTGGAAAGCAAGGGAGCGGGATTGTGGCAATGGCGCTTGCCGATGGGGTTATCGAACTGCTGGCCGTCCCATCAAACTCGAGAACCTAAAGATCGCCTTTGCCTTGCAGGTGCGCTAGCACCCGCACGGCCACTTCACCGTGTAGTAGGCGGCCGCGCGCGGTCAGCCTGACTTGTTCGCCGTATTCGAGGATGCCGGCCTGCGCGCACTCGGTTAGCGGCTCATCGAGTGTGGTCTCGAGTGAGCGGGAGAAACGCTCCCGGAATTGAGCGGGAGAAAAGCCTTCGAGACGCCGCAGAGCGAGCGTCACCCAGTCGAACATTGTCGTCATGTCATCCGTACGGTAGGAGCGGATGACGGTATTCGGACTCTGGCCTGATGGTTCCAAGGTCAGAGTTGTGTCGATGTACGAACGTGGGTGGGCCATGTTTTCGTAGCGTTCGCCGGCCAGGTAACCGTGGGCGCCAGCGCCGAGGCCGAGGTATTCGCCATCCGTCCAGTAGACCTGGTTGTGGCGCGATTCGTGGCCGGGGTGTGCCCAGTTCGAAATCTCGTACTGGCGGAAGCCGGCCGCGGCCAGCCGCTCGCTGGCGGCTTCGTACATGTCAGCGACGCAGTCTGAATCGAGCGGCACGAGTTCGCCCCTGGCCACGCGATCAGCTAGCGGTGTACCGTCTTCGATGGTGAGGGCATAGGCGGAGATGTGGTCGGGCGCAACGGCCAGGGCGGCGGCGACCGTGCGCAGCCAGGTGGTCATGGGCTGGCCGGGCAGGCCGTAGATCAGGTCGAGGCCGACGCTGGGAATGCCCGCTCTTCGCGCGAGCTCGACGGCGGCGCCGATTGCCTCGGGAGAGTGGATGCGGTCCAGGAAGCGCAGTTCAGAAGCGTCGAAGCTCTGGGCGCCGAAGGAGATGCGGTTAACGCCGGCTTCGCAAAGCTCGCTCACATAGGCAAGGTCGGTGGTGCCAGGGTTCGCTTCGAGGCTGATTTCCGCGTCAAGGGCGAGCGGCGCCTGGCGGCGGACGGCCTTGATCACGGCGGCGATGGACGCGGATGGCATTTCGCCCGGGGTGCCGCCACCAAACCCGATGGTGGCGACCTCTCGGCCTTCCAATGCGTGGCCCCAGGCCGCAATCTCCGCGAGCAGAGCTTCTTCGTACGAAGTCTTCAGGCTGTCCATGCCGGCGTAGGCGTTGAAATCGCAGTAGCCGCACTTCACCGTGCAGAACGGCACGTGGACGTAGACGGAGAGCGGCTTCACGGCCGAACGAGCGCTTCCCGGATCTCACGCACGCGATGGGTGGTGACGGCGTCTACGCCCCAGGCGGCGAGGGCTTGCGCGCGCTCCACCTCGTCCACGGTCCAGGCTGCGACCCAGAGTCCGCGGTCGTGGAGGCGCTCGACCACCGCGGCGCTCAACAGGGTGTGACGGCAGGAGATGCCTTTGGGCTGGCGGTCGCGCTCGTGGACCGAGAGGAAGAGGTCTAACTTGGCTTGCACGTCGATCGAATAGAAGGTGTCGACTTCGGGGACGATGTTGTGCAGGGCTCGCAAGAAGCGCCATTGCTGGGCTGACGCGGCCATTGGCGGCGCAACGCCCGCGTCGTCGATCGAGCGGCGGATGAGGCGGGCGGCGTCCTCGCCACCGCTCTTCATGTCGAGAAAGATGCGCACACGGCCAGCGGCGGCTTCCAGCAGTTCGGCCAGGCCAAACGGCTTGCGCGGGGCCCAGCGCAGGTACCACTTTTCGAAGAGCAGGGGGATCGGATAGACGGCGCGTTCGTGTCGGGCTTCGAAACGGCCGTTGTGGAGCCAGAGATCGACTTCGAGAAAGTCGGCGCCTTCTTCAGTGGCCGAAGCGACAAGTGCGAGCGTGTTGCCCGCGCCGTGAGCGATTACCGCGGGGCCATTACGGCCGGAGACCATGCCGGGCAGGACGCCAGGGCCCCCGGTTGCCGTTTCGCCCCGTTCGACCATCAGGGGAGCATGGTACTGGCTTGCGCACCGACGGGATGGCGTGGCGAAACAGAGACGTCGCCGTTGGCGATGTCATCGAGTACGTCTTCGTCGGTCACAAGGTAACCATCGACGATGGGCGTAATCGCGCCGAGCGAGACGAAGCGGCTGAGCAGGGCGGTGACCGTCTCGCGACTTGTGCCGATGGTCTGGGCGAGTTCCTGGTGGGTGAGGCCGAGGTGAATTGCGCCGTCTTCCTGGCGGTTGAGCAGCGTATCGGCAAGCCGGGCGGATACGGGTTTGGAAACGATGTTCATGAACGTGCGCTGCATACCGGCGAGGCGATGGGCCATCAGCTCCATCATTGCGAAACCAAGCTTCGGAGACTGTTGCAGGAGGTGGGAAAAGTCCTCCCAGGTGATGCTCACCGCCACGGTCTCATCGATTGCAGCAGCGCAGGCTGTGCGTTCGCCGTCTTCCACGATCGCCATGTCGCCAACGACGCCGCCCTTGCCGACGACGTCGAGGATGATCTCTTTTCCATTCTCGGCGACCTGGTAGATCTTCACGCGGCCCTTGAGAATCAGGTAGACGCGTTCGGCCGGATCACCAGCGGAAAAGAGCACCTGGCGCTGGCGGAAGTTGCGCTCGGTGAGCATGGGGATGAGCTTTTCGAGCTCGTCATCGCTCAGCACGTTCAGCACCTTACTCAGCTGGCGCAGGTACCAGGCGATCGAACGTTGGAGCGTCTGGCGCCCGCGGGGTGAGGGGAGCGCGGCTCCGGGCCGTGGGAGTGCGTCTGTAGTCATGGTGTTTCCTCGCGGCCCCCGTGATGGAGGCGAAGTTCGTCCAGGAGTCGTAGCGCACCCGCGCTGACTTGCGGGCGGCCGGTGGCCTCGACGTAGCGCTCAAGGTCTTCGAGCGCGGCCGGAGCATTGCCAAGGCGATAGTTGAGCATCCCGCGCTCGCCAGTGAGCGTGGCGTTCCAGGGTTCGATTCGCAGCAGCAGGTCGACTGAGGCGTGCCAGCGTTCCATGTCGCGCGCGCTGCGGAAGGCGACGTGGAGGTTGTTGAGCATCCGCTGGAGGAGTTGCCGGCGGGTGACCGCGGCAAGGAACGATTCGGGGCTAGCAGCGCCCAACGGCATGCTGCGCAGCCGGGCGAGCAGCTCTTCGCGGTCGAGGCGTGCGCCCTGCTGGAAGGCGTCGATGTAGATCGGATCCTCAGGGTCTCCGCAGCGCACGATGAAGTGGCCCGGAAAGCCGATGCCATCGCAGCGGAGGCCCACGCGTTGGGCGATCTCCATGTAGACCAACGAGAGCGTGATTGGGATTCCCGTCCTGCGGTCCAACACGACGTCAAGGTAGCTATTTTCTGGCGCTGAGTACTCGCCGGTGTTGCCATGAAAGCCGTTTTCGACGAAGAGTTGATGGTTTATGGCGTTGGTCAGATTGCTAGAGTTGAGTGTCTCGCCCGCCTCGTCGCGCACGGCCTCGGCCAAGAGGTCCAACTGGGAAGCGGTGCGATGCTTGTCTACCGCGTGTCCGCCAATGCCGGCGATGGCCATAGCGGCGCCGAACAGGTCAACATCCTGATCCGGGCCGGCGATCGCCGCCGAAAATTCGTGAGAAACATCACTAACCACGCACCTCAGTATACGTTCGGCGGCGCGCAAGTGGTGAGCGAAATTACAGGTCTTCGTTGCAGTTGGCGGGTTGGTTAAGGACGGCGTACGGGTCGGCTGGTCGCAGGCTAGTCGAACAACGCCTGGGATTCGGCCGAGGTGAGTTTGCGCGTGCCGGCGATTGGTCGACCGAAGCGGATCCAGTTGCGAATCGTCACGTAGCCGATGGTCAGCGCGAAGATCGCCGCCGCGAGCAGGACGATGCTGGCGCCAGAGGCGACATCGAAGTAGTAGCTGATGAACATGCCCACGAAGGCGATCACCGCGCCAAGTGCGCTGGAAACCACGAGCATTACCGCGAAACGGTCCGTTAGCAATCTGGCGATGACCGGCGGGATGACGAGCGACGCGGCGATCAAGGTGACGCCCATGATGCGGATGGAGGCGATGATCGTGGCCGCGAGGACGAGCGAAAAGATGGTATCGATCCAGCCAGCCGGGACACCGTAAACGGGCGCCACCTCTGAATCGAAGGTGAGGAAGAGAATCTGCTTGTAGAAGAAAAAGACCACGGCGAGGGTGAACGCAAGTACGCCGGCGATAACCCAGAGATCGCTGGTGCTCACTCCCAGCAGGTTGCCGAAGAGGGCAGCATCGAAGTTGCGGGTTACGCTGGAGGCGCGACTGATGAGGGCGACGCCGAGAGCGAAACTGGCCGTGGTGATGATGCCGATGGCGGCATCGGCACCGATCTGCCGTTTGCGTGTCGTCTGGTTAATCAGCAGAGCGGAGAGGAAGCCCCAGACGCCGGCCGCCACGTAAAAGTTGATGCCTGCGACGTAGCCAACAACCGCACCACCGAAGATGGAATGAGACATCCCGTGGCCGATGTAGCTCATGCGACGGAGGACGACGAACACCCCAACTAGGCCCGTCAACGCTCCGACCATGGTTGCGCCCAGCAGGGCGTGACGGAAAAATTCGAATTCAAACGGCTCCCGCAAGTTGACGAGAAAGATCACCCGTTCACCGGTGCCGTTTCTGCGTGCGAATGCGCGTCATCGAAGAAGTGCGGGCTATCGGCGACCAGCGTCATGCCGTCTTGTTTGACCACCACCATGTCGCCACCATAGGTCTCGCGAAGCACCTCGGTGGTGAATATCTCGGATGGCCGGCCGTCAGCAACGATGCCGCGGTTGATGCAGATCACACGGGGGAGGTGCGCGGCGACGGCATTCAACTCGTGCGTGGAGAGGATGACCGTCACGCCTTCGCGGTTCAGTTCGACGAGGAGGTGGAGGATGTCGTCGCGGGTCTTGATATCTACGCCACTGGTTGGTTCATCGAGGATCAACAGCCGCGGGTTGCGGATCAGGGCGCGGGCGAGGAAGACGCGCTGCTGCTGGCCACCCGAAAGGTTGCGAATGTGCTGGCGCCGGAACTGGGCGATGCCCAGCCTCTCGAGCAGACGCGTCATCTCCGCTTTGTCTTCCTTGCGGGGCCAGGGCCAGATGCCCGATTGCATCGAGCGGCCCATCATCACCACTTCTTCAACGCTCACCGGGAAGTTCCAGTCGATCGTCTCCAGCTGCGGGACGTAGCCGACCGAGGGCCGGTGCCGCAGGCTGACTGCTCTGCCTTCGACCTCCGCTGCGCCGTCGTACACCGCAACGCTGCCGAGGATGACCTTCATGAGGGTGGTTTTGCCGGAGCCGCTGGGCCCGACGATGCCGACGAACTCGCCGGGGCGGATCGCCATGTTGACGTCCGAAACCACAGGCTTGCCCTCGTAGCCGGCGCTCAGGCCCGCCAGCCGGACGATGTAACCCTGCGAATTCTGTTGCGTCACTAGATGGTCACCTTGGATGCGGATCAGTTCGAAAGGAATACGTTACGCGGCTCGACTTTGGAAGTCTCGTCAGCGTTGCCGCCGAGGACTGAGAGCATGATCCGCATGTCTTCAACCACCATACCAACGTAGGTGTAGTTGCGGTCGCCGATCTTGCCGGGCGGCTCGTCGTCGCGGAGTTGGTCTTCGAACTTGGCGCCCGTCTCTTTGGCAATCGTCTCGAGCGTCTTGCTGGGGAAGACTTCGCTACCGAAGATTGCGGGCACCTTCTCGGACTTGATCTGGGTGATCAGATCTGCCAGGTCGCGGGCGCTGGGTTCTTTGAAGTCGGAGGGCTGAATCGCGCCGATAACCGTCCAGCCGTAGAGCCGCGCCCAGTAGGCCCAGCTATCGTGGTATGTGAGGAGCTTGCGATTGACGACGGGCACGGTCTCCTGGTCCTTGCCGATGGCTTCATCGAGCTGCTTGAGAACCGCAGCGTACTTGTCGAAGTTGCCCTGATAGTAGCCGGCGTTGGGCGGGTCCAGTTCGCTGAGCCACTGGCGGGTGAGGTTCGCGTACTTCAGCGCGTACTGGGGATTCATCCAAAGGTGCGGGTTCGGGTCGCCTTGGGCCTTGGGGAAGCTAAAGTCGTAGAGAAAGCCGGTCCTTTCGTCGTCACCAGTGAGTGTGTTATCAGCGAGCTTGAAGATCTTCGACTTATCCCTGAGGTTCTCCTGGGCGATCTTTTCGGTGGTCCCTTCGAGGTGCGCACCGTTCATGATCAGAAGGTCGGCCTTCGCCAGCACTTTCGCGTCCGAAGGTTTCGGCTCGAAGGTGTGCGAATCGACGCCCGGCGGGATGAGCCCGTGAATGTGCACACGGTCGCCCCCAATGTTCAGCACGATGCTCGTGAGTGGCGCGACAGTGGTAGCGACCTTGAGCTTGCCATCGTTCGCCGAAAAATCGTTAACCGTGCGAGTTAGTCCATCGCCTGGCGCGGTGTTGCCGCCTGAATCGTCATCCCCGCATGCCACGGCCAGCACTGGAGCGAGGAGCAGGACGAGCGCAAAAGGAAGGACTCTTCGCAGAAGGATCACGGAAAACTCCAGGGAGTGGATTCGAGAGGACGAGTTGAAGACTAGCCCCTAACTGCAATTGATTGCAACTGCGATGACGTGCGACGGGTGCCGGGATTGCTAGGGTCTCCCGCCCTTCGTATTGTGAAGCGA
This sequence comes from Tepidiformales bacterium, assembly GCA_038323265.1. Lineage (GTDB taxonomy): Bacteria > Chloroflexota > Dehalococcoidia > Tepidiformales > Tepidiformaceae > PNKC01. The sequence continues at coordinate 10,300 of JBBQGT010000022.1, forward strand.
TGCACGCAGCCGCTGATTACCGCGTTGGAAACATTTCGATCTCGGTGATCTCCGACGGGTTTATCAAGCTGGACGCCGGTGCGGTGTTCGGACTCATCCCGCGCGTAATGTGGGAGTCGGTCGTCGGTCGCGAGAAAATTGACGCAGAGTACCGTATTCCGCTGGGGCTGAACTGCATGGTGGTGCGTAGCGGCGCCGAGGTGCTGCTGGTGGATACGGGGATGGGAAACAAGCACAGCGATGTAGTGCAGCGCGGGTTCCCCGGGGACTACGGTTATCTGCTGGAAGGGCTGGCGGGGCTTGGCCTGGCACCGGGGGACGTGACCGCCGTGGCAAACACGCATCTGCACGCTGACCACTGCGGCTGGAACACGATCCGGCGCGACGATGGCAAGTTCGCGCCAACTTTTCCTAATGCCCGCTACTACATCCAGGCGGGCGAGTACGAAGTGGCGATGCACCCGAACGAGCGCACGAAGGGCACCTACTTCGCCGAGAACTTCGAACCGCTGGCTGCGAGCGGGCAGTTGGACCTGGTCTCCGGTGAACGCGAGATCATCCCCGGCGTGCATTTCTTGCCAACGCCGGGCCATACCGCCGACCACGCTGCACTGGTGGTGGCCTCTGGCGGGGAGACGGCGATCTACACGGGCGACCTGGTACACCACGAAGTGCAGGCAGAGCGGCCAACTTGGATCGCGGCGTTCGATGTGTTGCCGCTAGTGACGCTGGAGACGAAAAAGCGGCTGATGGAGCGCGCGGTCCGCGAAAACGCCCTGCTTATCTGCGTTCACAACGCATTCCCCGGCACGGGCCGCCTGACCGAGCAGAACGGTCGCCGAACTTTCGTGCGCGAATGAGCGACGAACAGCAACTGGTCTATCACCTGGCATTGCGTGACCTGCATGCGCAGGCAGGCGCAGTGGTCGGCGTCGAACAGGGCTGGACCCTGCCAATGCACTACGGCGACCCCGTGGCCGAGCACGCTGCGCTGCGTGCCTCGGCGGCGATCCTGGACCGTTCGCAGCGCAGCCGCTTTCTGGTCACCGGCACGGACGCACTGGACGTGCTGCGAGCGGTGTTCGCCGGGCACGTGGAGGAACTGGAAGAGGGGCGGGCGATGCGCACCGTGGCGCTCGGGGATGACGGCAACATTCGCGACCTTGCTCTGATCGCGCGGACCGGTGGAATCGCCTACCTGGTGACCGGCGAGCCGACGCAACGCTTCGAAACGCTTGGACGCCTTCAAGGCGCGGTGCAGGCTGATTGGGACGTCGCACTCGGCGATCGCACGGAGACCACCTGCCTGATTGGGCTCGCCGGCCCCGCGGCCCAGGACGTCGCCCGCCAGCACCTTTCCGATGGGCTCCCCGCGCGGATGCAGATGCTGCACACCGCAACCTTCGAGTTCCACGGCTTTCGGACGTTGGCGATGCGCACGAGCGACACAGGCGAGGACGGCTTCGAGTTGATGGTGGCGCCGGCGGTGGCACAGCACGTTATCGAGACTTTGCGCGAGGCGGGGTTGCCATTGATCGGCTTCGAGGCGCAGGAGATGGCGCGGGTGGAGGCGTGTGTGCCCGCGTTCGTGCCGGACCTTCAGCCGGGCCTTTCGCCTGTCGAGGCGGATCTCGATGTCCTGCTCGGAATCGAAGCGGGACGGGAGGGCCGGACGCTGGCGGCGCTGCTGTTCGAAGATGACCCGGTGCCCACCGGGAGCCCGATCAGGCATCGCGGGACGGCGGTAGGCGAAGTGACCTCGTGCCTGCGGTCGAGCGGCTTGAACGCCACGATTGGGCTTGGCATCATCGAAAGCCGCCACGCGTTTCCGGGCCAGGAGTTGGACGCCAAGGGCGTGACGGCCCACGTTGTGGTGAAACCATTCTTACGCCGGAGAGCCGCCCCATGATGCCTGACATGATGTCCTACCGTGAGCCCGAGTGGGCCCACCTCAAAGAGTTGAGACTTGGCGACGACTGGCTGGCCCGCTGGATCAAAGACGAGGAGCTGCCATCGGATGTGCCGGTGGACTACGCTTATGGACTGGTGTTCGTTGGCGACAAGGGTTATGTCAGTCGAGAAGAGTCGGCAAAGGTCTGGGGGACAGTCGAAGGCACGCCTGACGGCGCGGACGTAGAGGCGTACTTGAAGCGGGCGGCCAAGACACAAACTGGCGCTACGATTAGCCGGCTGGAACTGGTGGGCTTCCTCTACTGCAAGGCCACGAGCCACAACCCGGACCGCGAAGCGGGCTACGCGACGGCGCGCCCGATCTTCGTCCTTGTGGCGAAGAAAGTCGATGACATCCCGGACGGCAGCCCGTTCGTGCGCCGACGCTTGCCGCTGAACGAGCACTTGATGGCCTTGCGCGAACGTTATCCAGAGATCCACCGGCACATGACTGAGGCTTCCGAGAAGTATTCGATCATGAGGGCCCGCGGCGAAGTCTAGGCAGGGCTTTTGAATCGCCCGGCGCGGATGGCGTCGCGAAGCCCGCGATAACCGACCAGTTGGGCGTTCGCGGCTTCGAGGCTGCGATGGAGGCTGCCCCGGGCGAATATTTCGTAGTCCGCGACGCGCGTCTCCCAGCCGCCAACATCGGCTCGCAACGCCGGGGTGTCGTGGGCTGGGTGGATGAGGAAGTGCGTGAAGCCGGGCTGAAGGCCTCCGAGCATCTTGGCAAAGAGCGTTTCTTTGGCTGCCTTGTCCGGGCCGTAGGTGTCGTGCAGCAACTCATCGACGAGGGGCACGCCCGCCGCTTCCATCGCGTCGATGGCCGGTCGGCCACCAAACGAGGCGGGAATGAACGTGGGCAGGCCGAACTCGGCGGCAAGGCCGGTCCAGGCGGGCAGGAACTGGCGATGAAAGACGGCGCCCATATGCGAATCGAGGTGGGTTATGTCCATGCCCATCTCCAGGGCCAACTCCAGTTGGGCGCGGAGTTCTCGGGCAGCCTCCTCCGGGTCCGCGTTGGCCACCACCTCGGCGACGGTCATCGGCAGAAACCCATCGGCGTCGTGCAGTGAGGGCGTGGCTTTGGGGCCGAGGACGCCGGGCCAACGGCGCTTCGGGTGCTCGCTGTTTAACGCGAGGTGGACGCCCAAGTCGGCCTGCGGGTGAGTCCGCTGGAACTCCGCGACCTGACGGATGTCGGGCGCGGGCATGATGATCGAGCCGGAGGTCAGGCGCCCGTCGTTCATCAGTTCGAAGGTGGCGAGGTTCGCCGCTTCGCAGCAACCCATGTCGTCCGAATGCAGAACAAGCAGTTTTGTTTCCGCTGAATGACCGAGGCGTTGGGCGAGGTTCATTTCTCGAAGCCTACACGCGCGGCGCGCACGACGGCCATTAGTCGCCGTAAACGGTGGTCAGGAGTGCATACATATCCGGGTCGTGGGCTTGTAACCAGGCGCGGTCACGGCGTCCCCGCGGGTCTTGCGAGAGGAAGTATGCCTGTGTTGATTCGGCGAAATATTCGTTGGCACTTGTGGTGGCGTAATCCAGGCCGCGCTTGTACGTGCCGTTGTCGATCGACTGCTGGTAGAAGCGCTTCACATCGAAGTAATCAGCCGGGCCAAGCGTCCAGCCCTGGACGAGGTGGCCCACTTCGTGAAAGAGGATGTTGAGCCCACCACAAGGACCGCTTCGGTCGCCGATGAGATCCAGTTCGTTGACCGTGGCGACTGGATAGTCAGCGCGGTCCGCTACGCCGCAAACGTGGTTGAAATCGATGCTCGTTTGGCCGATGAGGCAAGCAAACTCAGGCAGATCGAGCACGCCCTGTTCCGCGTCGGCGACGATGATGTAGGCGCCCTGTTCAGCCAGTCGGTCCTCGAGCGTGTTGTTGAGGAAGATGCGGTCGACTGTTTTGCGGGCGGATTCCATCGCCTCGTCGTCAACTTTGGCGTCGCCAACGATGGTCAGGCCGTTGGTTTGGACGCGCTTGGTGTAGACCGCCGGGAAGGTGCGCTCCGACTTCACTGACGGGCGGTGCAGCACACCCTGGCAGACAGAGGCGCCGGGTTGGTAGGCCGGGTCGGGGGCAGCGGCGTTCGGCTCGGCCGTTGCCGCGGAGGCGGGCGGTCGCTCGGAGGTCGAAGTGCGGAAGAGCAGGACGCCGCCGAGCATCGCACCGACGATCGCCAGTGCCAGCAATGGCAGGAAGAGCAGTCCACGAGCACCCACGCCCGCAAGCTTCCGGCCTGAGGGCCGGTGCGCTCAAGTCAGAGACCTTTACTTGAGCGACCAGCGCACGGTGATTTCAACTGTCACAGCGCCGCTTCCGGGCTCGATCGGCGTGGAAAAGGCCGCATCCTGCGCCTGGGTACTTCCCGCAAGGGCTGGACGCGGCGGGTTGTTGACCTGCGTCTCGGAGATGGTGATCGGCTGGCCGAGGCCGACGCCGCCCAGTTTCGCAAGCTGTTCGGCTTTCTTTTTGGCGTCTTTCATCGCCGCTTCGCGCGCTTGCTCCAGCAGCTTTTCGTTGTCTTCAATGCCAAAGCGGATGTTCTGCACGCGAGCGTCGTTGCCACCGGCCGCCACCGCGTCATCGATCACCTTGCTGAAGCTGTCCAGCTTCCGAACCTTCGCTTCGACGGTGTTCATAACCATGTAGCCGAGAATCGTTGGCTGCGGGTTCGGCTTGTTGTAGTCGTATTGCGGCTGGATCGAAAAGTTCGAGGTCTTGATGTCCTTCTGGTCGATGCCGTTGCTTTTCAGTGACTTGATGACGTTGTCGGCGGATTGTGCGGCGCGGTTGCGGGCGTCTTCAATGGTTGGCGCGGTCACCTGCACGCCGACATCGAAGAAGCCGGTATCCGAGGGCGCCTGCACCTCGCCGTGACCGGCGACGGTTATCCCGCTGAGGTCCGTGGGGGCTGTGTTGACGGTTGTGGAGCCCTTGCAGCCAGCCGCAAGTAAGGCTGTGCCAACGGCGACCATGCCGGCTAGAGCGAGCATCAGCGTTCGATTCATGAGTTAACTCTCCTGGTGTTTCGTGAAAGCCCGAACCACGCGATCCCTGCGATCGCGATGACACCGAGCAGGGCGATTTCGATCCAGCGACGGCTACCTGGGCCATCGCCGCTTGATTGGCGCCCGGCGAGGGCAGGTTGCCCGGCAGAATCCCTAGCCGGTTCGGGAGAACCGGCAGAGCGCCCGTCAGAAAGCGACTGTCCAGATGCGCCGACTGTCGGCGATGCGCCGGCCGAAAACCGGTCAACGCCCGTTTGAGGCGGGGCGGGCGCGCTACTAGCCGGAGCCGCAGTGGCCGCGCCCGCAACGGAGGCGCCCGAAAGCGGCGAGCCCGCCACGGCGGTCGCTGTGGGCGGAGCCTGATCGGGGACGGCGCCGACTCCCGAAGCGGCCTGGGGGACGGCTGCCTTACTTTCGTTCGAACTGATGAGGGCTCCGTCTGCTGCTGTGGTTGTGCTGTCGGAAGAGCTGCCCTGGAATGCGCCAACGGTAATCACAGCCAGCAAGCCGACTGCGGCCAACGCTGCGGTGGCCTGCGCGAGGTGCAGCGGGGCAAGCTTCCAATGGCGCGGCTCGGGAACTGCAGTGTTCACCATCCGGGGCGTCAAACGGAACGAGCGAGGCGCTTCCTCCATCGGGAGTGCCGCGAGGAGCGTCTTGGTTGCGCGTGTTGCTTCAACCGCTTGGGAGCAGTTGTCGCAGCGTTGGAGGTGCTTTTCGAAGCGCTCGCGCTGGGCTGGCGCGAGTTCGCCATCGGCGTACGCGTTGCTTTGCGCCTGCATCCGCGAATGCGGGTGGAGCCTTGCAAAGAGTTGGGAGAACGCAAACTTCATCTGATCACCTAACGTCTCGCCAGGTCGAATTGTTCCGGGTTGGCGTCGACAAGTTGTCGCAACTTTTCCCTACCGCGATGGATCCGGGATTTGACCGTGCCGCTGGATGCGCCGGTCATCTCGGCGATTTCTTCGTAGCGGTAGCCGTAGAGGTCGCAGAGGACGACCGCCTGCCGCTGGTCGAAAGGAACGAGCATGAGCAAGCGCTGGACCTCGGCGCCAAGTTCTTGGCGTTCAAGCAGTTCAGCGATGCCCTCGCCGGGGTCCGGCACTTCGGTTGGGCCATTGTCGGTTTCGAGCATGGCATCGAGGGAAGCGCCAGCGCCTTTGCGGGTACGGCGGCGCAGCTCGTCCTTGCATTCGTTCGAAGCGATTCGCAACAGCCAGGCCTTCACGCTGCCCTCGCGAAACTGGGAGATCGCGCGGTAACCGGAGATGAACGTCTCCTGGGCGGCGTCCTCCGCGGCCTGCCGTTCGCCCAGCAAGCGGAGACAGAGCGTGAACACAGCGGTTTGATACCGCTCCACAAGGCTATTGAAAGCGTCGAGGTTGCCGTCTTTTGTAAGAGAGACCAATCGCTCGTCGGAGGGGTCGAAACCACCTTCCATCTGAACGGCGAGCTTAGGTCAATCGCCTGTGAAGGGCGAACTCAGCCGTCAAGCGCGCCGGGGAGGCTATGCTAACCTCATGACTATGGACAGCGGCGGCGAACGCCCCGACGAGGCAGACGATCAACCCTCCGAAGAAGTGGATGGTTGGTACTTCAACCTGCCAGGTGGCGCCTGGGAGCGGCAGGAAGAAAAGAACCGCGAACTTCGCGAACGCGTCCATAAAAATCTGGAGACCCCGTCTCCCCGCGCCGACCCGTTCTCTGCCCCGAAAGAGGATGAAAAGCGCGGATTTTTCGGGCGAGGCACGAAGCAAGAAGAAGAGTCCGAAGAGCACACAACCGCCGGTGGCACCTTCCGCCTCGCCGCGGGCGGCACCGACGCACCAGCGCCGCGCGCCGAATCTATTGAGGACGACGGCGACTGGTCCACTGAGCCCGTAGTGCCTCTGCGCCGTCGCGCACAGAATGAAGCGCCCCTGCCGTTGCCATCGACCGAGTGGACAGCGGACGACGATGGACCCGGCGAAGACATCGTGAGCAGCATGCGGAAGTGGTCCACTTCAAGCGCCGGCGATGCGGAGCCTGCACCCCACCGCGAACTGCCGCCCCAGAAGGTCTCAAGTTGGTTGGGCCGCGATGATGAACCCAAGGCAGACGAGTCCTCCGCGGACGGCCCGTTCACCCAGCCAATTGCACCAATAACGTCGCTTCCAGTCACCTTCCGTCTCAAACGGCCGGAACGCGATGAGCCGCAGGAGGACGTTCCGTCGCGCTGGAAGGAAACGTTCTCCAGCACGGCCGAGGAGTCGGGCGGCCTGGCGGCGATGCGGCAATGGGCCGAGAGCGGCCCGGTGGTCCCTCCTCGCGAGGAAACCACCGACGAGGCAACAGAGATCCCCGAAGAGTTTCTCAAGCCATTCGACTGGGAATCGGACGATACGAACCCGCCAACAGCGGCGAACGTTCCGGCGGAGTTCTTGAAGCCGTTCGAGTGGGAGACGGAAGCGGCCCCGGCTGCTGCTGAACCTCTCGAGGAGGTGCTACCCGAGCCAGAAGCATTACCGGAGAGCACAGCGGCAACCCTCGACGAGCTTGACGATCTTTTCGCGCGCCGGACGGAGGAAGCTCCAGCGCCACCCAAGGGCGAAAACGTCGAAGAGAAGTCCGGCGGATTCGTCGAGCGGCTATTCGGACGCAAGAAGCAGCACGCCGCCACGCCCCCCTCTGAAGCGTCGGCGAGCGGTGCAAGGTCGCAGGACCTGGGTTGGGTCAACGAGGGCGAGAGTCCCCAGGACGCTGGCTGGCTTCCGGCCGAGGACGCTACTGCCCCCCTTGCCGAAGTACCCTCGCCAGAAGGCGAACCAGTCGCGAAAGAGAACCCGTGGCGGTGGCCGTCCGTCTCGGGGACGCCCGCCGATGGCGAGCGTCCGGAGTTCGAAGCCGCTTTGTCCGAACCATCTCTACCGGAGGCGGTTGCCGAGGAGAACCCCTGGAAGTGGCCGACCGAGACTCCCGCTGAAGCGGCTGAGGAAGTCGCGCCTGCTTTCGAAGTTGAAGTACCCGAAGCGGAGCCGGTTGCCGAGGAGAATCCCTGGAAGTGGCCGACCGAGACTCCCGCCGAAGTGGCTGAGGAAGCCGCGTCGGCATTCGAAGTTGAAGCACTTGAAGCCGAGGCGGTTGCCGAGGAGAACCCGTGGAAGTGGCCGAGCGAGACTCCCGCCGAAGTGGCTGAGGAAGCCGCGCCTGCATTCGAAGTTGAACTACCTGAAGCGGAGCCGGTTGCCGGGGAAAACCCGTGGAAGTGGCCGAGCGAGACTCCGGCCGAAGTGGCTGAGGAAGTCGCGCCTGCTTTTGAAGTTGAAGCGTTACAAGGCGAGCCAGTTGTTGAGGCGAACCCGTGGAAGTGGCCGACCGCCGCGCCCGCTGAGGTCGTTGAACAGCCTGCGCCCGCGTTCGCTACGGTGGTGCCGCCGGCCAACGATGCCGACGACGACGCCTGGAACCCCGAGCCATTCGACGCCCCGCGTGCCCTCCGTCCGGAGTACGCGCTCGCTTCGGCAGCCGCCCAACCTGAACCTGAAGTGGAGCCCACCGACGAGTTCACATTCTCCTTCGAACCGGAAGACGGTGAACAAGAACGCATCGTTGCGCCGTCCGCTTGGATAGCGCCAGTTACGCTTTCCGCACCCGAGCAAGCGGGCGAGGAGCGGCCCTGGTGGGAGACCGACGAGGAGAGTGCGCCGGAGATTGCGGCCTCGACGGCTCAACCTGTCACTTCGCTCAAAACGCAGGACGCGCCTGCAGTGGCCTTCCCAGTCGCGCCAAGGATCACGCCCACCGCCGATGAAGACCCCTGGGAAGAAGTGTCAAACGTTGAGATCGAAACGCCGCCCGGGGTGGTCGCCGAGAGTGCTCCGGAAGCGCAAGATGACGCAGCCGACCCGTGGGCAGAATTCGTCCCGGAACCGGATCCGGCCACTGTACCCGCGATTCCGTCAATCGCGTCTCTCGCCGAGGACCGCACTTTCTCATTCGAGGCGCCCAGCGCTGCACCTCCAGAAAGCGTCGAAACTGATCGACCGGCGGCGAACTGGGAGAGCGAGCACGAGGAATCGCCTGCAACTCCCGCTTCCTCGTTCTTCGACGCACCGGCGGCAGAGGTTGAACTGGACCTTGCCTCCAGCCTCGAAAGCCAGATGGCCATCGCCGACGACGAAAAGCTGCAGAACAGCCGTTGGGCCGCGGCGGCAGCCAACGTGACGACAGAGGGCGGGTCGGCCACGACCGCCGACGGCCGCGAGATGTGGGAAGACGACGAGGACGTAGTCCTCAGGGCGTTCAACGCTCACGCCGCGACTCCGGAGCCCGAACTGGAACCGATCGACCGCGACCGGCAGAGAGCCGAGGACGCGGCATTCAACGACCTGCTTGGCGCGGGCGCGGCGGACATCGTGGCCGAGGCCGCCGACGAAGAAGAGCCAGCGCGTTCGTTCCTCAGCCCCACTCCCTGGGTAGGGTCACGCCGCGACACGCCGGAGAACCCGTTTGACGCGCCCTGGGAGGCCGACGAAGGTGAGGCACTGGCCTATCGCGCTCCAGTCACGGATCTGCGGCCGGCAGGGGGCGGCGGAGCCAACGGCCCCTGGGGAACGAACTTCAGCTTCGACGATGACGGCGGGACGGCAGCCGCCGCCCACCCTCGCCACGACCGCACCAAGACGGTCGTCCGCGAAGTGGTGGAAACGGTCATGCTCGCGCTGCTCGTCTTCCTTTGCGTTCGGGCCAGCTTCCAGAACTTCAAAGTCGATGGCAGTTCCATGTATCCGACCCTGGAGAATGGCCAGTTCCTGATCGTGAACAAGCTCGTTTATTCCGAAGTGGACATGGGGAAGCTGAGCAATTTCATCCCGCTGATTAGCGCCAGCGAAGGAGAAAAGCGCAACGTTTTCCACGGCCCGGACCGCGGCGACATCGTGGTGCTGCAGGACCCGCGCAAGCCGGAAGTTGACCTGATCAAGCGCGTCATTGGGTTGCCCGGAGAGACACTTGAAATCGTCGATGGCAAGGTCTACATCAATGACTTCCGACTGGAAGAGCCGTACATCAAGGCGATTTGGCACGACAACAAGCCGAAGATTGTGGTGCCGCCCGGCCAGTATTTCGTAATGGGCGACAACCGCGACAACAGCCTCGACAGCCGCAGCCAACAGGTTGGCTTCGTGCCGAAGGAACTGATCATCGGCAAGGCGATGGTTTCGTACTGGCCGAAGAGCAAGTTCGGCTTCGCCCCGAACGAGGCGGGCAACATCTCCACGCAGGACGGCGTACCGAAGGTGACAGCGCAGACGGTGGATGAGGCGCGTAAGGGCCGGTAGACCGCCAAAGCGGGCAGCGATACGCTCGGTAATCGTGACCATCCAACTCGAAGAACAGTTGCAAAGCCGCGGGGCCGTGCTCCGCGGGCACTTCCAGTTCGCCAGCGGACGCCACGGCGATACCTACGTCGAAAAATTTCGCATTCTGCAATGGCCAGACCTGACAGGCGAACTGTGCGCGCAGATCGCCGAGCACTTTCGCGGGAAGACGACAGTGGTGGCCGGGCCTACGACGGGCGGAATCATCATGGCGTACGAAACGGCGCGACACCTGGGCCTGCCCAGCATCATCGCCGAGCGCAAAGAAGGCGCGGTGCACGAGCGCGAGTTCCGGCGAGGCTTCCAGGTAGGGCCGGGCGACAAGGTGTTGGTGGTAGACGACGTACTGACGACCGGCGGCAGCATCCGCGAGGTAATCAACGCCGTCCGTGAGCGTGGAGCGGAAGTGGTCGGTGTCGGCGCGATGGTGGATCGCACTGGCGGTAAGGCTGACTTCGGCGTGCCGTTCTTCGCCTGCCTGAGCCTCAGCATCGCTTCGTTCGAGCCGGCAGAGTGCCAACTCTGCAAAGACGGCGTGCCGCTCGTCATCACGTAAATACCGCCGCTTTCGATTTGAGTGCTGCCGTACAATCGAAGGATGCGCTATGTGCGACAGGCCGGCAGCGACCCTTCATTTCTGCTCAAGGCGCTTGGTGAGGCATCGGGCGAGCTTCAGCGCGCGTTCTACGGCCTGCACCCTCGACAGTTGGCCGCGTTTGGACGCGGCGTGGATGACGGATGGTGCCTTCAAGCCATCCCGTTTCATGTCCTGCAGACCGAGCGCGGCTTTCTCAGCCAGTTCGAGGCGATCGTCGGTTCGCGGCGCGATGCGCCGATCCCGCACGTAGATGTCGATGACATCCCTTTCGCTGAGGACTACGTGGAAACGGATGAAGAGGAGTTGCTCGAAGAGTTCCATTACCTGCGGCGGCGCACGACGTACATGCTATGGGACCTGGGCGAATCTGATTGGCAGCGCGGCGGCATCCACCCCTACCGCGGGCGCATGACGCTGTTGGAGCTGACGCGTGAGATGTACCAACACGACCTTGAGCACCTCTGGCAGGCGCGGCGGATGATTGAAGCGCTGACGAGCCCCGCGCGTTGATCCCGGTCTTTCGAGCCGTCCCCCCGTCGCCCGCCCAACTCGCCGCAGACCCCGAAGCGCCCCACATCGTCTACCTGGACGCAGACCGCGACGTGCTCGCGTTGGCGACGAGCGCGGCCGGGATAGGCATCGACCTGAGCGGCGCTGTCGCGAGGGTCGAGGCCAGCGCCGCCCAGATTGAGCGGCTGGTGGCTGAGCTGGCGAACGTGAATTCGCCTCTGGCAGCACGAATCGAGCGCTATCTGCACCCGGCGACCACCTGGAAGCTTCGTACGCGTGACCTTTCGCTCGAAGGGCCGCAAGTGATGGGCATCCTGAACCTGACCGGCGACTCGTTCTCCGGCGATGGCGTTGGTGGGGACGTTTCTGCCGCACTACAGCGGGCGGCGGACCTTCGCGCGGCGGGTGCAAGCGTCATTGATGTGGGCGCCGAGAGCGCACGCGCAGACCGTCCGGTGCTGAACGAACAGGACGAGGCAACGCTCGTACGCAAGGTGGTGGCGGCACTGGTGCGCGAAGGGCATGTCGTCTCCAGCGACAGCTACAAACCGCTCGTCGCGCGGGCTGCGTTGGAATCGGGCGCAGAGATTGTGAATGACATCAGCGGCCTGACGCTTGGAATTGGTGCTGCGGCGGAAGCGGCAAGCGCGCGCGCGGGCTACGTCCTGAACTACAGCTACAGCGTGCCGAAGCGCCGACCGGACGCACCGCCGCGGTATACAGACGTAGTAGCCGAAACGGTCGCATGGATGGAGGCGCGGCTCCCGGAGCTCGAAGCGGCCGGCCTCACGCGGGCACAGGTCGCGATCGACCCCGGCATCGCTTTCGGCAAGAGCCACGACGAAGACATCCAGGTGCTGAGGCGCCTGGGCGAGCTACGCTCGGCTGGGCCGCCGGTGTTGCTCGCCCACTCGCGTAAGAACTTCATCGGCAGCATCAACGGGCGCGCGCCGGACGACCGCGACCTTGAGACGCACGTCCTAAGCGCATTGGCCTACCAGCAGGGCGCGCGCATCTTCCGCGTGCATGACCCGGCTGGCGCCATCCGAGCACTGCAGATGGCGGGCGCCCTTTCGAACCGCCCGGCAGGCTCGTTCGCACCAGACGGCGAAAGCTGGCCGTGGCGGGCGGGCGCCTCGGCCGCACATATGACGCAGTCGGAGCCGGACAAGGCGGCGCCGGAAGGTCAGCGCTGGTGATTCGCCGGCGACGGAACCAGTGACGCTACTGCACGAAGCAGTTGCTCCGCCTCATCCACTGTGCGCTGGACTACGGTGGCAGCGGGAAGGAGTTCGTGGACGAGTGCCGATGACTCGCCCGCCCAGTTGATCTCTGTTGCTGGGTCCTGGCCGAGTTCCATCACCATTCCGAACACCGACGGATAGCTTTTGGCCTTCGCCCGGGCTTCCTCGGTGCGGCCCGCCCATTCTTCGGAGAAGCGGTTGCGCAACGCCCGGCCCACGATGCCAACCGGCCAGACGAAAGGGTAAGGCGCGTCAAAGAGTTCGTCAGCGAGCGTGTTTTCGCCGTCGCTGGCGATGATCGCGTCCTTCTGAGAGGGCCGCGCAGTGAACTCCTCAGTGGCTTTGAAGCGCGTCCCCATGACCACGCCTGAGGCGCCCATCGCGAGCGACGCGGCAAGGCCACGGCCGCTTCCCACGCCTCCAGCGACTACCACCGGCGTGTCGCCGGCGAAATCGAGTGCCTGGGCGGCGAAGCTGAGGGTGCCGCGATGTCCCGTGTGCCCGCCAGCCTCGGAGCCCTGCACCACCAGCGCATCCGCGCCGCCCGCGAGCGCGGCCTTCGCTCCCTGCACGTTTTGGACCTGGACGATGGTGACGACGCCGGCCGCCTTGCAGCGCTGAAGCGCAGATTCGAACGAACCAAACGAAAGCGTGACGACTGGCACCCGTTCTTCGATCACGAGGTCCAGCAACTGCGGGGCGAAGGGTGCCCAATCGAAAGTGATGATGTTCACGGCGAAGGGCCGGGAGGTAGCAGCGCGGGTGGCGGCGATGTTCCCTCGGATCAACTCGACGGAGGCGCCAATTGTGCCGAGGGTGCCCAGCGCACCCGCGTTCGAAACAGCGGCCGCAAGCGCAGGGCCAGCATCGGCACCCATGCCCGCCTGAATGATCGGGTGTTCGATGCCTGTGAGTTGCGTGAGCTTCGTTGCGAGCATGCGTTAGCCTCCTTGTTACAGGTGGCCCGATTCTAGGCCTCCGGCGAACGCGACGCGCGGGCCGATTCGCGCTAGGCTGTCTCCACTTTCGGCCCGGAGTGATGCGAATGTCGATGCGCGGAAAAGCCGCCATCATTGGGATCGGCGAGTTCAAACCCACGCGTTACACCGAGGGCGCCACCACCCTCGGCATGCTCGCAGAAGTTGGCCGGCTGGCGATCGCCGATGCCAGCCTGGAGACCGGCGACATCGACGGTTTGGTGACCGAAAGCTTCGCGGAAGCGCCGATGTTCGCCCCAGCGACGATGGTCGAATATCTCGGCATCGATGCGAAGTTCGCCGAGGTGGTGGACCACGGCGGCGCTACTGGCGCGGGCATGGTCGCTCGTGCCGCGATGGCGATCAGTTCGGGACTGTGCGAAACGGTGCTCTGCCTGACGGCTGCGCGCCGCGAAAGCCGCAGCAATTCAGGCCCCAAGCGTTCTGCGGGCACCGGTTGGTCCGGTCGGCGCGTGGACCGCACGCCATACTCCGAATTCGAAGTGCCGTACGGAGCGATTGGCGCGAACTTCGGCTACGCGATGATTGCCAACCGCTACATGCACGAGTACGGCGTCACGCCGGAGCAGTTGGCGAAGATCGCGGTGGCACAACGCTATAACGCCTGCCACAATCCCAATGCGCTGTTTTTCGGCCAGCCGATCACGGTCGAAGACGTACTCAACTCACCGGTAATCGTTGACCCGTTGCACCTGCTCGAAATCGTCATGCCGTGCGCCGGAGCGGCAGCCCTGGTGGTGACCAGCGCAAGGCGGGCGAAGAAAGCGAAGCACGCGGCTACGATTCTTGGCGTTGGCGAGCACACTACGCACCGCAGCATCACCTACGCGCCGAGCCTCACCAGCAGCCCGATCACGGCGGCGGCGGACCTGGCCTTCAAAATGGCTGGGGTACGCCGCAAGGACATCGATGTGGCGAGCATCTACGACTGCTACACGATCACGGTGCTCATTTCGCTCGAGGACGCGGGTTTCGCAAAGAAAGGCGGCGGCGGGAAGTTCGTGGACCAGCACAACCTGCAGTTCGATGGCGACTTCCCGTTGAACCCGCACGGCGGCCAGCTCTCGTTTGGCCAGGCGGGATTAGCGGGCGGCATGTCTCACGTCACGGAGGCGGCGCGCCAGGTAATGGGCCGGGCCCAGGGCCGGCAGGTGAAGAAGTGCCAACTGGCCTTCGTCAACGGCAACGGCGGGATTATGAGCGAGCAAGTCTCGCTCATCCTGGAGAGGGGACGGTAATGACTGAGCCGACCGAAGCAAAAGCCTCCGCGCCATACATGAAGCCGCTGCCCGAGCCGACAGACGTGACGCGGCCGTTCTGGGACGCGGCAAAGCAGCACAAGCTGATGATTCAGCGTTCGAAGCAGACCGGGAAGTATGTTTTCTATCCGCGTTCCGTCTCGCCTTTTGCGCCGGGGGATGCGCTCGAATGGGTCGAAGTTTCGGGACGTGCGAGCGTCTATTCGTACACGGTGGCGCGGCGAGCGACTGCGCCCCAGTGGTCGGGCGACGAGCCGTACGTCATCGCCATCGTGGAGTTGGAGGAGGGGCCGCACATGACGGCGAACATCCTCGGCTGCCCGCCGGGCGATGTGCGCGTCGGCATACCGCTTCAGGTCAGCTTCGAAGATGTGACGCCCGAGGTGACGCTCGTGCAGTTCCGCCCTCGTGCGTGACCAGGTCGCTAGCGACAGAGCACGTGGAGGGCCTCGCGCACAGCCGCGGCGCCGTCCACCAGCTCTTCGGGCGAAGCCTGGACAGGTAAGAGATTGATGTGCCGCGCCCCGGCCTCAACGAAGGGCATGATCTCCTCCGCCACCTGCTTCGCCGGGCCGAACGGGGTGTAGCGTTCGAAGCGCTCGAACGGCAACCGGTAGGTAGCTTCCATGCCTTTGCTCACCCAGGCGCGAGCCGCCTCGCGCGTTTCGCCGACGCTCATCCAGAACTGCATGCCGAACTCTATCGCCTCTGGGTCGCGCCCCGACTTGATTGCTGCCTCTTTTGCGATCGTCTGGGCCTGGCTGAAGCGTTCGACGGATTGCCAGATGCCGGTGTAACCGTCCCCGTAACGGCCGGCCCGCTCGAGGGCTGCGTCGCTACGCCCGCCGACGAAGATCGGGACAGGGCGTAGAGGCTTGGGGTAGACCGTGACGTTGTCCAACTGGAAGTGCCTGCCAGAGAAGCTCACTCCGTCCTCGCTCCAAAGCCTCGGCAGGATCTCGAGTGCCTCGTTCGCCCGTGCGCCGCGAGTTTTGGGGTCTACGCCGCAGCTCGTGAACTCGTGCGGGTCTTCGCCGCCGATGCCGATTCCGAGCACCAAGCGGCCCATGCTCAGCTGGTCCAGTTGAGCAACATGCAGGGCAACCGGCACAGGGTGCCGCAGGGGCAACAGGTAGACGGCGGTCTTCAGCTCCACCCGGTCGGTTACGGCGGCAATGGCCGTCAGCGTCACAAGGCCATCGTTGCCGTAGCCGTAAAAGGTGACGTGATCGCCCGCGAGGATGCCGTCCAGCCCGGCCGCTTCAGCGCGGCGAGCGGCGTCCAGCGTCATCTGGGCGGTGACGCCGGTACGCACATCCCAGGAGCGCAGCATCACTGAAACCGAAGGTGCTTCCATGGGCGCTATTCTAGCCGCAGGTGGTGCGGTGAACACCGCTCTGGGATAGTCCAACAGCAGTACCTTCCGGAGGGTTCCCCACGATGAGCAACGGCCCAGCTCGAAGCCCCATGGTCTTCGACCGCGCGTTCCTGACTGGCGTCGAAGACGTCACCCAGATTGTCCTGGTGCGGCACGGCCAGCAGCACGTTCCAGACTGGCGCAACGGGCCCGTGGGCGACACCATCGATCCGCCGCTCAGCGACGATGGGGTGCAGCAGGCCCGCCTCGTGGGCGAACGCTTCTCGACCGAGCGAGTAGACGCGGTCTATGCCAGCCCGCTCAAACGGGCCTTCGAAACCGGCTTGCAGATCGCGCGGCACCACAGGCTGGAGCCGAAAGTGATCCACGACCTGCGGGAAGTCGAGGTCTTCCGCGAGATTCCGTCTGAACAGTCGGCGCTGGAATTCGTCGGCGGAGAACTGCTCGCGGGGATTCGCGAACGGATGATTCGCGAAGGGTCATGGGATGTCTATCCGTACTCCGAATCGAGCGCCGCTTTTCGCAAGCGCACGGTGAACGCGATCGAAGGGATCATCGCCGCGAACGAAGGAAAACGCGTGATAGTGGCTTGTCACGGCGGGGTGATCAACGCCTACGTGGCGCACATCATCGGTGTGGCGAAGGATATGTTCTTCCGCCCTGCGCACACTTCAGTGAGCGTCGTCTACTCGGGCCACGGAGTTCGTGCGCTGCAGTCGTTGAACGATGTGAGCCACCTGGCGACGCCTGAGCGGAGCTTCCTCACGCACTAAGGTCAGGCAAGGTCTCCGAGCGAGAAGTTCTCAGCCAGCGTCTCGAGGGCGAGCGGCAGGGGCGGACGCAGGGCCGTGCCTGCGAACGCATCGGCCACCATCCGCGCGACGTTGCCCGAGCGGCGGTAGTGGCGTCCACCGCCAAGTGCAAAGAGTTCGGCACAGAGCTTGGTTGATTCCTGCGTGACATAGGTTTTGGTGCGAAGGACGCGAGCGGCGAGGCCGGGGTTCGGGCCTGGCTGCCAGAGGGCAGCGGTTTCGAGCAGATAGGCCTTGAGCGCCTCGTAGCGCATGACCGCGTCGGAGAGCCGGACGCGCATCGCGGGACCGGAAGGCGCGGGCTCGCCCAGTGCGCGGATGACAGCCGCAGCACAGCCCAGTGGGATGGCTGCGAACAGGCAGAACCAATACTGCAACGGCTGCACGGTGGCGATGAAGTCCGGGAAGCCGAGCATGAACTCCGCGGCTGCGCCATGGTATTTCACGGTCTGGCTTTCGGTGGAGCGCATGCCGAAGCCGTCCCAGTCGTCGAGGATTTCAACGCCGTCAGCACGAGTAGGGACGAAAAAGAACTCGACGACGCCTGCCCCTGGCAGATCCTGCTGCGCCACTTTCGCGGTCGAAAAGAAGTAGTCGGCGTAGCGTCCAGAAGAGGCGAGGATCTTTTCGCCGTCGATGGTGAAAACGCTGTCGCGCATCGTGGCAATTGTCTTCGTGGCATCGAGCGAGCCCCCGGCGCCTTTCTCCGAATTGCAGGCGGCGTAGAGCTTGCCCGCGCGGAAATCTGCAGCGACGCGCTCGACCTGCGCATTCCAGGTAGCCTTGTGGACGGATGGAGCGACCAGGCCGCTCCCGTAGATACCCGCAAGGCCGAGTGGCATGGCGATGACGAGAGCGGTGGAGGGCGAGGCTGTGGCGATCGCCTCGATTGTGCGCACGCAGGCGACGAGGTCCGCGCCTTCGCCACCCAGAGCGGGTGAAAAGGGCAGCATCGTGATTCCGGCGGCGCGCAGCTCTGCGAGGTTCTCGGTGGGGTAGGCCTCGGGGTCGCGCAGATCTCGCTCGCAAAAGCCCGGGAGCAATTCTTTCAAGTCAACGGATGCCATGGCTGGCCCCTTCGCGAAAGATTTCGTGGTCGCAGTCTACAAAAGCGACGCAAGCGACGCTGTGAAGGAGGTCGCGTAGAATCCGGCTTACCACACTCGGGCGTGCGTCCGCCGGGGTGACCCCACGAAACAGAGGATTCTTTCATGTCCATCGCCGATTTTTCACTCGCTGGCAAAGTAGCCATCGTTACCGGGGGCAGCCGGGGAATCGGCCGCTCTATCGCCGTCGCGCTTGCTGAAGCGGGCGCGGATGTATGCGTGGCGGCGCGCAAGCCGGAGGCGCTCGAAGAGACGCTTGAGGCGATCAAGGCAACGGGGCGCCGGGGCATTGCGGTGCCAACCAACGTGCGCGATATGGATGCCCTCCAGAACCTGGTGAACGAAACGAAGAACCAGCTAGGCCGAATCGATGTGCTGGTAAACAACGCTGGCGCCAACCCCGCCTTCGGGCCGATCCAGGACCTCGAGGAGCGATCATTCGACATGGTGATGACGACGAACGTGAAGGCCGTGTTCGTGCTCAGCAAACTTGTGCGCGCGGCGATCCTCGAGCATGGCCAGGGCGGGAGCATCGTGAACGTCAGCTCCACCGGCGGGCTGCGAGCATCGCAGGGGCTTGGCGGCTACTCAGTCTCCAAGGCGGCAGTGATCATGCTTACCCAGGTCTGCGCCAAGGAGTGGGGCACGGATGGCATCCGGGTCAACTGCATCGCTCCCGGGCTCATCCGCACCGAGTTCTCGCGCGCACTCTGGGAGAACGAAAGCATCCTCAAGAACTCCGTCCAGGGCGGCGCTCTGAAGCGCATTGGCGAGGCGGACGAAATGGCAGGCGCAGCGCTCTACTTCGCGAGCCCGGCGTCGTCCTTCACCACCGGCCAGACGCTCGTGCTGGACGGCGGCGGGCTGGCCTAGCCTCCGCGCATGCCGGACATGCTGGTGCGTCTCTACGCCCTGCCGGACGCGGCGACCGAACTGGCACGCCTGGCCGACGAGGGGGTGGTCTGCCGCCGGGTGGAGACCTTCGAGCGCCACGCGCTGCTGCGGTTCGTGCGCGAGGCCTTCCCTCTCTGGGAGGACGAAGTAAGCACTGCGTTCGCTGAGGCGCCGCCTACCGTGTTCATCAGCACGGAGGCCGGCGCGGTCACGGGGTTCGCAGCGTACAACGTGACGCGCCCGGACTATTTCGGCCCCACTGGCGTGCTGGAGAGCCAGCGGGGGCGCGGGATTGGACGCGTGCTGCTGCTTCACTGTCTTCACGCGCTTGCTGCCCAGGGTTACGGCTACGCGATCATCGGCGGCGTTGGCCCTGCCCGTTTCTACGAAAAAGCGGCGGGCGCCACACTCATCGCGGATAGTGATCCGGGCATCTATGCGGATATGCTTGGACACGAGGCTCCACACGCATGATCATCCTCCGCGCGCTCGTTCGAATTCCATTCCTGCTCGTCCGCCTTTTACTGGCGATTGTGCGGAAGTCGGTCAAGCTGACGCTCTTCGCCGCGGCGGCGGCTGCGCTTCTGATGGTTCTGGACACGCTGCTGTTAGATGTCGATAACGATCGGCCCGACGCGACGTAAGTTCCCCATCCCAATTCCGCTTAAGCGCCCGGCGCCGCCGCTCGAGAAGCGCACGATGGCGATGCGAGCGGCTGCGCAACTTAGGCCCGGTTGGGCCTCAGTGAAGGGCCGTTTGGTCGCGGCGGGGTGACAGAGGCTGCCATATCGTCAGCATCAGAGAAAGTCATGGAGGATCGAAAATGAAACGCAGGACATTGGACATTATCTTTGCAGGCGGCGGGGCCGTTCTCGCCGTGCTGCTCCTCGTACTCGGCTTTGTACTGGCCGACCAGGCGAGCTTCGCGCACGACTACGTGAAGGATCAACTCGGCCAGCAGAAGATCACCTTTGCTGCCGCCGACAAGTTGACCGAAGGCGAAAAGACCCAGCCCGGCGGCGCTTGCATCAATGAGAATGCCGGCAAGCTGATGGAGACTGGCAAGCAAGCCGAATGCTACGCAAACTTCTACATCGGCTACCACCTGGAAGAGTCTGCCACCAAGGCCGGCTTCCCCGGCGAGACGTACGCCACCCTCGGCGCGATCCGCACCGGCCTGACTGCAGACGTGACAGCCGCCAAGGCGAAATCAGACACCGCCGCTGCTGAAGCGGCCCAGAAGAAGCTGGACAGCGCAACCTCGCTGCGCAGCACGATGCAGACGGGCGAGACGCTTCGCGGCCTGCTGCTGACCTCGTACGGGTTCAGTATCTTCGGTGAAAAGGCCGGCCTCGCAGCTATCGTCTGCTACGCCGCTGCGGCG
>JBBQGT010000023.1:0-30582 GCA_038323265.1 Tepidiformales bacterium
CAATGTGGTGAGGCCGGGAAGTTGGGCGAAGCGCTCGTTTTGCAGCAGACGGGCGCGCTGGATGCGCGCGCGGATGACGGAAGAGCGTTCGGCGCGGCCATCGGCAGCGAGCTTTTCGTAGGGGACGCGCGGGACATCGACGAAGAGATCGATGCGGTCCAACAGTGGTCCGGAGAGGCGGCGCTGGTAGCGCGCGACGGCCTGCGGCGGGCAGATGCAATCGCGGGTTGGGTCGCCCAGGTAACCGCACTGGCAAGGGTTGAGCGCGCTGAGGAGCATGAAGTTGGCCGGGAAGGTGCAGGAGGTGCGGGCGCGGCTGATGGTGACGGTGCGGTCTTCGAGCGGCTGGCGAAGCATTTCAATGACGCGGGGGTCGAATTCGAGCAGTTCGTCCAAAAAAAGTACGCCTCGGTGGGCGAGGGTAATTTCGCCCGGTCGCGGGACCGAGCCGCCACCGACGAGGCCAGCGTTCGAAACGGTGTGGTGTGGCGCGCGAAAGGGCGGCCAGCGAAGCAGTCCCGTGCCGGTGGTGAGCAGACCGGCGACGCTGTAGATGCGCGTAACCTCCATCGCTTCGTCTTCGGTCATCGGCGGGAGGATGGAGGGTGTGGCGCGGGCGAGGAGCGTTTTGCCGCTGCCTGGCGGGCCGCGCATGACGAGGTTGTGGCCCCCAGCGGCGGCGACTTCGATGGCGCGTTTGACGTGCTCTTGGCCGGAGATGTCGGCGAAGTCCGTGGCGGTTGGGCCGTCGTCTGACAATTCGCCCATAGGTTTCGCGAGGACTGGTTCGATCAGCACCGCGCCAAGGAGATGCGAAGCGAGGCTGGCGAGGCTGCCAACAGGATAGACTTCGATCCCGCGGGCGAGGGCTGCCTCGGCGGCGTTTTCGGCGGGTACGAACGCGCGCTTGATGCCGCGGTCGCGGGCGACTCCGACCATAGGGAGAATGCCGCGCGTTGGGCGGACGTCTCCGGTAAGGGCCATCTCGCCGAGGAAGATGGCGTCATCGACGGAGGCGACGACCTGGCCGCTGGCAAGCAGGATGCCGACGGCGATTGGCAGGTCGTAGGCCGGGCCTTCCTTGCGAATGTCAGCCGGGGCGAGGTTGATGGTGATGCGAGTACCGTTGGGCCAACTGAGACCGCTGTTTCGCACGGCCGAACGAACGCGCTCCTTCGATTCCTGAACGGCAGTATCGGGCAGGCCGACGATGGTTGTGGTGGGCAGTTGGCCACGCGTGATGTCCACTTCGACATCGACGAGCTCGCCATCGAGCCCGATTACCGCACAACTCAGGACTTTGGCGAGCACGCCGGATTGTGTGTCGGTGGTTGACGGCGCGTCAATGCGCGGGGTGGGTACGAGCGCTCCCGCCCCGTAACGCGTCACCGAGCTTAGGGGGTTTTGGGCGGCGTAGTACCGGGAGTCATGCTTTGCATGAAGTGCTGCATGAGCTCGGGGTTGAGCCAGTTCCAAGGGGCGTTGGCTGTCTCCTGGGTCCACTTTTCGAACTCGGCAGAGGCGTCGGCGGTCATGCGGCCGAGGGCGACGTTGGATTCGACGAGGCGACTGGCGACGACGAAGAGGTCGCCCCAGTTGTTGAGGACCTCGGCGTACTTGGCGCCGAACTCCAGCGCGCGTTCCGAGGGGCCGAAAAAGCCACGACTGGCCATGAGGGTCTCCTTGCGGCAGGGGGCCGTGGCGCGGGAGTATACAGGTTCGAAACGCGACAACTGCTGACGACTTTAGAACAGATGTGTTGACATGCGAACGGGCGTGCTGCATTCTCCTAGCATCTTAGAACGGATGTACTACCGCCATGGTCAACCCGGTCTTCACGGTCATTTTCGATCTGTTCCTCATCGGCTCGGCCAGCAGCATCGTCGCAGCGATGGTGCTCGAATACCGCGCCAGCCGGGGCGCGGCGATTGGGCAGACGCAGAGCGCATACAAGGCGCGGGTGACACGCAACTCGGCGATTGTTATGCGCCGGACGCGGCGTTCAGCGCGGATGCGTGCGGCCTAACGGACGGCGCAGCGGCAGCGGCTCGTTGAGCTTGCTCCCGCGTTTGCGATCGATGTTGCGCTCGACGCTTCGAACTCCGCGGATAATCTCCATGCGGGAGAGCAGGCGAGAGAGCTGCTCGATGCCGGTGGTTTCGAGGGTGGCGAGGATGTTCACCGAGCCGTCGCCGTTCTCCAGGGTACGCACGCCGACCATGTTGACCTTGTCTTCAGTAACGACCGTTGTTATGTCGCGTAGAAGGCCCACCCGATCCCATGCTTCGATACGCACGGAGACAGGGTAGAGCTTCGTGACGGTGCCCCACTCCACCTCAACAAGACGTTCGCGTTCGTCTTCGTTGAGCACGTTGTGGCAATCGGCGCGGTGAACCGTGACGCCCCTGGTGCGGGTGACGTAGCCAACGATCTGGTCGCCGGGGACGGGGTGGCAGCAGCGTGCGATGGTGGTAAGCAAGTTGCCGACTCCGGTAACCCGCATGCCAGGCCCGCCAAGGGCGGCGGGGCCCTGCTTCTCTGGCAGCGCTGGCGGCGGCTCAGCCTCGGCTTCTTCGGCCTGGATCAGCGCGCCTACTTTGCGAGCGATGGAATTGGTGCTGACGCCGCCGTAGCCGAGCGCGGCAAGGAAGTCTTCCCAGTTGGCGTAGGTGAAGAGGCCGAGGATCTGATCCTGGCGTTCGCCAAGGTCCAGTCCAAGACGGCGCATCTCTTTTTCGAGGAGTTCACGGCCGCTATCGATGTTCTCAGCGCGTTCCTGGCGGCGGAACCACTGGCGGATCTTTTCCTTGGAGTGGGTAGTCCGCACGTAGCCGAGATTGGCGTTGAGCCAGTCGCGGGAAGGCCCCTTGCTGGCGCGGCTGCGCATGATCTCGACGACATCGCCGTTTTTCAGGTTGGCGTTGAGGGAAACCATGCGGCCGTTGATCTTCGCGCCGACTGTTTGGTGGCCAAGGTCCGTATGGATGCGATAAGCGAAGTCGAGCGGGGTGG
The DNA here is from genome assembly GCA_038323265.1 of Tepidiformales bacterium. Lineage (GTDB taxonomy): Bacteria > Chloroflexota > Dehalococcoidia > Tepidiformales > Tepidiformaceae > PNKC01. The sequence continues at coordinate 3,013 of JBBQGT010000023.1, forward strand.
CCCCGGCTGGCATGTCGAGCACTGCGCCCTTGGGCGAGTAGACGAACACCTGGTCATGGAAGATGTCCGTCTTGACGCTCTCGATGAAGTCTTCGGCGCCAGCGAGGTCGCGCTGCCAATCGAGCAGTTGACGGAGCCAGGCGATGCGTTCTTCGTCTTTGCCCTGCTGCTTGCCGCCCTCTTTATAGCGCCAGTGTGCCGCCACTCCGTACTCGGCGACGCGGTGCATGTCGTGCGTGCGAATCTGGATCTCAAGCGGGCGGCCACCAAGAGACATGACCGTGGTGTGCAGCGACTGGTACATGCTGTCTTTGGGATTGCCGATGTAGTCGTCGAACTGGCCCGGGATGGGGCGCCAGAGGGCGTGGACAACGCCAAGCGCGTGGTAGCACTCGGCGACGGAATCGACGAAAACGCGGACGGCCAGCAGATCGTAGATCTGGTCGAAAGTTTTTTCCTGGCTGGAGTAGCGGCTCATCTTCTGGTAAATGCTGAAGATGTGTTTCGCGCGGCCGGTGACTTCGGCCCGGATGTCTGCGGCTTTCAGGTGTTCGCGGAGGGAATCTGTCGCTTCCTGGATGTACTTTTCGCGAGATTCGCGCTTCGACGCGAGCAGTTCGGCGATTTCGCGATACTTTTCGGGCTGCAGATAGCGGAACGCGAGGTCTTCGAGCTCCCACTTGATCTGCCAGACGCCGAGGCGGTTGGCGAGCGGTGCGAAGATCTCCTGGGTTTCGAGCGAAATGCGGCGCTGCTTGTCGGCGTTGAACGCCCAGAGCGTCCGCATGTTATGGAGGCGGTCGCAGAGCTTAATGAGGACCACGCGGATGTCCTCGGCCATGGCGAGAAACATCTTGCGGAGGTTCTGCGCCTGGACGCTGTCGCGCGCAAATTGATCGGTGGCAGCGAACTTCATGGGGAGCTTTTCGAGCTTGGTAAGTCCGTCCACTAGGCGGGCGACGTCAAGGCCGAACCGCGCCGCGATCTCTTCGTTCGCAATGCCGCAGTCCTCTTGCACGTCGTGCAGGAAGGCGGCAGCTACGGCGTTGGCATCGAGTTCAAGGCGTGTGACTTCGAAGGTCACTGCGAGAGGGTGGCTGATAAAGGCCTCGCCGGTGCGGCGAGTCTGGCCCGCGTGGCAGGCCGCTGCGAAGTCGTAGGCGTCGCGAAGAAACGGGATGCGGTCGGCTGGGAGGTACTCAGCGGCGCGTGCCAAGACGGCTTCGATATCGACGCCGGTTGATGCGACATCCTGCGTACGCGTCTGCAAACCTGCTGACCTCTTTGCCGTGGGAAGTTTCGATCTCTATCCTACCATGCAACCCCTGAACCGGAAGCGCACGAATGAGCACCAGGTACCAGGCTCCGCGCGGCACGCAAGATGTGCTGCCGGAGTTGCAGCCCTACTGGCAGGCCGTCCTCGATCAGTCTCGCGAGGTTGCGCGGCTGCATGGCTACCAGCGCATCGATACGCCGATGTTCGAGCAGGCCGGCGTATTCGAAAAGGGCACCGGCGATACCACGGACATCGTCGAAAAAGAGCTTTATACCTTCACGGACCGCGGCGAAGAGCACCTCGCACTGACGCCGGAGGGGACGCCGGCGATCTGCCGCGCGTACCTCGAACATGGGATGGCGAGTTGGCCCCAACCGGTGCGGCTCTACACCACGCATCCGATGTTCCGTTATGACCGGCCACAGAAGGGCCGTTACCGGCAGCACACGCAGTTCGATTGTGAAGTGATCGGCTCAGAAGACCCACTGGTGGACGCCGAAGTGATCGGGCTGCTCTGGTCGTTGTACGAACGCCTGGGCATCCGCGACGTGGTTGTGCGGCTGGGGTCGATCGATGATGCGGCGCCCCGGGGAGAGTATGTCGAGCGCCTGAAGGATTACTACCGTCCGAACTTCGACAAGCTTTCCGATGACAGTCGGCGGCGGTTCGAACGAAACCCTCTACGACTACTCGATAGCAAGGACGAGCGCGACGAGCCGTTCAAGGATGCCGCACCGAAGCTCGTCGACTCGCTGAGCGGACCAGCGCTGGCGCACCACGAAGCGGTGATGGCGGCGCTAGGCGCGGCTGGGATCAGCTACGAAATTGACCCGCTGCTGGTGCGCGGGTTGGATTACTACAACCGCACGGTCTTCGAAATTGTGCCAACGGACGACGAAAGGGCGCAGAGCACGATCGGCGGCGGCGGGCGTTATGACGGCCTGATCGAGATCCTTGGTGGGCCACGGACTCCGGGGATGGGGTTTGGGAGTGGGATCGAACGGATCATCCTGGAGATGCAGAAAAACGGTGTGGTCTTCGAGGCTTCCAGCGGGATCGAGGTGTACATCGTTCACCGCACTGAAGGCAGTCCGCCGCTGGCGTTCCGGTTGGCGGCGGAACTGCGGAAACGGGGAATCGGCACCGTTGTGGGCGAATCGGGGCGTTCGTTCAAAGCGCAGATGCGCGCAGCGAATGGCTCAGGCGCGGCGACGGCGATCATTCTCGGCGACGACGAAGTGGCCAGCGGCACGGCGACCATAAAGGACCTGCGAGGCGAGTCTGAGCAGCGGGTGTTGGCGCTCGCACGAGTGGCGGACGAACTGGCGATGAGCCGTGCGACGGGATAGGCACGGGCCGGTGCTATACTCGAATCACCAAGGAGTACTTCGGTCCGCGATGAGCGGGCCGTCTTTTTAAGCAATGGACGAGGCGATCCTGGCGCAGCTGCAGCGCATTACGCAGCGATACGACGAACTCACCGACGAGATGGGAACCCCCGAAGCGGCAGTCGACTATGAGCGGAGCACGAAACTGGCGCGCGAACGGGCGGAGATCTCGGGGATCGTCGACCTATACCGCGAATATCGCGCGCTCGAGGCGAAAGCGGATGGGGCTCGCTCGCTGCTCGATGAGGATGACGCTGAGATAAAAGCGATGGCTGAAACCGAACTGGCCGAAGCGGACGAGCAGATGGTGAAGCTGAATGCGCGCATTCGGCGCGAACTGCTGCCGAAAGATCCGCGCGATTCGAAGAACGTGATCATGGAAATTCGGGGCGGCGCGGGAGGCGAAGAGGCAGCGCTGTTCGCCGCCGAACTGTTCCGCGCATATTCGCGCTACGCAGAGCGCAAGCGTTGGCACACGGAGATCTTGAGCGGCTCCGAATCGGAGAAGGGCGGCTTCAAGGAGGTGGTTTTTGAAGTACGCGGCGAGGGTGCGTTTTCGCGGATGAAGTACGAGAGCGGGGTGCATCGCGTGCAGCGCGTACCGGAGACAGAGACGCAGGGACGAATTCACACCTCGACCGCAACCGTAGCAGTGTTGCCCGAGGCCGAGGAGGTGGACATCGCGATCGAAGAAAAGGACATGCGGGTCGACATCTTCCATTCGTCTGGTGCGGGCGGCCAGAACGTGAACAAGGTGGCAACCGCGGTGCGGCTAACGCACATCCCGACGGGGCTGGTCGTGGTCTGCCAGGACGAACGATCGCAGTTCAAGAACCGGACGAAGGCGATGACAGTGCTTCGCTCGCGGCTGTTCGATATGGAGCAGAGCAAGCAGGACGCAGAGATGACGCAGGCGCGGCGCTTGCAAGTGGGCAGCGGCGACCGCAGCGAGAAGATTCGGACGTACAACTTTCCGCAGGATCGCATCACGGACCATCGCATTGGGCTGACGGTGCACAACATCCCGGACCGGCTGGACGGCAACCTGGATGACTTGATCGACGCGGTTGCAACGGCCGACGAGACAGACCGGCTCGAAGGCTTGGGATGAACGCGAGGAAGGCTGCGGCGGAGTTGGCGCCGCGGCTGGCGGAGGCTGGCGTCCCGGACGCGGGGTTCGAGGCCGAATTCCTGGTGCGGATGGCGGGCGGCATGACCCGAACGGAGTACTACTTGGACCGTGAACTGTGCATTGAAGCCCGCGGACGGCTGAAGGCATTGGTTGCGCGGCGGCTGGATCGCGAGCCGGCGGCGTACATCCGTGGCGAGCGCGAGTTTTACGGGCTGGCGTTTGAAGTGACCGTGGATGTGTTGGTGCCGAGGCCGGAGACCGAACTGCTTGTGGAACTCGCTTCGAAAGAGGCGCGGGGACTGGACGCATCGTTGATTGTGGACGTGGGCACGGGGAGCGGGGCGATTGCCGTCGCGGTGGCCAAGGCCGCGCATGGAGCCGCCACGGTCGTCGCGACGGACGTCAGCGGGGGAGCGCTGGCGGTGGCAGAGCGGAACGCCTGGCGTCACGATGTCGCCGTCTCGTTTCTGCGGACCAACCTGCTCGACGCGATCGCCGGGGTGGACATCGTGGTGGCCAATTTGCCGTATATCCCGAGTGAAGAAATTGCCGGTCTGGAGCCCGAAGTCCGCGATTGGGAGCCGCGACTGGCGCTGGACGGCGGCTCCGACGGGCTCGAATTGATTCGGCGATTGATTAACGACTGCGCCACGCGGACGCGTCCGAAGTTGCTGGCAATGGAAGTTGGGTTTGGGCAAGCGGCGCAGGTGGCTGAGTTCTGTGTGCGGGGTGGGGCGCACGTGGAGGCGGTTCATGATTTGGCAGGCATCGAGCGTGTGGTGTGCGCGCGATGGGTCTGAAGCTTGTCGCCCTGGACATTGATGGGACCATTGTCCACGCGCATGAGGACGTTCCAGCACCGCGAATCACGCAGGCGGTAGCGAAGCTTCGAAGCGCCGGTATTGTGGTGGTGCTCGCATCGGGTCGGATGTTTCCGGGCACTGCCAGGGTGGCGCGCCACCTTGGGATCAGCGAGCCCGTGATCTGCCAACAGGGGCTGCTCGGTCCATTTGGCGAGCGGCGAGATGATTCACGAGTTTCCGATCGACCGCGCGGCGGCGATAGAGATCTGCGAGTACGCACGAACGATCGATCGGGTGTACGAATGGTTCAACCCGTGGCGCTACATCGTCACCGGAGAATCACCGGCCACGCGGGAGTACGGACGGGTGTCGGGGATTGTGCCGGAATACCGATTAGACCCAGAAAACTCGGGAGTTGCGCCCACCGGCGTGGGGATCATTTCGAGCGCTGCCGAGGCGAATTCGATCCACAACGCGCTGGTGAAGCTGCACGGCGAGGCACTGCACGTGCTGGACTTCCCAGAGGTGACCGTTGCCGTGGCGCCCGACGCAAATAAGGGCCACGCGCTTTCGCTGATCTGCGCTGACCTTGGGATTGAGCGACAGGAGACGCTGGCGATCGGCGACAGCGTGAACGATGCGCCAATGCTGGCGTGGGCGGGACGCGGGATCGCGCTGGCGCACAGCGATCGCTACGCGCTGGACGCCGCGAACGAAGTGCTGGCCGACGGTGACGAACGTTTGGCCGAATTCCTGGAAAAGCTCGTTATCAGCAGGTAGCCTCTCAGGTCGGGTCGATGCGGTGCCAGACGCGCATGAGCACGAGCCCAATGCCGAAGACGATGAGCAGCGCGATGGAGAGTGGAACGACGGTCTTGCCCCAGTCGATGCCTGCGCCTTCGGACTGCGAGGCTGCGGGGACGGCGTACTGATGAGTAATCGCACGGACTTTTTCGACCAAGTCTGACTCCGTTGTGTTACCGCCAGAGCCGCTTGCACGGCCGTCAGCCAGCCAGAAAACCTCGTTGGCGCCGGGCCACGCTGGTCCGCCGTTGGCTGTGTGCAGAAAGGCCATCAGGCGTGTGCCTTCCGTGAGCCGCGCGAGTTCGCAGGAGGAAGCGAGTTGGCGCCGGGTTGGTACGAGATGAATCGCCTCGTTCGAGGCTGCGCCCTTGAGATAAGCCTGAGGTTCGATGCGAGCCAGTCCGCCGCCATGCTCTTCGTGGACAACGCCAATCACGACGAGGTCGGAGGCGAGGACGGATGCCGAGAGGGCGTCCAAGCGGACTTCGAGGCAGCCAGCTGCAGCGGGAGGAGTCTGCGCAAAAACAGGGGCTCCCGGGAGGGCCGCTGTTACTGCAATTGCGATGGCGAGGAGGCTACTCTTTTGCCTGAGCAAACTGGTAGATCTTGCCTTCCGTCTTGATGGACGGAGCGATGATCATCTCCGCTTGTTGGAATTCGCGAACGGTGTGCGAGCCGCACATTCCCATCGCCGTGCGAAGCGCGCCGACAAGGTTCTCGGTGCCATCGGTGCGGCTGGTTGGGCCGTAGAGCAGCTTCTGGAGGGTGGTGTTGACGCCGACCTGGACGCGCGTGCCGCGAGGAAGGTTGGCGTGCGGGGTGGCCATACCCCAGTGGTAGCCGCGACCCGGCGCTTCCGTGGTGCCAGCAAAAGGAGAGCCCATCATGACGCCATCACCGCCGGAAGCAATGCACTTGCAGACGTCGCCGCCGGTGCGGATACCGCCGTCAGTGATGATCGGGACGTAGCGTCCGGATTCTTCGAAGTAGCGGTCGCGGGCGGCGGCGCATTCGATTGTTGCGGTGACCTGCGGGACGCCGATGCCGAGCACTTCGCGGCTGGTGCAGGCCGCGCCAGGACCGACGCCAACGAGGACGGCGGCCACGCCAGTGCGCATAATTTCGAGAGTAGCTTTGAATCCGACGGTGTTCCCGACGACGACGGGGATGCGAATGTCCTTGAAGAGTTTGTCGAAGCGGAGGCCTTCGATGCTGTTGGACTCGTGGCGGGCGGTGGTTACTGTGCTCTGGACGACGATGATATCGGCGCCGGAATCCTGGATGAGGCCCGCGAGTCGCTTGGTCTGCATTGGCGTGACGGAGACCGCAGCGATCGCGCCGCCGTCCTTAATCTCGCGGATGCGGCGGGCGATAAGGTCTTCACGCATGGGTGCCTGGTAGGCGGTCTGGAGGATTGCGGTGGCTTCGTTGCGGCTGGCGGAGGCGACCTCTTCGAGCATGGGGCGCGGGTCGTCGTACTTCGTCCATACGCCTTCAAGGTTGAGGACGGCGAGGCCGCCGGCCTTGTGCATGGCAACCGCGAAGGTGGGATCGACGACCGCGTCCATCGCGGATGCGAGAAATGGGATGGTAAAACGATGGGGCCCGATCTCGAGCCCCATTTCCACCAGTTCCGGGTTGATGGTGACTTCGCCGGGTACGATTGCTACGTCATCGAACCCGTATGCGCGGCGCAGTTGTTTGAACTTAGGCGTGAAATTGTCGTCCAACGGCGCATGGCCGCGCTCCGAAGGTTCAGAGGCGGCGGAGGGAAGAGAAACAGCGGTACTCAAGTCAGCGCAATCCCGGGGTGTGAATTACGGCCCATGGGCGGGGCCGCCTGTTATATTCGAGTGTAGAAGGGCACTGCGAAGAGGGTCAACACAGATTCGGTTCAGGTTTTCGATTATGTGCAATCCCGCAAGCAGGGTCTCGAAAAGGTGAGCGATTTCGCGCCAGGTCTTTACGTTGTCGCAACCCCGATCGGCAACCTCGGCGACCTCTCGGCGCGTGCGCTGGCGGTGCTTGGGAGCGCGAATGTGATCGCGGCGGAGGACACGCGAGTGAGCGGAAAGCTCGTCAAAATGGCGGGTGGAGCGGGACGAATGGTCAGCCTGACGGAGCACAACGTGGGCCAACGAACGCCGGAACTGCTGGCAGCCGCGCGCGAAGGAGTTGTGGCGCTGGTCAGCGACGCCGGCACGCCGGTGGTTGCCGACCCGGGAGCGCGGCTGGTGGACGCTGCTCATAGCGCCGGCATTGCTGTGGTTGCGATCCCCGGGCCGTCGGCGCTTGCGGCTGCCCTCTCGGTGTGCGGCTTTGAAGGCAGCGATGCGCACTTCCTGGGGTTCTTGCCGCGCGGGGCTGCCGAGCGAAAGGGGCTGCTGGCGGCAGCGGCCCGGAGCGCGGCCGTGCTCGTATTCTTCGAAAGCCCGAACCGACTGGCAGCGGTGCTCGCAGAACTGGCGGCGACGCTTCGCGATCCCGAGGTGGCAGTCTGCCGCGAGTTGACGAAGGTGCACGAAGAAGTGGTCCGCGGGCGCGCCTCGGACCTGACTGGCCGGTTTGCGGGGACGCGAGGCGAATGCACGGTGGTAGTGCGGATTGAGCCGCAGGCGGACGACGACCTGGCGGAAGTGCGCGCCTACATGGCGGAGATGCAGCGCGCAGGGGCGCGGCGAGCAGGAGCGGCGGCCGAAGCGGCGAAACGCTTCACCGTGGGGCGAGATGTTGCCTACACGATGTGGGAGGAGTCCTGAATCGGGCGTCAGGGCGGGCCTATGGTAGACTCGATTCATCTCCAATCCCGGATGTTCTGTGTCAGAACGGATCCTCGTCTGCGTGGCGTGGCCATACGCAAACTACTTGCTGCACGTCGGCCAGGCGGCTGGGGCGTACCTGCCGGCGGACATTTTCGCGCGGTACCAGCGGCTGCGCGGCGCCGAGGTGGTCATGGTCTCTGGGTCGGATTGTCACGGGACGCCGATAACGGTGGCGGCAGACAAAGAAGGCGTCGAGCCGCGTGTCATCGTTGATCGCTATCACGCGAAGATCGTCGAAACGTGGGAGCGGTTCGGCATCAGCTTCGACCTCTACACGACGACGCTGACGGACAACCACTACGCAGTCACACAACAAGTATTTTTGCGCTTGCTGGAAGCCGGGTTGCTCTATCCGCGCACCGAAGACCACCTGTTCGACCCCGAGGCGCAGCGGTTCCTGCCGGACCGGTACGTTGAGGGAACGTGCCCGATCTGCGGCTACCTGGAAGCGCGCGGCGACCAATGTGACAACTGCGGGTCAATGCTGGACGCAGTGGACCTGCTGAATCCGCGGAGCAAAATGACCGGCGCGACGCCGGAATTGCGACCTTCGGAGCACTACTTCTTGAAGCTTTCGGCGCTGGAAGCGCGATTGAAGGAGTGGGCAAGCAGCAAGGAGAGCTGGCGGCGCAACGTGCTTAACTTCACGCTTGGCTCGCTCAACGAGGGATTAAAGGACCGGGCGATCACGCGAGACATCAGTTGGGGCGTGCCGGTGCCGGTCGAGGGGTACGAGTCCAAGCGGATTTATGTCTGGTTCGATGCGGTTATCGGGTACCTTTCCGCTTCGATGGAGTGGGCCGCGCGAACAGGCGTTGCGGACGCCTGGAAGCCGTTCTGGGAAGAGCCGGAGACGAAGTCGTACTACTTCATTGGCAAGGACAATATCGCGTTTCACACGATCATTTGGCCGGCGATGCTGATGGGGTATGGCGGCCTGAACCTGCCTTTTGATGTGCCGGCCAACCAGTACGTGAACTTTTCGGCGGGACAGAAGCAGAGCAAATCGAAGGGCACCGGTACCTGGATGCTCGACCTTCTGGACGTGTACGACGCCGACGTTGTGCGCTTCTACCTGACGACGATCATGCCGGAGACGAGCGATTCGGAGTTCCGCGAGGAGGAACTGATCCGCGCGAACAACGATGTGTTGATCGCGACGTGGGGCAATCTTGCGAACCGCACGATCTCGATGATTCACCGCAATTTCGAGGGCGTTGTGCCGGACGCGGGAACGCTCGCGACGGAGAGCGCAACGCTCATCGCCCACGCTGAGGCGGCGTTTGATTCGGTGGGCGGCGAATACGGAGCCTGTCACTTTCGCAACGCACTCGGCGAGGCGTTGAAGCTGGCGCAGTCCGCGAACAAGTACCTGGACGACCGCGCGCCATGGAAAGCGGTGAAGACGGACAAGCCACATGCCGCGGAGACACTTGCGACGACGCTTAATGTGATCAACGCGCTAAAGACGCTACTGCACCCTGTACTGCCGTTTTCGACCGCCCAACTGCACGAAGACCTGGCACAGACCGGGGCGGTGACTAACCAGGGTTGGCAATACACAACAATCGCAGCCGGGACGCAATTGCCTGCGCCGCGACCGCTGTACACGAAGATCGACACCACGGCAGAGGTTGCGCGAGCGTGAGTCTCGCTTTCGACGCCCATTGTCACCTACAGGATCCCGCCTTCGATCACGACCGCCCCGGCGTGATGCGGCGAGCTCAAGAAGCGGGCGTGGCCGGGATGCTGCTCTGCGGGTACGACCGCGATTCGAACAGCGAGGCGCTGACTATCGCTGCGCGAAACCCGGCCATCTTCGCCGCTGTTGGCTTTCATCCGCACGAAGCGGCGCGGGTGAGCGCGGCAGACCTGGAGACACTCGCAACGCTCTCCGCCCGCGAGGATGTGTTCGCAGTCGGCGAGATCGGGCTCGATTACTTTCGAGACCACTCCCCACGCGAGGACCAACTGAAGGTGCTCGAAGCGCAGCTCGAGATTGCCGTAGCCGTGCGGAAACCAGTTTCGATTCACTCGAGGGCGGCGGAAGATGCCTGCCTGGCGCCGCTAACGGTATATTCCGTGGCGCGCGGTTGGCGGGCCGGTGAGATTCCGGTTGGGATCATGCACTGCTTCGGCGGAACTTTGGAGCAGGCCCAACAGTACGTGGACGTAGGCTTCCTGATATCGATTGCGTGTCCCATCACCTACCCTGCGAATGACGAATCCCGGCGGATCGCAACCGGGCTTCCGATCGAGGCACTTTTGGTCGAGACAGACTCCCCATACCTTCCGCCGCAGAAACTGCGGGGACGGCGCAACGAACCGGCGAACGTTTGGCGGGCGATTGAGGCCGTGGCGGCGGCGCGCGGCCAGAGCGTAGATGCAGTCGCGGCCGCAACCACGCAGAATGCGTCCCGAGTGTTTGGCGTGACATTGCCAACCAGCGTGGAGGCCTCGTGACGCAGCTACAGACGGCGACCAGCCTGTACGGCCCCGTTTCAGACGATATGGTGCTGGTCGAAGATCTATTGGAATCGACGAAGCGGGCAGACCTTGCTCCGCTGAAGCGCATGTTGGACCACGCCCTTGGGGCCAAAGGTAAACGGATGCGACCGGCGCTGGTACTCCTGGCTGGCAACCTTGGGAACTACGACTTGAACAAGCTGGTGCCGCTGGGCACGGCGATCGAGTTACTCCACACCGCGAGCCTGGTGCACGACGACGTGGTCGATGGCGCCGAAAGCCGTCGCGGCCGGGCGACCACGAACAGCGTGTTCGACAACGCGATTACGGTGCTGCTGGGCGACTACATCTTCGCCAACGCCGCGGAGATGGTGACGCGCACTGGCAGCTTGCATGTGACCCGCTTGTTCGCGTTAGCGCTGATGAAGATGACGAGCGGCGAGCTAGACCAGGACGCAGCGGCGTTCGACGTAGGCAAGGACATTCAAAATTACCTGGCGCGGATTGGTGGGAAGACGGCCTCGCTGTTCGCGGTTGCGACGGAGGGCGGGGCAAGCCTGGGGCAGAGCCAGGACGACGTAATCGAAGCGATGCGGGTGTATGGCTGGAGCCTGGGGATGGCTTTCCAGATTGTCGATGACATCCTCGATTTCACTGGCGACGAATTGTTGATGGGCAAGCCAGTAGGAAGCGACCTGCGCGAAGGCACGATCACGTTGCCGGGCCTTCTGCTGTTGGAGCGTTACCCAGTGGACAATCCAATCAAGCGGTACTTCACGGCAAAACGTTCGCGCGAGGAACGCCTGCAGGAAGCGATCGCGATGGTGCGCTCGACTGAGGTGCTGGAGGTCTCAATGGAGATGGCGCGCGACTACGTTCGCCGGGCGACGGACGTTCTTTCGATCCTGCCGGAGTCCGAAACGAAGCGCTGCCTGGCGGAATTAGGACAGTACGTCCTCGAGCGCACCAGTTAGCGGCAACGATAGACGGTTAGTGAAAAGAACCCGGCTGGGCCGGGTTCTTTTGCAGTCTGGAGGAGTGGGGATGGCAAGGACTAAGGAGTAAAGCCGGTGGAGGTGGGAGTGCCCTTGCGCAGGACGCGACCCTTCTCCACTGCCTGCTCGACTTCTTGCGGGCGCACGGCGTTGCCGTACATGTCGCTCAAATCGCCAGAGAGAGCGGCGACGGCCATGTCCTGGATGACTTCCTTTTCGCCCTTGGTCTTGCGGCGCTTGGGCTGAGGCTTGTCGATTTCGGGATGCTCGTTCGGGCGGCCACTGGAGACAAGCTTGTTGACCTTCGTACCGAGATGATAGAACTTGCCGTCGTCCGGGATGCGGCGCGGGTAGCCGTCTCGGAAGGTGAAAGCAGCGAAGGATGTCGGCATGATGCGGCCAGCATCCTTGTAGCATTGCGGGCAGGGGACGGGCTCGGTGGCTTCGCGCATGGGACGAAGCTCTTCGAAAATGCCGTTGCACGGCTTACAAAAGTATTCGTAGAGGGGCATGACCAACCATTCCGGGGAGATTAGAGCGATTGTACATCGTCCGGGCTCTCGGCTCTCGTGGTAAAGCGAGGAAGCCGGGCTACCTGGTCAAGATACTTGCCGGTGTTGAGCTCGCGATCGAGGACGTAGCGGATGAGTTCGGCCACGGCAGATTGCACCTCGCGGGCGAGCGAATCATCCAGGCGTAGGGCGGCGAACGCCTCGAGACCCGCCGAGCGGGCGTAGCGCAGGACTTTGATCGCTCGCACTGAGATGACCCGCCCGGCGCCAGCAACTGCGCGACAGTCTCCGCAGACGAAGCCGCCAGCCGATGCCGAGAGGAGAACATCCTCCTCGGCGAGACGCTTGCCGCAGATAGCGCAAGCATCGACTTGCGGCTCGTAGCCCATCAGGCCGAGCACCTGAAGTTCGAAGTAGCGAACGGTATGTAGCGGAGCGCGCGCGTCCAAAGCATCGAGCGTGTCGAGAAGGAGGCCGTAGAGTTCGCGGTGCTCCTGGCGCTCCGCCGTGAAACGAATCACCAGTTCGGCGCAGTAGAGGGCGGCTCCGCAGAGTTCCAGGTCTTCGCGGAGGGCGCGGTAGCCAGTGATAGTTTCTGCTTGCGTGAAGACGTCCAGATTGCGGCCGTGGGCGAGGAGCAGCTTGCTGCGAGTGAGCGGCTCCAGGTGGCCGCGCATGTGGCTGCGCGCCTTGCGCACCCCTTTGGCGACGGCATCGAACTTGCCTTCGGTGGGGCTAAAGACGGTGAAGATCGTGTCGGCCTCGCCGATGTTGCGGCGACGAAGAATGACGCCCTCAGTGGTGTAAACGCGCGGACGTTGGCTCACGTTAGAGCTCCTGACGACCCTCGAGGGCGCGCGAAAGCGTGACGTCGTCTGTGTACTCAAGGTCGGCCCCGCTTGGCAGACCACGGGCGAGGCGGGTGACGCGCACCCCCGCCGGGCCGATGAGGCGCTGGATATACATCGATGTGGCTTCGCCTTCAAGACTGGGGTTGGTGGCCATGATCACCTCTTTGACATCGCCAGATTGGAGACGGACGACGAGTTCGCGGACGTGAATGTCTTCGGGGCCGACCCCGTCCATGGGGTTAAGGACGCCGTGAAGGACGTGGTAGCGGCCTCGGAAGCCGCCGGCGCGTTCCAACGCCATGATGTCGAGCGGCTGTTCAACGACACAGATCATGGAGTCGTCGCGTCGCGGATCGAGGCAGTACGAGCAGGGGTCGGACTCCGTGATGTTGAGGCAGACGGAGCAGAAGACGATGCGCTGCTTGACCTCGGTGAGGGCGCCGGCGAGCGCGAACGCTTCCTGCTCGGGCGCGCGGAGGATGTGGTACGCGAGCCGTTGGGCGGACTTCGGGCCGATGCCCGGGAGCTTGTGGAAGGCTTCGATCAACCGCGTGATCGGCTCCGGAGTGCCAGCGCCGCCTTCAGTCACCGACGGCTAGCCGAGGCCCAGGCCAGGCAGATTCAGGCCGCCTGTAATGGCGCCGAAGGACTGGGCCTGGAGTTCATCGGCGCGAGCCGCAGCGTCTGCGATGGCGGCCATGATGAGGTCCTGGAGCATCTCGACGTCCTCGGGATCGACGACGTCTGGCTGGATGGTGATGCCAAGGATCTTCTGCTCCCCGGACATCTTGACGCGAATAGCGCCGCCGCCGGCGGTGCCTTCGATCTCGGTGGCCTGGAGTTCCTGTTGGGCCTTGGCGAGCATCTCCTGGGCCGCCGCCAGTGGGTTGGCGCCGCCACCCATCGAACTACGGACGGGGAGGCCACCGCCGCCCGCGCTCCCGCCGCGCCTGAGGTAGCGGTTGTTTCCACTGCTTTTTGCCATTACTGCTCCTTACCTACCGGGACGCCGCCGATTGCGCGGGCGGTGGCCGCCAGGTGGCCGGTCTTGGGTGCGCGCTTCGCCTGAGAGTCTTCATCGACGAGGCGCACTTTCATGCGAATCGGCCTGCCGAGAATGACATGAGCCTGCTCTTCGACCAGCGTGCGGCAGTCCACATCCACCTTTTGCATGTGCATCGGGTGGGGAAAGCCGAGTTCGAACTCGTCTTCGCCGATCGAAAGCACCTGGCAGGAGCCGTTCAGCCAGCCCGCAAGGCGGGCGTTGACCAGGCGGCAGCGTTCGTAGAGGTCTTTGAGGAATTTCTCGCCATCACTGAGCGGGGCGTCGCTGGGAATGGTGCGGACGCCGGGCCGGGCAACCGCCGTGCCGCGCTGGACGCCTCCGTTGGACGGCTGATTGTTCGTCGGAATCGCTGGCGCGGGGGCCAAGGAACCGCCGAGGATGGCCGTGGCGCAGGCGATTTCCAGCGGAATTGGACTTGCAGGGTCGAGGCGGAAATCGGCGCGAGCGAGCTCGGCGATGGCCGTGGCCAGCGGGCGGGGGTTGCCTCCGGAATCGATGACGCTCTTAGCCAGGATGCTGCCCGGTTCGCCGTCGCCCTCACCGCGCCGCAGAACAATGCTGAGCGCGTGGCGAAGGGTGTCGATCGTCTCGCGGGTGAAGCGAGCGATGTCGATACCATCGTCGCCGATGTCGCGGGCGATGGTGAGTGCAGTCGCCAGGTCTTCTTCGACGAGGGCTTTGGCGAGATGCTCGCCGCGTTCGTCCTGGACGAGCCCCAGGGCAACCATGACGTCTTCGTCGCTTGGCGAATCGCCGCATTGTGCAGCTACTTGCTCAAGCAGGGTAATGGCGTCCCGCAGGCCACCGCGAGAGAGGCGACCGATTGCCCGGAAGGCATTGTCCGAGAGGGTGAAGCCTTCACCGGCGGCAACGACGCGAAGGCGCGCAGCCATAGCCTGATCATCGATGCGATGGAAGTCGTAGCGTTGGCAACGGGATTTCACGGTCGCCGGGACTTTATGAAGGTCCGTGGTGGCGAGGATGAAGATGGCGTGGGGCGGCGGCTCTTCGAGGGTCTTGAGGAGGGCGTTGAATGCGCCTTCGGTGAGCATGTGGACTTCGTCCAGCAGGTAGACCTTCTTTTTCAGGTCGCTGGGGGCGAAGCCGATCTTTTCGCGCAGTTCGCGCACGTCATCGATACCGCGATTGCTGGCGGCATCCATTTCGATCAGATCGAGGGCAGTGCCGTTCGAGATGGCGATGCAGGCGGCGCATTCGTTACAAGGGTCGCCTGCCGTCAGGTTCGCGCAGTTAACGGCGCGGGCGAGGATGCGGGCGGTAGTTGTTTTGCCGGTGCCGCGTGGGCCGCTAAACAGGTAGGCGTGGGCGAGCGGCACGTCGTTCTCCGCCACGCCGCGCTTACGGGAAGCGTCAGCTTCGGTCAGGGCGTTCCGCAGGGTTGTGACAATGTGGTCCTGCCCAACGACCTCTTCGAAGCCTTTGGGACGCCACTTACCGTAAAGCACCAGCGCCTCGACGAATTGGGATAGCCCAAGTATAGAACAGATGTACCGGGTAGGTAGACGTTAGTGGACAGGCGCGAGACGCGAGCATTATTCAGGAATCAGTGGGTGTCGTGAGCGTGTATGTGGCCGAGGTCCCCGAGGTAGTGCTCTTCGCGGGAACGCATCCTGGCTTCGTCTTCGGCGTTTGTGACGTGGTCATAACCGCGAAGGTGGAGGATGCCGTGAGTGAGGAGGTGGGCTACTTCGGCGTCCAACGAGTGGCCGACGGAGTCCGCCTGGCGTTGGGCGGTTGGCAGAGCGATGGCAATATCTCCGAGCAGCTTCTCATCGGACATGCCCTGGACGAAGTCATCTGCCTCGTCCGGGAAGGAGAGCACGTCTGTGGGCTCATCTACGCCGAGGAACTGGAGGTTCATCTGGCGGACTTCTTCGTCGTCGGTGACGAGGATGGCGAGCGAGGTCCCGTCTTCGACGCCCTCGCCTGTCATGACCCGCTCGGCCAGCGCCTGCATCGCCTCCACGTCAATGGTTGGCGATTCGATGGCGACTTCGATGGAGATGTCGTACGAAATGATGGCTCCTACTTCGTGGCGAAGATGTGGGCTGCGTCTTTTGCGGCGCTGATGAGGGGCATGGGGAGAATGCCGAAGACGAACACGCCGAGCGTGGTGACCCCGAGCGACAAACCGATCGAAGGACTGGTGCGGATGGGCTGGGACTCTTCCGAGCCGCCAAGGAACATCTGCCGGGCGATCGAGAGGTAGTAGTAGGCAGAGATGACGCTGTTGAGGACACCGATGATGACGAGCCAGACGAGATCCGCACGGATACCGGCGTTGAAGATGTACATCTTCGCCCAGAAACCAGCGGTGGGCGGGATTCCGGTCAAGGAAACGAGGCAGAGGGCGAGCGCCACCGTGAGCAACGGCGAGCGCTTCCAGAGGCCGGCGTAGTCCTTGATCTGGTCGCTGCCGATCTTCTGGGAGATGGCGATGACGGAGACGAAGGCGCCGAGGTTCGTAAAGGCGTAGGCGGCGAGGAAGAAGAGGACCGCGCTGGCGCCGAGGGTGAACTCCTGGCCGGCTACGGCGATGGCCGCCAGGCCAACCATGAAGTTGCCCGCCTGGGCGATGGACGAATAGCCGAGCATGCGCTTGATGTCCGTCTGGACGACGGCCATGACGTTGCCGACGGTCATCGAGATGGCGGCGATGACGGCGAAGACCATGGACCAGTCATCGCTCAAGAACTTAGCGCCAAGAGCCTCGAAGAATATGCGAGTGACGACGGCAAAGGCGGCCGCTTTCGAGCCCACCGACAGGAACGCAGAAACAGGGGTGGGAGCGCCCTGGTAGACGTCTGGGACCCACATTTGGAATGGGACGACAGCCATTTTGAATCCGAATCCGGCGATCAAAAGGGCGATGGCGAGGACGAGCACGCTACGGTTGGTTTCGCCGTTGGCCTGGATGACCTGGGCGATCTCCGGGAGGATAGTCGTGCCGGTGACGCCATAGAGGAGCGCCATACCGTACAGAAGAAGGGCCGAAGCGACCGCGCCGAGCAGCAGGTACTTGAGCCCGGCCTCGCTGGAACGGACGTCCTTACCCCAGCCCGCAAGAATGTACTGCGGGATGGACGAAAGCTCGAGGGCAAGATAGATGGTAATCAGGTCACGGGCGGCCGAGAGGAACATGAGCCCAGTGCAGGTGGTGAGGACGAGCGCGTAGTACTCACCCTGGCCGCGGCCCTCACGGTTCACCCAATCGATAGAGGCGAGGACGACGGTGGCCGTGATGCCGACGAAGAGGTAGTAGAAGAAGACGGAGTATTGATCGAGCGCGAGCGTGCCGCCGAAGGCCGTCTGGTAGTCGTCCCGGGCGACCCAGACGGTGGTCCAAATGGCGGAGACGGCGAGTCCGCCAAGGGCCACGAATGGAAGCAAGCGGCGCTGCTGCGGGACGAGGGCATCAATCAGTAGCACCATCGCGGCCGCGACAAGGACGGCGACCTGCGGTCCAGCGATATCAAGGCCGTTCATGAGCCGACCCTCATCATGATGGTGTCGATGGCTGGTTGAATCATGTCCATGAGGAGTGCCGGGTAGACGCCGAGGAGGATAACGAGGGCCGCGAGCCCTGCGACAGCGGAGTGTTCCCACCAGTATTTCTGGTCGGTGAGACCGTCCCATTCGTGCTTAACAGGTCCAAACATCACGCGCTGGAGCATCCAGAGGACGTAGCCGGCGGAGAGGACGACGCCGAATATTGCCATCAAGACAGCCCATTCGTAACGCTGGAACGTACCGAGGAAGACCGTGATCTCGGCGATGAAGCCGGCCAGCGCGGGCAGGCCGAGGCTGCCGAAGCCGGCGAAGACCATCCCAGTGGCGATGAGCGGCATCTGGCGGGCGAGACCGCCGAGTTTGGCGATTTCGCGCGTGTGGGTGCGGTCGTACATGAGGCCAATGACGACGAAGAAGAGGCCGGTGATGAGCCCGTGGGCGAGCATCTGGTAGGTCGCGCCAGCGAGTCCGGTGCTGCCGAGAGCGCCGATGCCGAGCAGGACGATGCCCATGTGGCTGACGGATGAGTACGCCACCAGCCGTTTGACGTCCGTTTGGCGAAGGGTGATGAAGGCGCCGTAGAGGACGCTCGCAGCGCCGATGCCGGCGAACCAGATCGAATAGTCGTCTGCGGCGCCGGGCATGATGGTGACGCACATGCGGATGATGCCGTAGCCGCCCATCTTGAGGAGCACGCCGGCGAGCATGACGGAGACCGCCGTTGGCGCGTCGCTGTGGGCGTCCGGGAGCCACGTGTGCAGCGGGACGACGGGGAGCTTTACGGCGAAGCCGATGAACAACAGGAAGAAGACCCAACCAACGGGAATGAGCGTGCCGGAGATCTGCGACTGGCCAAGCTTTTCGATGTCGAAGGTGTTCTGATTGAAGGCGAGGATAAGTATGCCGATGAGCATGAAGGCCGAGCCAGCGATCGTGTAGAGCACGAACTTGGTGGCTGAATATTCTTTGCGTCCCGAGCCCCAGACGGCGATGAGCAGAAACATCGGAAAAAGCTCCAGCTCCCAGAAGAGGAAGAAGAGCAGGAAATCGAGGGCACAGAAAACGCCGAGGACCGAAGTGGCGAGCACCAGAAGGCAGGCGTAGTAAGCGCGCGGGCGGCTCGTGATGTTGAAGGAGATGAGCACCGAGGCGACGGTGAGGAAGGTGGTGAGGACGATGAGCGGCATGCTCAGCCCGTCTACGCCGAGGAAGTACTGGAGGTTGAAGCCGCCGATATCTACCCACTTGTGGCGTTCAACGTACTGAAAGCCGCTCTGGTTGAGGTCAAAGGCGAAGAACATCTGGATGGAGAGAGCGAGGGCAGCGGTTGTTCCCGCGAGGGCGACCCACTTGGCGTAGCCCTCGTAGCGCTCCGGCAAGAGCAGGACAATGGCCGCGGCCACGGACGGGAGGAAGACGAGCACTGTCAGTTCCAACGCGCGCCTCCTACAGCGGGTTCGCGGCGAAAACCGCGACGACGAGAATGACGACCCCGGCAACGAAGCCGAGACCGTAGCTTTGCAGTTGACCGGTTTGGATGGCGCGAGCGCGGTCGCTGATTTCGCGCGTGAGGCGGCCGCTGCCGTTAACGATGCCATCGACGACGTAGCGGTCGTTCATTTGCAAGAGGCGGTTCCAGCCTTTTTGGAAGATGGTTTTGACGAACAGATCCTCGTAGATCTTGTCCATGTAGTACTTGTTTTCGAAGAGCATCGCGAAGGGCGCAAAAGTGCCGCGGAGTGACTCGGAAGTAACCCATTTGCGCTGGTAGATGGCGTAGGCGGCGCCGATGCCGGCGAGAGCGAGCAAGGTTGACGTCACGGCGACACCCCATTCGAACGAGCTGCCGCCTTCGTGCCCAGCTTCCGGGAGGGCGCCGCTAATGAACGTGCCGAATTTCTCGTGGTAGGCGAACCAGCCGGCGGCGATCGCCGGGATCGAGAGGACGATCAGCGGAATTGTCATCACCCAGGGCGACTCGTGGGGATGCCCTGGGTCGCCGTGGAAGTGGCTGTCCTCATCGTGGTGGTCGACTGGTTCGCCGCCTTTGTATTCGCCATGGAAGGTGAGGATGATGGCGCGGAACATGTAGAACGCGGTCATGAAGGCGACCGCTGCGCCGCAGGCCCAGAGCGCGCGGTTCTCGCGCCAGGCGTCCAGGAGGATTTCGTCCTTCGACCAGAAACCAGCGAGCGGGAAGATGCCCGCCAGGCTGAGCGAGCCGATCATGAAGGTCCAGTAGGTGATCGGCATGAACTTTTTGAGGCCGCCCATTTTCCGCATGTCGAAGGTGTTGGTGCTGTGGTTGACCGAGCCGCTGCCCAGGAAGAGGAGAGCCTTAAAGAAGGCGTGCGTGAAGAGGTGGAAGATGGCGGCCACGTACCCGAAAGCGCCGAGGGCAAGCATCATGTAGCCGAGCTGGCTGATGGTGGAATAGGCCAGCACGCGCTTGAAATCGGTTTGGACGAGGGCGATTGTGGCGGCGATGACGGCGGTGATAGCGCCAATCCAGGCAACGACATGGCGGGCGTCTGTGGACACTTCGAAGACCGGGAAGAAGCGGGCGACGAGGTAGACGCCAGCAGCGACCATGGTCGCGGCGTGGATAAGCGCCGAGACCGGGGTCGGGCCCTCCATAGCGTCCGGCAGCCAGACCTGGAGCGGGAACTGCGCGCTCTTGCCCGCCGCGCCGGCGAAGATGCCGAGGGCGAACCACGTAATCACCGACGACGAGAGCGCGCCAGTCAGCGCAAGGTGTTGTATCTCATCGATCTGGAAGGTGCCGGCGCGCGTCCAGATGAGCAGGAGAGCCGCCAGGAGGCCGAGGTCACCGATGCGGGTGACGATGAACGCTTTCTTGGCAGCAGCCGCGGCACTCGGCTTGTGGAACCAGAAGCCAATGAGCAGGTAGCTGCAGAGACCAACCAATTCCCAAAAGATGAAGAGCATGAAGAGGTTGTCGGCCAGCACAAGGCCAAGCATCGACATGGTGAAGAGGCACATGTGGGCGAAGTAGCGGCCATAGCCGGCGTCTCCGGACATGTAGCCTTGCGAATAGATCTGAACGAGGAGTGAAACGCTGGTGACCACCACCAGCATTACGGCGCTGAGACCATCGATGCGGACGCCAAGGTTCACGATGAGCGGTCCGCTGGTGAACCACTCATGCGTGTGGATGGCGATCCCTCCATCGGCGTCGATCACGTTGAAGAGCGTGAGGTAGCTTAGGGCGCAAGCGATGCCGATGCCGAGGATCGCGAGGTAGCCGGCTACCTTCGGGAGCTTGCGGAAGTAGAGGACGATCAGTCCCCAGGCGATCAGGGGGCTGGCGATGATCGCCCAGAGGTACTCCTCTTTGATCGAAGGAGCGCTGGCAACGGCTTCGAGGAATGGCATCGGCTAGATCTTCCTCAGGATTTCTCGGGCGACGTGAGCCTTCCCGGTGGGCACGTAGAGCGTCCGCTCATCGCGCATGGATGCCTTTTCGCCGTAGCCGATTGGCGGAATGACGCGCACAGAGAGCCCCTCTGCCGCGAACAGTTCGCGCCAGGTCTCTGCAACGTAGGCGTTGCGGACGGTCATGAATTCAACCCACACGTGCCTACGACCTCAACAGATTGATCTTGTCGACATCGACGGTGTCGCGATTTCGGTAGACGGAGACGGCGAGCGCCAGTGCGACGGCCGCTTCAGCAGCCGCGACGGTGATGACCATGACGACGAACGTTTGGCCGGTCACGGGACGGTCGCTGACGGAGAAGCGAGAGAACGTCAAGAGCGTGAGGGTGACGGCATTCAGCATCAACTCAACGCCCATGAGGACGCCGAT
The DNA here is from genome assembly GCA_038323265.1 of Tepidiformales bacterium. Lineage (GTDB taxonomy): Bacteria > Chloroflexota > Dehalococcoidia > Tepidiformales > Tepidiformaceae > PNKC01. The sequence goes on from JBBQGT010000023.1 coordinate 24,488, forward strand.
GGCGTTGCGCTTGCTCAATGCGACGGCCAGGCCGAGACAAAAGAGGAGCGCTCCGACGGTGAGGAAGTGGTCAATGCCGATGGTCATGCGAGTGCGTCCTCGGCTTCTTCCTGGGCGGAACGGGCGAGCATGATTGCGCCGACAAGAGCGGCGGTCAGCAGGACTGAGGCGATTTCGAAGGGCAGCACCCAAGTGGTAAGCAGCGCCTCGCCGAGTTCGGAAGCGCCAATGCCGGGGGACTCAGTGACTGTCGCCCAATTGGCATCGTGGATGACGAAGAGAAACACGGCGGCGAGGCAGACGGAGAGCAAAATGGCGGGTAGGGCCATCTTCGTTTCGCTGTTGTCGCGGCCCGCGCGGGGCGTGAGAAGGATGGCGAAGAGCACGAGCACGGCGATCGCGCCGACGTAAATGATGATCTGGGCCATCGCCAGGAAGTCGGCCGACAGCAGGACGAAGAAGCCGGCGACGCCAACGAAGGTGAGGATGAGGAAGAGCACGGCGTGCAGCAGGTTGCGCGAGACCATGACGCCGCCGGCAGCCACTAGCGTGACCGCTGAAAGCACCCAGAAGGCGATACCCGGACCTGCGCCATGCATTAGTGGCGGCCCCCTTCACCGGGGAGTTCGGAGAGTGGGACGTAGCCGCGCGCATCGCGCACCATGCGGGGCTTGGTGGGGGTGTTTTCGGGCTTGTAGCCGAGGAAACGGGCCCAGAAGTAGACGACCGCGATAGAGAACAGGATGTTCACCACGGCGAAAACGTAGAGGTAGGCCTGTTCGAAATCGGCTTCCTTCCAAATCATGCGCTCGGTAGCCATGACGAAGAGGTTGAGCAGGGCGATTGGCAGCATGAACTTCCAGGCGAAGGCCATGAGCTGGTCGCTGCGGAGGCGAGGCAATGTGCCGCGCGTCCAGATGAAGAGGAAGTAGAAGGCGTGGGTTTTGGCGATGATGATCAGCCAGGTGGGGATCCACTTATCGAGGCCGAAGAAGGACCAGCCGCCGAGGAAGACGGTGGCGCCAAAGGCGGAAGCGGCGAGAGCGTAGCCGATATCCATGCCGTAGAAGAGGCCCCACTTCATGCCCGAGTACTCGGTGAGGTAGCCAGCGACGATCTCGGACTCGGCTTCGGCGATGTCCGTGGGGGTGCGGTTGAGTTCCGCGCTGACAGCGATGAAGTAGATGACGAAGGCCAGCGGCTGGAGGGCAATTACCCAGATATCGAAGTGCTTCTGCCAGCCCACCATCTCGTTGAGGTTGAGAGTGTGGGTGAATACCACCACGCCAAGGAGAGCGAGGACGAGCGGCACTTCGTAGCTGATGGTCATGGCGACGATGCGGATGGAGCCGAAGAGCGAGTACTTGTTGTTGTGGCTCCAGCCAGCCATGAAGGCGGCGAGCACGGGGATTGAGGAGATCGCCATGTAATAGAGGATGGATACCGGGATATCAGCGATGACCATGCGGGGGCCGAAGGGGATGACTGCGAAGACCATCACTGCCGGCGCGACAAAGATCACGGGGGCGATCCACATGACCGCGCGGTCCGAGATCGTGGGCGTGAGGGCTTCCTTCTGCATCAGCTTGATGGCGTCGGCTATGGGCTGAAGGAGGCCGAAGGGGCCCACGCGGTTGGGTCCGTAGCGAGACTGCATGCGCCCGATGATCTTGCGTTCCCCGTAGACGCCGACGATGAGTTGAGAGGGCAGGACAAAAATCAGGAAGCTGGCGACGAAGCCGATAAGCGGCGCGAGCACGTAGACCACGCCAAACGGCGCAACCTTATCGACGCTCTCGAGAATCAGGCGGGAGAGATTCGAAAGGTCGCGGATGTCGTACCAATTGCTGGTGACGAGGAATTGCATCAGCGGTCAATCTCCCCGACGACGATATCGATTGAACCGAGGACAACAATGGCGTCAGCCACCGTGCCGCCGACGGTCATCTCACGAAGTGCAGAGAGATTGATAAAGGACGGCGGGCGAATATGGAAGCGGTAAGGCGATGGGCCCTCGTCGCTGATGACGTAGTAGCCGAGCTCGCCGCGAGGCCCCTCGATGCGTGCGTAGGCTTCGCCAGCAGGCGGCCGGAGGGCGAGCGGGACCTGCGTGCTGTGCGGGCCGCCGGGGAGGCCATCGAGCGCTTGCTGGATGATCTTGACGCTTTGGCGCATCTCTTCAAGGCGAACGATGAAGCGGTCGAAGCTATCGCCCTGGTAGCCGATGGGGATCTCGAAGTCGTACTTCTCGTAGCCGCAGTAGGGATCCGCCTTGCGGATGTCCCAGGCGATGCCGCTGCCGCGAAGCATCGGGCCGGCAACGCTCGAGTTGGCAGCCATCTCCGCTGAAAGCACCCCGACGCCGCGTGTGCGGGCGAGGAAGATCTCGTTTTCGACGAGGAGGGCGGCCATGTCGTCGATGAACGGTGTGAACTCCTTGAGCACTTTGCGCACTGCTGGTTCGAACTCGGGCCGGAGATCGAAAGCCACGCCACCGATGCGCATGTAGTTGCAAGTGAGCCGCGCGCCGGAGGTCATCTCGAAGATGTCGAGGATTTTTTCGCGTTCGCGGAAGGTCCACATCACGGGGGTCTGCCAGGCACCGGTGTCGTTGGTGAAGGCGCCGACCGCCATGCAGTGGCTGGCAAGGCGCTGGAGTTCGGCCATGATCACGCGGATCGCGTCGCCCCGGGCCGGAACCTCGATGCCAGCGAGCTTTTCGACCGCCAGGCAGTAGCCGAGGTTGTTGGACATGCTGGCGAGGTAGTCCGTCCGGTCGGTGAAGGGGATGTTCTGGGTGTAGGTACGCTCCTCGGCGAGCTTCTCCATGGAGCGATGGAGGTAGCCCATGACCATCTCGGCTTCGACGACCTTCTCGCCGTCCACTGTCGCGCGGATGCGGAAGACGCCGTGAGTGGACGGATGCTGAGGGCCGATGTTGATGACGAACGGCTCGCTGGGGACGACATTAGGGCTAGTCATTGGGGATCACCGTGATGGGCGGCTCGGGTCGGCGAGCAATGCCAGCGAACTCGGCGAGGCCTGGCTGGAGCCCGCCGGGCATGGAGAGAAAGTCTTTGCGCAGCGGCCAGCCCGGGTAGCCTTCCCAGAGGAAAATGCGATAGAGGTTCGGATGCCCTTCAAATTTGATGCCGAGGAGGTCGTAGGCCTCGTTCTCCTGCATCCAGGCCCCGTGCCAAACGGGGACGACGCTCGGCGTGACAGCTTCTTCGCGGTTGAGGACCTCGGTCTTCAAGACGGCGATGTGGTTCTTATCGAAGGACTGGATGTGGTAAACGACTTCGAAGTGATCCCAGTAATCCACCCCACAGAGGTTCGTGAGGTGGATTAGGTCCGATTCGGCGCCGGTACGGAGGGCTTGCATCGTTTCGACGAGCGTCTCCGGCTTTAGATAGCAGGCGCCGGCGGTCGTCTTCGCGACTGAGCCGGGGACGAGCGCTTCGGCCATTGCGGCAACTTCCGGTCCGGTCAGTTCCAGCGTCACAGGCGCCACTCCAGGGCGCGTTTCCGCCAGGCGTAGAGGATGCCGAGCGAGAGAATGCCCATGAATCCGATGCCTTCGAAGTAGCCTGCCCAACCGACTTTTTCGAACACCAGCGCCCAGGGAAAGAGGAAAATGATCTCGACGTCGAAGAGCACGAAGAGCAGAGCGATGTAGTAAAAGCGGAAGTTGAACTGGACGAGGGTGGTGCCTTCGGTGCGCAGGCCGCACTCGAAAATGTCATCGCGGACGGGGTCTGGCTCGGATTTCGGACGGATATTTACGAACTGCAAAGCCCACGACGTCACGAGGGCGCCAAGCGGGAAAATGAGGGCAATGACCAGCAGGATGCCGATATGGCCGTATTCGTAAAGCACGTCGTAGCCGTTTGTGAAATTCGTCCCTAAGGGCGCCCGAACTATAGCACGGGCCCCGAAAGCGGACAAAGCGCACGGGTGTGCGTGCCCCAAGTTACTGTGGCAAACGGGCAGCGCAGGAATAAACCAGATCAGCGCCTCCAGAGAAGCGAACGGAAGCCTCGTAAAGGTCGTTCCACTCCGCGCCTTCTCTCACGGAGGCGCCGGCGCTGCGCATGCAGGTCGCGATTGCATCCCAGCGGGGAGCGATGCGAGCGTAACTCTCAGCCGAAGACCAGCCCGAAGCCACGTCTCGGAAATACTCAACGACGCAAGCCTGATGTTCGGCGCTCCACGCGAGAAGCAGCTCGTGGGTCTGCGCCGTGGCGCCGCCAAAGGTCGCCCATGCGCCCGGGAAGCCCATCAATCCGTTTGTGACTACGCCGTCGAGGCCTGAGGTGCGCTTGACGGTACAAGCTTGGGCAGCGAGGAGAGCCGAGTTTCGTTCGTCCAAGGTGACTACTCCATCCTCGAGCAGGGGGCGGGCGGAGGCCGAAGCGTTGGCCAAAATCGCCGGGAGCCACGTCGGTGGAATGGTGTGGCTGTCACCGAGCGGGGTTTCGGAGGCAATGTTGTTCAAGGGAAGTTCACCGACGCTCGGACCGATCGCTCCCATTCCCCGAAATGAAGGAAGAGCTTGAACTTCAGCTGCGCCCGGTTCGCCCAGACTTTGGGCTGCGCCTGTGGAAAACCAGCCAAGGTTCCACAAACCGACTACCGCGCCTGCGGCAAAAAGTATCGATACGACGACCTTGAACATTGCACTGTCCCTCCGTTGATCCCCGATTGCCGTCCATAATTCCGACGGTTATTGCTGAGTAAATACGCGTTGTCCCCACCCGTTCGCTCCGACTTGGATCCAGTGGTAAGCGTAGATCGATGTGGCGCTGTGCCCCCATTGGATTGAGTAGCTTCCACTCTGTTGCCAACCTGTTGTTCCCCATCCACCGTCGTAGTAGTGGAGTTCTACTGCAGAATCACTTGTACAATTGGAGTCACCGGCAGTGCTGGCCCAACCAATGGAAGTGAACCATGTGTCCGCAGACCACGCGCATCCCCAAGAAGTTGTTTGGACCGAATTCGCCCTGGCGGTCTCCGGCCCAATCCGCAACGGGATCGATATCGAGAGGGCGAGCACGGCCGCAGCGACCAACCAAGCCGCGTGCTTGAGTGACAGAATCATAGCGAACCTGCCTTCCGTTCGCGACGAACGTACTCCAAACTATTCGGCCCGGATATCGGTCAAAGGATGGTTTTTCCAAACGTCTGCCGCCTGGTGGCGGCTCTTGACTTCCAACTTGGCGAGGATATGCCGCATGTGGCTTTTTACGGTGCTAACGGAGATCACGAGTTTGCTGGCGATTTCCCGATCAGAAGCTCCGGCCGATGCTTCTCGCAGGATGTCTCGTTCCCGCGCGCTCAGGGTGTTCAATTTTGCCACCCAAGGATCAGGCTGTTGACCGCTCGTCATGGACGAGACCGTAGCTGTGCCTCTAGCGCCTGTCAACGCGAGCCCGCTCGAATAGGTGCTTTGGCCGCCTACGGAAGATGGCCACATAGCGCCCCCAGGTGATTACTTCCGTAGGCGGCCACGAGCAGTATTGAGGTGTGCGGACGGCCCGATCTCCACGGATTGGCAACGTCACCGTAAACTGCCTGTAAACAGTCGAAAGCGAGGGTGAGGCCTTGCCCCAACCAGTCGTCGGACTCATTGGCTGTGGCCATATCGGCCAGTTTCACTCCCGTAATTTGCGCGGGTCGCTGCGTTCGGAACTGGTGCCGGGCGAATACGTAGCGGTCTGCGATCGCGTGGCCGAGCGGGCGGAGTCGTTCGCAAGAATAACCGGGGCTACGACAGTGACAGCGGACGTCGAGACCGTGTTCGCGACACCGCGGTTGAATGCTGTGTACATCTGCACAGAGACGGCGGAACACGCGGCGCTGGTGAAGCGGGCGGCGGAGCTGGGACTGGCGATCTTCTGTGAGAAGCCGCTGGCGAAGACGCTCGCGGACGTACAGGAGATGGTCGAGGCCGTCGAGCGAGCTGGGGTGGTGAACCAGGTGGGGCTGGTGCTGCGCTACTCACCGGTGTTCACGGTGTTAAAGGAGATGATGACGGCGGCGGACCTTGGGCCGTTTCTGACGGCGCATCTCCGTGATGACCAGTTCTTCCCGAT
>JBBQGT010000024.1:0-30405 GCA_038323265.1 Tepidiformales bacterium
GGGCGGCTCGACATCCTCATCAACAACGCCGGCATCCTGCGGGACCGCATGGTTTTCAACATGTCCGAAGAAGAGTGGGACGCGGTCATCGCGGTGCACCTGAAAGGGCACTTCACAGTCACCAAGCACGCATCGCTGGTCTTCCGCCAGCAGCGCAGCGGACGCATCGTTAACACGTCGTCGGAATCGGGCCTCGGCAACATGGGGCAGGCGAACTATTCCGCCGCGAAGGAAGGCATTACGGGCCTGACGCGCACGCTCGCGCTCGATCTAGGGCGCTACGGCGTCACCGCCAACGCCATCCGGCCGCGCGCTGGCACACGGCTGACTCTGACGCCCGAGCTCCGCGCCGCGATGGAGCGCGCCCGGGCAGCGACGGCCGCGGGTGGCGGCGAACCCACCAGTTCTGGCGACGCTATCTCGCAGATGCATTCGCTCAAGCCCGAGCTGGTCGCGCCGCTGGTCGTCTACCTCTGCACGGACGCCGCTTCGAACATTAATGGCCGCGACTTCATTGTTGGAGGCAGCGAAATCAGCCTGATGTCCATGCCCGACAAAGAGCGGACGATCTACCGTGAAGGCGGCTGGACGCTCGACACGCTGGACCGCGTCTTCCCGCAGACGATCGGCGCAGGGATCAAGAACCCCATGCCAACTCAGGCGCCCAAATAGCCGAGCGGCGATTCCGCAGCCGAATCTACGGAGCTTAGCGGGCGACAGCCGTGGCTAGGGCCGCCCTACCTTTGATTTCGGGATAGTAGGCCAACAGCTCGTGGCGATTGCCCTGGTCTGCCGTCCCGCAAATCGCCTCCATGCAAGCAGCACAACGCTGGTGAACAGCACTAGCGCTGGCCCGAGGATGAACTGCCACCACGCGAACGCACGCCCATTCGCGGCCCAAAGCGCGCCGACTGTGAAGACCAGCCCGGCGAAGGCGCCAACGCCGAGCAACAGTTTCAGCTCTGCTTCGTCCCTCAAGGTCAGGCCCGAGGCGATGAGGGCGATCGCCGGGAATCCGGTGGCCGTGATGTAAATCAGCCCAACTGCGATGGCGAACAGCCAGCCCTGGTCAGTTGCACCGCCGACGATATGCAAAGCGAAGGCGGCGACGAAAAGCGCCAGGGCGATTCCCAGTCCACGTATGGCTCGCATCTTCAACAGAATACGTCCAGCCTGTTGTCTAGGGCGAGATGGCTTAGCGGCCCAGCGAACGCAACAGGACCACCCCAGCGAGCGCTGCCGTCTCGGTGCGAAGGATATTCGGCCCTAACGAGACCACTAGCGCACCATGAGCCTTTGCCGCGGCAATCTCCGCTTGTGAGAAACCGCCTTCCGGACCGACCGCGATGATCACCCGCCCCTGTTGGGGAATCAGGGGAACGGTCTCTTGCCACGGCCGTTCGTCGCGGTCGAACACGATGAGCGGGCCGATGGGTCCGTCCAACAGCTCCTCGAACCTGGCGGCGGGAGCGATCACGGGGATGGAAAGCCGGCCGCTCTGCTCAGCCGCTTCCACGGACAGCCGCTCCCAGCGCTCCTCGCGGTTTGCACTTGGCGCTTCGCCGCGCGCCGAGTGCTCGGAGATCATCGGCCGGAAGACATCGACGCCAGCCTCGGTGCATTTTTCGATCGCCCAGTCGAATCGGTTCGGCCGCACAATTGCGCACCAGCATTCGATGATCAGGGGAAGCGGCGCGATGGTACGCGTCACTTCGCCGACCACGGCCAGCAGGCGATGCTTTTCGACCTGCGAAACAGTGGCTGCCCACTCTTTGCCATCGCCGGAGAACACCCGAAAAGGGTCGCCTTCGCGAAGCCGCATCACGGCGGAAAGGCGATGCGCGGCGTCCGCGTTCAGCATCAGCGGGCCGGGGGCGAGGTGGCCGGGAAGGGAGAGCCGCGGGACGTGGGCCATTCCCGAATCCTACGCCCCGGCCAGCATCTCCATTGCCGCGGCAGCCGCGCCCGGCCCCTGGTGTACGCCGAGCAACCTGCCGCCCGGGGCAATAACGGCAACAGCCAACTCCTGACTGACGTCGGCGATACCGAGTGCCTTCATCAGCTTTCCATCCCAATCCGGGAGGATGATGATCCATTCCTCCGGGTTGCGGCCCGGCTTAATGTTCTTCGCCGATTCTTTGTAGCGGTGCGACATCAGTGTTTCGGCCACCTTGCGCACGACCCGTGGAAACTTGCGCAGGTCCACGACATTGGCGATTTGGACTTCGGCAATCACGTCGTATTCGTCGCGGATCTCGGTAATCACCGGGTCGATCGTCCCGGCGCTCTCCTGTGAAACCATGATGAGCACGGTCTTGCGGTCGACATTGGCAAGGTCGAACTTCCGCTTCGATTCGATTGCGGTGAAGGTAAGTGCGGGCGCGGCAGCGGTTTCGCTCATGAATCCTCAAAATCTCGATTGGAACGCACCGAGCGACCATGGCCCGCGGCGACAGGCTGGGGACTCACGCTTCGGGCGTGAACTTCACCGGAAGGTGCTTGATCCCGCCGATGAACGACGAACGCAGCCGTTCCACCGGGCCATCGAGCTGGATATCCGGGAAGCGCCGGAACATCTCTTCAAAGAGCATTTTCAGCTCCAGACGCGCAAACCCGGCGCCGAGGCAGAAGTGTTCGCCAATGCCGAAGGCCAGGTGCTCGTTTGGCGAGCGCGTGATGTTGAACACGTCGCCGTCCGGGAAGATCGACTCGTCGCGATTCACGGAGGGGTACCACATCACCACTCGCTCCCCCTTTTTGACGAGTTGTCCGCCCACTTCGTAGTCCGAAAGGGCGATGCGCGCCATGTGCATCACAGGGCTCACGTAGCGCACGATCTCTTCCACCGCGGAATCGATGTATTCAGGGTGCTGGCGCAGCCGTTCGCGCTCGGCGGGATTTTCGAAGAACGCCAGCAGACCGCCGGACATCGCATTCCGGGTGGTCTCGTTGCCGGCAAGGATGAGGAGGAAGCAGAACCAGAGGATATCCTCGTCGGATAGCGCCTCGCCATCGATCTCAGACTCGCAAAGGACGCTGATCAGGTTGTCGCGGCGGTTTATCCGCCGGTCCTGCAACAGCTGGGCGAAGAAGCCGAACATCTGCATGGTGCCCATGTTGCCGGTGAGGTTTGCTGCCTCTTGAGTGCCCCGCTGGTCCTCGGGCACGTCCGTTTGGTATTCAGGATCGCCCGCCCCTAGCACCTTATTGGTGAGTTGAAACATGAGGGGCCAGTCTTTTTGCTCGAGGCCCATCATCCCGCAGATCACCGCCAGCGGGATTTGCGACGCAAGGTCGATGACGAAGTCACTTTTGCCCCTCTTCGCGATGGTGTCCAGCAGCGTGTTGGTGATTTCGCGGATGTGCGGCTCCATGGCAGCCACGGCGCGCGGCGTGAAGCCCTTGTTCACCAATCGGCGCAGCTTCACGTGGCGCGGCGGGTCCATTGTGATCAGCATCTTCCCGTTGCCTGTAGCCGAGATTGGGGCCATCTCTTCGTCGATCGGGTAAAACTGGATGATCCCTTTCTCCGAGCCGAAGACCTCAGGATGGCGGGAGACCGTCAACACATCCTGGTAGCGGACGAAATTCCAGTGGCCAACGATCTCCTCGGTCGGCGGCGTCCAGCTGACCGGGTCGTCGCGGCGCAGGATTTTGAACATCTCGGGACCGAGGCCGCGCTCGAACAGCGTATCGTCGTTGAGGTTGATCTCTTCGAGAGTCAGGGACAGGGATTCAGACATTGTGGTCATGACAGCTCTCCGGAAAAGGTATCGATGTTGTCGCCGACGCAGGTATCTTACCGGTCGGTCAATAGAGTAGCGGAAATCGCAATCCGGCGTACTACGGCTTTTCGACCCAGCTTATAGCCTGCCGCGGACAGAGCCTGATGGCCCGTTCGACTTTCGGCCTTAGCTCGTCGGAAACGTCATCGACCAGCACGTACGAAAGGTCGTCGTCGCGCAGTTCGAACACTTCGGGCGCGGCCTGCTGGCACTTACCATGCCCTTCGCATTTATCGTGACTGACCTGGACCTTCATAGCTGCTCCTCGGCTGGTGGCGAATGTGAGGCACGAGTATCTCCAAAACCGGCGAAGGCACAAAGCGCTCTCGCCGTTCGCGTGGACTAACGCTCCGGCGTGTAGCGTACCGGCAGATGCTTCACCCCGTTGATGAAGTTCGAGCGCAGCCGCTCGGGCTCGCCGTCCAACTCAATGTCTGGGAAGCGCCTGAAGAGCTCTTCGAACATCACCCGGATTTCTTTGCGGGCGAAGCCGGCGCCGAGGCAGAAGTGCTCGCCGATGCCAAACGCCAGGTGCTCATTAGGCGTCCGCGCAATATCAAATTTGTACGGTTCCACGAACGTCTCCTCATCGCGGTTCGCCGAGAGATACCACATGATCACGCGATCGCCCTTCTTAATCTGCTTGTTGCGAATCATCACGTCGGCGGTCGCTTCGCGAGACATATGGTGAAGCGGCGAGGTCCAGCGGCAGATCTCTTCGACGGCCGAGTCGATCAACGACATATCGGCCAGCAGCTTCGCCTTCTGCTCGGGATGCTCGCACAGCGCTTGGAGCCCGCCCGAGATGCCGTTCCGCGTCGTTTCATTGCCGGCCACGATGAGCAGGAAACAGAAGGCGAGGATGTCCTGCTCGCTGAGCTTCTCTCCCTCGAGTTCTGATTGGAGGAGCAATGTCACGAGGTCGTTCTCCAGCGGGTGGGCGCGCCGCTCTTCGAGCACCCGCCGAAAGAATTCGAGCATTCCCATGAAGCCCGCCATACCCGTGGCGCGCGCCGCTTCGCCTGTGCCGCGCTGCTCTTCTGGAATGTCCGTTTGGTATTCCGGGTCGCCGGAGCCGAGCACCTTATTGGTGAGCTCGAACATCAGCGGCCAGTCCTTCTGTTGGAGGCCAGCCATCCCGCAGATCACCGCCAGGGGCAGTTGACTTGAGACTTCGGTGACGAAATCGCAGGACCCGCGACCGGCGATCCCATCGAGCAGTTCGTTCGTGATCTGGCGGATCTGCGCTTCCATGGCGTTTACGGCACGGGGCGTGAAGCCCTTGTTCACCAGCCGGCGCATCTTCACGTGGCGCGGAGGGTCCATGGTAATGATCGAAACGTTGCCCTGGCCCGCGGCCGCCCCAGGATTCGTCGCCATCTGCGCCGCCAGCGCCTCTGGCCGCAACCCGGGCCCAGCGATGCCCTTGCTGGAAATGAACAGTTCCGGGTTGCGCGAGACGTAGAGGATGTCTTCGTACTTTGTCAGCGCCCAGAAGCCGTTCCAGTTTTCACCGCCTTCGTTCCAGAAGACCGGGTCTTCGCGGCGAAGCATACGGAAGATCTCGTGGGCTTCGTTGCTCTTGAAGATCCCGGGGTCGTTGAGGTTCGGGGCCTGAGGGCGGTTGGTTTCGATGATCGTCATAGAAGAAGCGTCCGATGTGAGGGATGAGCGGCGATGGTACGCCGCTCATCCGCTTACGGCATCTGAATGTTCGTTCACTTGAGGTCGAATCACTCATCGGTCTCGCTGAACTCAGATCACGCCGCCCAAGAATGCCTCCAGCGTCTCATTCGTCTCTCGCGGTGCCTCCTCCGGGAAGAAGTGCCCGGCATTAACCTGTCGCGCCCGAAGGTCTGGGAAGTAGCGGCTGAACTGGTCGGCGAACGGATTACCGGACGGAATTTTGGCTAGCCGCGCGGAGCCCGTGCCGCGCGAACGCGAGAGGTAGTTGCCGAACATCCAGAGCGTCGGCTTCGCGAACGTCTTGTGACGGTCCTCAGGGCCGTAATCCATGAACTGCTGGTAGAGCGGGTGCTGCTCGAGCCCTTCCGGATGATTCCACATCCCGGCGACGCGATTCGGGTTGAGGTACTCGAACCGTTCGCCGTGGCCGGCCGATTCTTCTGGGTGGACGACGTGAAAAGGCAAGGCGTCTCGGTAGTACGAGATCGCGTGCAGGTGGCTCAGCGGGTCCGCAAAAGCCTTCTGATAGTGCGCGATCGACTCAGCGTCGAGGCGCCAACCGCCCTGGCGCGCCGCGGCCCGCCATGGTGAAAAGGGGCGTCCGGGCAGTTCTTTACTGGGGGTGGCGCCGAACACCGTCTCGATGAATCCGGCGTGGTGCTCGGCGAAGAAGTCTTCCGGGTACGGCTCGGCTTTGAACCAGTAGCCGTGTACGCCGCCCGGAGACCAAACGGTGCAAAGTGTGTCGAGCAGTGCGAGGCGTGTGATCCGCTCGCTCCAGTCGACCGCCAGCTTGAAGGCGATGATCCCGCCCCAATCGTGCGCCACCACGTTTGCCCGTTCGATGCCCAGCGCGTCCATGAAGTTGACGATGTCCCGCGCAAGGATCTGGCGTGTGACGCGCTGGCCGGGCTTCTCAGTCTGACCGAAGCCGCGGGTGTCCGGCGCAAAGCAGGCGTACTGCCCGGAAAGCGCCGCGAACTGGTGGCGCCACTCGTATGAGGTCTCCGGGAAGCCGTGAATGAAAATCACAGGCTCGCCGGAACCCTCCTGCAGGTAGTGCATCCGCAGGTCACGCGTCTGGATGAAGTGCGATTGCACCGTTACTCAACGCGCGTCGGTTCAGACTTGCCAAAGTCCGCAGCGCGCTTGCCGAGGAACGCATCGATCGCCTCGCGGTGCTCCCACGATGCGTAGGCCGCGTTGAGCGCCTTTCCTTCGCGCCCCATCGCTACGTCCAGGTCTCGCTCGCTGGTGTTTTCGATCACCAGTTGGCGAATCTTGGTCATTGCGAACGCTGACTGGCCGGACAGCTGCTCACCGAGCGCCACGGCGCGGTCCAGCAGGCTCGCCGCAGGCACGACCTCAGAGACCATGCCAGCATCCTTTGCCTCGCCTGCCCCGATCATCCGCCCGCTAAGGCACCAATCGAGTGCTCGTGCCTGGCCGACCATTTGCGGCAGCAGTGCCGAGCTTGCCAGTTCCGGCACCAGCCCCATTTTCACGAAGAACATCCCGAAGCGCGCCTCTTCGGCCGCCAGCCGGAAGTCCATGGGTAGCACCTGCGTAACGCCAATGCCCACGGCCACGCCGTTGACCGCGGCGATCGTCGGCTTGGGCAAGTTGCGCAGGAAGCTCACCCAGTTGGTCCTCGTGGCCATCGCTGGCTGGTCATCGGCGGCGCCGGTTTCGCGATCGTCGCTGTTTTTTCGAAATACGGCGTCGATGTCTGCGCCCGCACAGAAGGCCCGGCCAGCGCCCGTGAGGACGATGGCGCCCGTCTGGCGGTCGTCCGCGGCCGCCTGCATGGCCTCGCGCATCTCGATCATCATCCGCGGTGTCCAGGCGTTTAACTTTTCGGGCCGGTTGAGGGTAATCACGGCCACCCGGCCACGCTGTTCTACCAGGATCTGTTCGAATGTCACGGCGCTGCCTCCATCTGTGGGCCCGAGCATAGCGAGGCGCGGAAAGCACCGCAAAAGTGCCGCTTTGCATCGCCGCGTATCCGGTAAAAAATGGACTCTCGCAAAAACGCCCTCATCCAGATTTACAGGAGACGCCAATGTGCCGAAGCATCAAAACCTTGAGGAACGCCGAGCCGCCAGCGACCCCCGACGACGTCCGGGCCGCCGCCCTGCAATACGTCCGCAAGCTAAGCGGCTTCCGCGCTCCCTCCCGGGCGAACACCGCCGCCTTCGAAGCGGCAGTCGCCGAGATCGCCGATTCGACCGAACGGCTCCTGTCTGAGTTGGCTGCGCCTGGTACACGCTGAGGCTCGCCGCGAACATCTGACCGGCCTGCGCTCATCCTGCTAGAATCGGGACGCCATTTTCGTTCGCCTTGTTGGAGGGGATTCTTCGTGGAAGTACCACTGCTCATTAACGACTTCCTGCGCCGCGCCGCCAAGCTCTACCCGAACAAGACGGCAATCGTCGATGGCGACCTGCGCATCAACTACCGCGATTTCCAGGGCCGCGTCAACCAGCTCGCGCACGCGCTCACGCGCCTCGGTGTGAAGAAAGGTGAGCGCGTCTGCATCCTCAGCCCAAACTCGCACTACTTCCTGGAAAGTTACTACGGCGTCACCCAACTCGGAGCGATCCTGGTGCCGCTCAACTACCGCCTGGTAGCCAGCGACCATGAGTACATCATCAACCACGCCGGCGTGACCACGGTGCTCGTCGACTACGAATACACCAGGGTCGTCGATGAAATTCGCTCCAACCTGAAGACGGTTACCAACTGGATCGTGGCCGACCCGGCTTCGAACCCATCCACGCCTGCCGGCTGGACCGACTGGGATCAACTCGTAACGAACGAACCCACGAGTGCAACGCCGGAAGTGGAGCAGGACGAGAACGACACGACCTCGATCAACTACACCTCGGGCACCACGGCGCGGCCCAAGGGCGTGATGCTGACGCACCGCAACTGCTACATCAACGCTTACAACTTCATCGCTCACCTTCGCATCCGGCACGAGGATGTCGAACTGTGGACGCTGCCCATGTTCCACGCCAACGGCTGGGGCGGGCCTTTCGCGCTGACCGCCATGGGCGCCACGCACGTCGTCCTGCGCGCCGTCGTGGGCAGCGAGATCTATCGCTTGATCGGAGAAGAGAAGGTCACTTTCGCGTGCATGGCGCCGGCCGTCCTCAGCACCATCCTCAACTACACCGATGGCGCGAAGCACAACATCCAGACAAAGCCGCGCTTCGTGGTTGCTGGCGCGCCGCCGCCCGCAGCCTTCATCGAACGGCTGGAGAAGGAGATCGGTTGGGAGTTCATCGAGATCTACGGCCTCACCGAGACCGCTCCGATCATCACTGTGTCCGAGCCCGACTTTCATAACCCAGATGGCCAGGATTACTCGCGCCGGGCGCGCGCCGGGGGCGAAGCGATCGGCGTCGATATCCAGGTGTTGGATGATGATGGTAAGCCCGTGCCGATGGACAACGAAACGATCGGCGAAGTCTGCTGCCGCTCGAATGTCGTCCTCAAGGGCTACTGGGAGCAGCCAGAAGAGACCGCGAATGCGATCTACGGCGGTTACTTCCACAGTGGCGACCTGGGAGTCTGGGACGAATTCGGCAACGTGAACATCGTCGACCGCAAGAAGGACGTGATCATCTCTGGCGGCGAAAACATCTCTTCGCCAGAGGTGGAAGCAGCGCTCTACAAGCACCCCGCGGTGCTCGAATGCGCGGTCATCGGGGTGCCCAGCGAGAAGTGGGGCGAGACACCGAAGGCGTTGGTTGTACTTCGCGAGGGAACGTCTGCCACTGAACAGGAGATCCTGGAGTTCAGCCGCCAGCACCTGGCGCATTTCCGCTGCCCTACGTCCGTGGATTTCGTCGAATCGCTCCCCCGCACCGCCACGGGCAAGCTCCAGAAGTTCGTGATCCGCGAGGAGTTCTGGAAGGGCGTCGCCCGGCGCGTGAACTGAGGCTTGCGATGAGCGACATCGAGTTGGTTGCCATGCGCCCGAACCTCCCAGTCGAAGACCTCGATCGGGCGATCACGTTCTACCGCGACGTGATCGGGTTCGAAGTGGCGGCGCGGATGGATGACCACGGTTTCGCGCTAATGAAGGGCGGCGGCGCCGAACTGGCGCTCGTCACACTCGCCAGCCCCCAGCCGGGCGGCGCGTATCTGTACGTCACTGGCGTCGAAACGCTGCTCGCGCGATGCGAAGCGGCCGGAGCAACGATCGTGGCGCCGTTGAAACTCGAGCCGTGGGGCATTCGCGACTTCGTCGTTGAGGATCCGGACGGCCACCGCCTCGCCGTTGGCGAGCGCGTTTGACAGGTTGCCCGTGACTTTCGCCACAGAAGGGCCGGCGCCATGAAGCTACGTTGTAACCACGGGGACATGCGAGCTTCGTCTGGTCAAGGAGTTGAGCTGTGCGCTATTCACAATCCTTTCAGATCGCCGCCCCAATCGAGGCCGTCTGGGCGGTGCTGTCCGATGTCGAGAACTATCCCGATTGGGGACCAACGTTCGAACGGATTGACTTCCCGGGGGAGAAGACGCTCGCCAAGGGCCTCCGAGCGAAGCTCTGGGTGAAGGGCGCGCCAGCCGCCAAGTGGATCGTCACCCAGTACTCCGAGGGCTCACAGTTCGCCTGGGAGAGCAACGTGCGCGGAGTCCATTCGTTCGCCAACCACGTTATCGAGCCGTCCAGTGGCGGCACGAAGCTGACGCTCAGCATCGAATACAGCGGCTTCATGTCGAAGCTCTTCGCGCCCATGCTTGGGAAAATTTCGGACCGCAACCTGGGGCTCGAAGGGAATGGATTGAAGGCGTGCGTGGAGGAGCCGGTGATTATCTAGCTGCGGTTCAACGTGTGATACCATTGTGATATCACTGTTGAGGTAAGCCCGATGCCGGACGTTCTCATCCGCGATGTCGCTAAGGAAGCTCTTGAAGAGTTGCGGGCCCAGGCGAAGCGCAACGGTCGCTCGCTACAGTCCGAGTTAAAAACGATCATTGAGGCGGAGGCATACGCTCACCGCAATCGCCTGGAGTTTGCCCGCCGGGCCGCTGCCTGGCGCGAGACAAACGGACCCCAAAAGACCGACAGCACAGATCTGATCCGGGAAGATCGCGATACTGACTACGGACGCGAATGGTGACACTGGTCGTCGACGCATCGGTGGCGTTGAAGTGGTTCGTCTTCGAAGTCCACCAGGGGCACGCCGTCAACGTCCTCGAGAGCAGACAGTTGTTGTTGGCGCCGCATCACTTTCGGCTGGAACTTGCCTCGGCGCTACGAAAGAAGGTCCGCGCGGGCGATGTGCTAGTCGAGAACCTCGAGGGTCAGCTTGCCGACATAATTGAGGTTCCGGTGAGAGAGGTGCCCAGCGTCAATCTGCTCACCGGAGCAATGTCCATTGCTCTCAGATTCAACCGCTCGATTTACGATTCGCTTTACGTGGCGTTGGCGCTGCAGGAGCGCTGCCGGCTGGTGACGGCCGATCGCCGGCTATATGACGCTGTGGCTTCGGCCTACCCCGAGACGATGCTCTGGATCGAAGACGTGTCTCCGGATCCCGGCTAGGCCCCCGGGGCCGCGAAGCGCGTCTTTAACGTAAAGGCCTCGGCGGTTGGACCATTGCGCCCAACTGCGCCAAACGCTTTCCCGCCTCTTCGATCGTCGGCGTATGGCCTGCCGGTACCCACCAGAGGACCGCGTAAGGCTGCGCTTCGTGGGGAACCATTCGTTACGCCGGCGGAACATCTCCACGTGGTCGCTGTGGAAGGCGTATTCGAACAATGCCTCCACCGATTCCCAAACGCTGAAGTTGTTAATCAGCCGGTCGTCGTCGCGAATGCGAATGCTTGTGGAGTTGCCGTCGGCTTCCTGGTGGCGCCAGACGAAGCCGGGAGCGTCGTCGGCCACTTTATTGAAGCGGTCCAGGTTGGCGACGAAATCCGACACAGTTTTGCGTACGAGCGGGCGTTTCGTATAGGGCCAGGCGTAGCGGTGGTAAGTCAGTCCAGTTGCTCGCTGCGCCGGGCTCGTGCCGCGCTAACGTCACCCGCTCAGGCCCTCAGGCCCTCAGGCCCTCAGGCGCGCGCTCACATCCGCCGCTGCGGCCAGATAGATCGCGTTGGGGCGAATACGGTGCTCGCGTAGGCAAGCCTCGGTGAACTTGATGGCGTGCTCGTCGCCGCTCGCCACCGCGCGGTCGATGAGGTCGTTCTCGGTCACTTCGACCGAATCGGGAACCGCGGGCGGGTTGGGTTGCGAATAGACTGCGATGAATGCCGCGCCCGCCTGCCAGCCGTAGCGCACGAGATCGCGTGTGGTCTCGGGAGAGACGTGCGGCGCGAGCATACGGATAGCGCTTGGCGCGGTGACGCCGTGGATGAACGCGATCGGCGCGTTGACCGCATTTTCGAGGTAGAGCCGTGCGAACGTAGCCGTGAATTCGGAGAGCAGTTCGCTCACATCCCCTGAAACGTCGAGCGCGTTCGCCGTGGCCGCGAAGTCAGCGCGATCGGCAAGCTGGGCCACGGCCTGCGTGATGAATCGCGCCGGCTTGCGCTCTTCAAGCGGGACGACCGGCACGGTACTGAGCGCATCGGGAAGCGAAACCGCCCGTTCCGAGGGCGCCGCGGGCAGGGCATAGTAGCGCGCCGCCCAGTACGCCAGCCCGCGACCAAGTTCGGTAACGCGCGCGGGCGATTCGCCGCTCGAGAGGCCGCGGACCGCGTGCGCGGCGCGAAGCATCCCGTGCGTTGCTCCAGCAAGGAATCCGGCCGCCAACCGCGGAGTCCACTCAGCCAGCACCGCCTGCCACGGCTGCTCGGCCAGTTCGCGTTCGAACACCTGCTCCCAATCTCCCAGACGGCTGTAATCGCCGAGGGCTTCGCGCCATTCCGCGGGTTCGATGCGTGCCGAGGGCCGGGCGCGTTCATCGAGGCGCGTGATGTAGCGTTCGACCCACGGCGCAACGGCTTCGCTGCGACCGAGCGCGATGAGCGCGTCTGCCGCCATTGGGCCGTGGTTCGAAAGGCCGCCGCGGAACTCAGCCCCGCAGCTGGCCAATCGTTCGAGAGTCTCATCGATCGTGATCATCAGATATGCTCCGTGAGTGGGATTGAACCAGCCTGGGCGTTCGATGAATCGGTGGCGCTGGCAGCACGCCGCAGAATCAAGCGAGACCCGGCGAAGGCGCAAAGGAGAGAACCTAGCGCGGTGAAGACGAAGACCCCGAACGTCGCCAATTCGTTGTGGCCAGCCGCTTCACCGGCGGCGATGAGCGCGCCGCCAAGCCCGATGCCGACGGCGCTGCCCAGCACCTCGGCGAGCTTCATGCCGGAGGCCGCCGCGCCTTCGCTACCCGCTTCAGCGCTGGCGAGCACAACGAGCGAGAAGGTGCTGTAGGCCAATCCGATGCCGAACCCGGCAACCGCCCACGAGAGGGCTACAAAGGCAACAGGCACGGCGGGAACCACCGTCGTACTTACGCCGGCGATGCCCAGCGCGAGCACCAGCGCGCCCGGCCGGGCCAGTGTGCTGCGGTCCATGCGACGTCCAAGCCTCTCGGCGGCCCACGCCCCCGCCGTCCAACTGAGGGTTGCGGCCGTCAACACCAGGCCAGAGACGAGCGTGGATTCGCCACGAATCTCTTTGAACGCCAGCGGGATGAATGTCTCGCTGCCAAAAAAGGCGAGGTTGAGCAGGCCCATGCCCGCGACGGCGGCGGAAGACCCTCGCTTGAGACTAACCGTGCCTTCGGGGACGAGATTCAGGAAAGAAGGCACAGCGATGAGCAGTCCGAGCGGCACGAGCACCACTCCAAAGAGGATGGACGGCGACGACACCCCGCCCAGTACAAGCCCGACGCCCGTAGTCAGGCGAAAGGCGCGGCGGAGGCGCTGTCCGGTGTCGCCTCGCGGCGTGCCGCTCGCTGGCGGGCCAAGCTTCGAAAGCGAGGGAAGGACCAGGTACGCGGCGACGGCAAGCAACGGCAGCAGCCCCGCGAAGACCGCTCGCCAGCCCACGAATTCGGCTATTGCAGCGGCAAGCGCTGGCCCAGCGAGGCCGGGGATCACCCAGGCGCTGGAGAGGACCGCGAACATGCGGGGACGCAGGTCTTCGCCAAAACCACGTCCAATGGAGACATAGGCGACCGAGGTGAGCGCCCCAGCGCCGAACCCCTGCACCGCGCGTCCAAGGACTAGCACTGGCATGTCCGGTGCAGCGCCGGCGATGGTAAGGCCCACGCCGAAGAGCACGAGCGCGACTGCGAGCGGCCTTGCCGGACCGGTGCGGTCGCATTCGGCTCCAGCCCAGGTGATGGAGGTCAGGCTGGCGAGGAGGAAGGCGCTGAACGCCCAAGCGTAGAACCGCAGACCCCCCAAGTCATCCCGCGCAACGGGCATTACCGTTGCCACAGCGAGCGCTTCGAAAGCGACGAGGGTCACGGTGAGGACCAGCCCGATCGTCAGGCTGCGGTGTTCAGCATCGAGGAGGCGCGCGGCGGGCTGCGAAACGGCCATACCCCACAGTTTGCACCGTTCGCCGCTCGCCGGCCTCAGACCTTTGGCGGGGCGCAGCGAACGAACTCGCCTCAGTCTTTCTTGCCCTTGCCCTCACTCTTTCCATTGCCTTTAGCGAAGCCCGGAAAGATATCGCGGGGGTTTGAAGGTGCATCGGGAACGGTCGCGGCCGGGGCGGCAGTCGGCTGCTCAAGGGCGGGTGTCGTAGCAGGATCGGTGGCCGTCCCGTCCGAACCAGTGTTTACGGTCCCCGTTGGCGTCCCATCGACCAGGCCCCGGAGGCTGGTTGCGTCTGCCCCGCCGGGGCGCTGGCCGACGAACACTGCGGCCGCCCCGACGAGCACCAATCCAAAGACGGCGATTGCGGCGCCGACCGCCATCCGCCTACGGCGCGGTGACTGGAGCGTTTTGGCCGGACTGGGCGCCGGCGCTGCGAACAGTGCCGCCTGGAGGGTACGGTTCGAAACGCTGTTCAGGGCAGCCATAAAGGCTTGAATGTCCGGGTACCGGTCTATTGGCAACGGCGCCAGGGCGCGTTCAAGGACGTCTGCCAAACCACTCCACCTCGGCTCGGCGATCACCACGCGCGGGGGCGGGCCGGCCAATCGCTGAGCCATACCTGCTGCACCGGGGCCCGCGAACGGCGGAGCGCCAGAAAGCATCTCGTAGAGAGTGGCTGCCAGCGCGTAGAGATCCGACTGAGCGCCAGGCGCGGCGCCCTGAATAACCTCGGGGGCGATATACGGCAACGAACCGACGATCGACTCAGCTTCGCCGGGCAGCAGAGTGGCGGCCTGCGGCGAACTCGCCACCCCGAAATCCGTGAGCAGCGCGGCGCCACCCTTCACAACCAGGATGTTCTCCGGCTTCACGTCGTTGTGGACCACGCCGGCGGCGTGCGCATACGTCAGCGCCGCAGCGACTGCCCGAGCGTGACGGACGGCCTCTTTCGGCGGGATTGATCCCTTTTCGAGCAGTTCGCGCACAGATTGCCCGTCGATGAATTCCAACACGAGGTAGGGCTCGCCCTCGATCGTGGTCAGGTCGTACACCTGCACAATGTTCGGGTGGCGAAGGGCAGCAAGCACCCGCGCCTCAGCTGCCAGCGCCCCGCTGTCGCTCCCACGCAGTGACTTCAAGGCAACGCGACGGCCGAGGACGAAGTCCGTCGCGAGCACGACGCTGCCGAAGCCGCCGTGACCAAGTTCGCGCTCGAACAGGTAGCGAGGCGCCGTGGTTCGGGTGGTCATGGAGGGAACGTAGACGCAACGGGCTTTCAAAGGCATAAAGTGCTCGGCATTTAGGACGCATGTGCTAAACTTCGCCGCCACACACCAGGGAGGTCGCATGGACGCCAGGACGCTACTCACCCAACAGATCACCGGGGCGCACCGCATCTTGAACTCGGCTGTCGGCGGTTTGCCGCAGGAGATGGTCACCATCCAACCACCGGGCACCGCGAATTCCATCGGCGCGACACTGGCCCACGTGGTGCTCGATGAAGACTGGCTCGTCAGCAAGGCGATGGGTGAGGGTCTGCTTTACGCCGGCAAAGGCTACGACAAGAAGATCGGCCTCGCCGCACCAACGGGCCCGTTCGTGACCCAAGAATGGGCCCGCGGAGTGAACCTCGAGTTGGCGCCGTTCCTCGAATACGCCCAAGCAGTCTTCACGCGCACCGAGTTAGCCGTCGCCGAGTTCTCGCCCGAGTCGATGGGCCGCGATGTGGACATGGGAAACGGCAACACGATGAAAGGCCTCCTCACGGTCGGCATCATCGCCCTCAACCACGTCTCCTTCCACGCAGGCGAAATCGCCGCACTAAAGGGCACGATGAACCTGAAGGGGATACCGTTCTAAAACGGGAGGAGCGCTCGACCTACCGCGGCAGTGCCTCCGCGTGCAGCCCGTACAGCGGCGGGGCGGCGATGCCGATCGCCGTCAGGTAGCTGCATAGCTGGCTGCGATGGTGCACCTCGTGTTCGATGAAGCCGCCAATGACGCGCTCCCAGGCGGGCGAAGATCCGAACGTAGTGTTCGGCACAGGCACCGCGAAGTCCGCATCGACGAGCCCAGCGATGACCTTCTTGCCGCTCCGAAGGCTCAGGTTTCGAAGGTCGTGGCCAGTCGTACCAACGGGCACATCGTGGCCGCGATAGCGTTGGCGCTTCTGCTGGACGGCTTCGAGGTTCATCAACCGTATGTTGATGATGTGCAACACAAGTTCACCGGCTGTGAACTCGGCAGGAGACGGGCGCCATGCGAGCGCTTCGTCCTCGAGCAGCACGATCGCCTCGTACGTACGGCCGTGGACGCTCGCCACGTAGCGGATGAGGTCGTCTTTTTCGAGTATTGCGGTCACCTGCCCTCCAAATACGGAGAAGCATGGTACTTCACGCCACGGTTCCTCATGACGGTCCCGCCCAGAGGCATGTATTCTTCAGGTAAATGGCACATTCGCGGGTGGGCGCTATCCTGTATCCTGATCGCGACGCCACCGTGTTCGGCTGGCGAAAGAGAGAAGCTTATGTTCGGTTCACTCGGCCCACTTGAACTCGGGATTATCGCCCTCATCGTTATCCTCCTCTTCGGAGTGGGGAAGATCAGCGGGCTTGGCAAGGAACTTGGCAGCTCCATCAAGGAGTTCCGCAAGGCCGTTAAGGACGAAGACGACCCGAAGAAGAATGTCACCACCATCCAGATTGAGACGCCGCCGATGGAGCCTGCCGCGCCGGCAGCGAACGTCCCGCCAGTACAGCCGAGCGACCCGCAAAAGAACATCTTCTAGGGCGCAACTCGCACAACCCCAAGAAGCCCCCGTCAAGGCGGGGGCTTCTTGTTGTCTGCCGCGAGGTTAGGAGCCGCCGGCCACTGCCGGCACGATGCTCACCTCGTCGCCATCCTTCAGCGGCGTGCCGAGGCCGTCGATGAAACGCACGTCGTCGCCGTTGACGTAGATGTTCACGAAGCGGCGGAGTTGGCCGCTTTCGTCCATCACGCGAGCTTTGATGCCGGGGTACTTCGTTTCGAGGTCCGCGAGGCAGCCATCGAGCGTTGAGCCGTCGCCCGTGACGGATGAGAGGTCGCCGGTGAGGCTTCGCAGCGGTTGGGGGATGCGCACGGTGATTGCCATGGAGTGCTCCAGTCTGAAAGTGTGGGTGTCCGAAAGTGCTTAGTGCCTAGTGCTTAGTGTGCCGGGACTGAGTCCTCAGCCTGCGTCCTGCCTATCCTTCGACTACGTCTCCGGATACAGGGTCTACACGGACGCCTTTGCCTTGCGCCCAGGCCAGGCTGCGGTCGATCTCGTCGCTCTCGCCTTCGAGTTCGAGCAGCACCCAGCCGGTTTTTTCGTCAACATCAGCCATCCGCACGTTGGTTATGACGTGGAATTCGTGGCCAAGGTTGTAGATGAGTGGCTCCCGGATCTGCTCTTCCGGGAAGGTAAACTTGACGCGTCGCACGGCCATTACGCTACTCCCTGTGCCGGGACCAGGCCCCGGTACGCTTCTTCGAAACTTTCGACGTTCGGCTCGATCTCCAGCGGCGGGTTGAGCGCGCCGGAGACAGCCTCCAGCGTTTTGAAGCCCGCACCAGTGATGAACGCCACCGTCAGTTCGTCCGCACCAATTCTACCCTGTGCCGCCAGCTGCTTGAGCGAAGCGACGGTCACACCCCCAGCCGTCTCGCCGAAGATACCCTCGGTTTCGGCCAGCAGCCTCATTCCGGCGACAATTTCGTCGTCGTCCACCATGCCGCAGGCGCCGTTCGTCTCCTTCAGCTGGACGAGGCTGTAGTAACCGTCCGCCGGGTTCCCGATGGCCAGCGACTTCGCGATCGTGTTCGGGCGTTGGGGGCGGAAGTTCATCGTGCCTTCCTGCCAGGCCACGGCCACAGGCGAGCAGCCAGTGGCCTGTGCGCCGCTCATGCGCGTCGCTTTCTCCTCGATCAGGCCGGCCTTGGCGAACTCCTGGAAACCTTTGCGGATCTTCACGAAGAGCGATCCGCTTGCGATCGGCACAACGCAGTGGTCTGGCGCGCGCCAACCCAGCTGTTCGGCCACTTCGAAGGCAAGCGTCTTCGAACCTTCCGAGTAGTACGGCCGCACGTTGACGTTCACGAAGGCCCAGTTGTACGAGCCGGCCAGTTCGGCACAAAGGCGATTCACCGCGTCGTAGTTGCCGCGCACCTTCACCAGCGTCGGCCCGTAGATGCTCGAGCCAACGATCTTCCCCTGCTCCAAGTCGTGCGGGATGAAGACCACAGCCTCCATGCCGGCCGCCGCGGCGTGCGCGCTCACGCTGTTCGCCAGGTTGCCGGTACTCGCGCAGGCCAGCTTTTCGTAGCCAAGTTCGCGCGCTCGAGTGCTGGCCACGGCAACCACACGGTCTTTGAAGGACCAGGTGGGGTTCGTGGTGTCGTTCTTGATGTAGAGGTTGTTCAACCCGAGCGCTTTGCCCAGGTTCTTGGCGCGCACCAGGGGCGTGTAGCCGGCGCCGATATCGATCGCGGCATCGGCGTCGCAGGGCAGAAAGTCCTTGTAGCGCCAGAGGCTGGCAGGCCCCCGCTGGATAGACTGGCGGGTCACGTTTTTCTTGATGCCGGCGTAGTCGTAGGTCACTTCGACAGGCCCGAAACAGAACTCGCAAACGTTCAGGGCCGCGAGTGGGTATTCACGATGACACTCACGACAGCGCAGGTTAGTGGCGAAACTCATGCTCTTCTCCGTATGCCGCAATTGGCGGCGATGCCGGGGCCACAAAGCCGATGCTTTCCGGAGAAAGGCCAACTGGCAGCCCGGGAATGACGTGGTGGATACGGGGAGCCCCTTCGATGAGGGGCTAAAGCATGACCATGCGGCCCGGGAAGGAAACCATTCGTGTCTCTCCTCAAATCCGCGTGGGCCGGTGGAGCGAAGTCGCTCGCATCTTTCTCCCGACGCGTCGGGAGGCCGGAGTTGGCACCTTATCCAATGCTGACAGGTTGCCGGGGTTTCAAAGGGCCGGTCCCTCTACCCCATCTTGATATGAGCGGCCAAGCGGTATTAGGAGACATAGTAGCCCGGGGGACCGCGCGAGGGCAACGCGGAGAGCGCGAAGCGCTGCATGCCAGGCAGAGTCCATCAAGCGTGCACATCTCGATCTCCGACACCCGACACCCCGACACTCCGACACCCCGAAACTCGAGGACCGGAGGCGGGTGACCGGTGATCTCGCTCTCATCGACAATCGGCGCGCGCCAATCGACAATGGGCCACCAGATGGAGGCGGGATTGACTCAGCACTCGGCGCTCAGCCCTCAGCACCTGCCCGGCGAGGACGGCTACCTCACCATCCATGGCCTGCGCCATCACTACATCCGCTGGGGCGCGCGCGAAAGCGAACCGGTGGTCTTCCTCCACGGCTTGATGAACAACGCCCGCTACTGGGAGCACATCGCCGAACGCTTTAGCGGCGACTACGGTGTCTACGCGCCTGACCTGCGCGGCCACGGCGAAAGCGAGCACGCGCCGGGCGGCTACCTCGTGTGGGCGTTCGCCATGGACCTGCGGGGCTTCGTCCAGGAGATGGACTTCGAAGCTTTCGACCTCGTGGCGCACAGCATCGGCAGCCGCGTAGCGATGTCCTACGCGCGCGACCACAGCCACCGCCTGAAGCACCTGGTTCTCGCCGATATGGGCCCGCAGATGGCCGAGGCGGGCGCACGCGGCATCCGCAAGACCACAGGTGAATCGCGCAAGGCTCCCGGCTTCGCCAACGATAGCGAGGCGCTCGAACACTTCGCCGCGCTCTACCCGGGCAAGCCCAAAGAGTTCCTCGAACGCCAGATTGGCGCCTCTCTGATCCTCGATGCGGCCAGCGGCCAACTCGTCTTTCGCTTCGACCCCGCGATCCACGAGGCGACGGGCCGCGGCGCGATCGCCGAGATCCCCTACCTCTGGGAGAGCCTCGAACACATCAAGTGCCCCACGCTCGTCATCCGCGCCGAAAAGAGCAAGGTGCTTTCGCGCGAGATCGCTGAGCAGATGGTCGAGCGTCTGCCAAACGGGCGGTTCATCGAAATCGCGGGCGCCGGCCACCAGGTGCCGCTCCACCAACCGGAGGCGTTCTCAACCGCCGTCCGCGAGTTTTTGGCGATTTAGGAAAAGCCAGAATCCCTCGACGGCCGTTTCCCTTGAGAGTCAGTCATGGGAGGTCGTCCGCATCGCTGTCGCCAGCAGCGCCGTCCAGGTGACGAAAAGCCCAACCATCAGAAGCGCCGAGGCGATGCAGTACGAGCACCAGGCATCCAGTACGAACGCCTCCAGATAAGTCAGGTATCCGGACATCATCAGGCCGGCGACGGAACCCAGGAATCCGGCGAGTGCAACATCCGGCCGTCGGGCCGGTGTGCGAAAGAATAGCACCGCTGCAACCAGCAATGCTGCGTAGAGCAGCATTCCCGGCACCGAAATAGGCACGCCGAGGATCTTCCCGTAGCGGCTGTTTTGGACCGTGCTGCAGCCGTGAACGCCAACGCACACGCCGGTGTTGCCCTGCAAGTTTTCGAATGCGAGATAGCCAGCAACGGCTAGTCCCACGAAAGCCAGCACTGCCGCCGCCACCGGCAGAATGCGCGTTACGGTGGCCCCCGCCAAAGTCACGGGGTTGCGGAGCCGAGCGCTGAGTTGAGCAGAGCCCTCCACCCGGCGGCGCCGCTCGGCGTCTGAATTGGTTTTCCGTTGAGCGTGAAGCTGGGCGTTCCGGCGACTCCCAGTGCCGTTCCCCGGTCATGTTGGGCCTGCACAGTCGCCAGTGCTTCAGACCCGCCGAGGCAGCGGCCGAAATCGGCCTCGTTCATCCCTAGACTGCCAGCGGTTTTGGTTAGCGATTGACTCGTAAAGCGCCCAACATCGAGCCGCTCCTGTCCCGATTGTCCTGCTGCTGCCTGCTGCCGAAACAGTTCCAGTCCGAACGGCCAGGCTGCGTTCTGGTTCTCAGCGCACACGGAGCCACTTGCTGCAAGCACCGATTCGTTGCCGAGTATGGGGAAGTTGCTGAACGTCAGGCGCAACTTGCCAGCCTTCACATACTCTTCAATCAGCACCGATTCATCCGTGGCCGTGAAAGCCACGCAGAACGGGCACTGAAAGTCTTCGAACATCTCGAGCTCGAGCGGTGCAGCGGCACTACCAAGCGTGAAGCCATCAGCCGGTACCGACCGGATTGCGCCGATCGCCGAACTGATCGCGCTGTCGTATTCGTTGGCCTTCGGATCATCCTTGGAGCGGAAGAGCGAGATCGCTACCACCGCTGCCACCCCAACAACCACGAGCGCCGTCGCTCCGACGATTGTGGACATACCGATTGACTTTCGTGTTGCGCCGGAGGCTGTTGCCCGCCGCGCGCGGATTGGGACGCGACGCGATTGGTTCTTACCTTTTGGCATCGGTTAGATCCGGGCGCGTGGTGGCTGCGAAATATGTGCAGGGCGGGGCAAGCTACCGTAAGACACGGTGCTTCGCCCAGCGGTCCGTTGGGTGCCAATGATCATCATGCCTGCATTGTTCCGTCAGCCCACCTACCGATGCACGGTCGAATGGCCGGAACTTAGGGTGCTTCTGTCCGTGCAGCGGCCACATGACCCGTCAGCTGGTCACTTTGAAGGTGGTGACCATGCCCTTTTGATAGTGGCTAACCATCTTCCCCGCGATTTGCTCGACCACATTGCACGAAAGCTCGTAATCGCCCGGGGTGAGGTTCAGCGAAAGCGCTTTGGCCTGGCCCATCGTCAGTCCCTGCACCTGTCCGATCAGTTCGAGTCCGCCGTCGGCTCCTTTCTTCATCACTTGCAGGTCATGCGTGGCGCCGCCCTCGCCGGTGGCGTGCGCGTGGCCCATATCGTGGACCGCCCAGAAGGTGACGCTCCCGGCCTTCACCTCAGATTGCGCTGGGCCGACCGCCCAGTTGGTGAGGTCCACTCTGATCGAGCCGGCCGGGGCGCTGGAGTTCATCATGCCGCCGGACCCCATGCCGTGGGAGTCGTCGTCTCCACCGCATGCCGAGGCGAGCAGGACGGCAACCATCAGGACGGCTAAGGCGGTGAGGGGGCGTAGGAATGCTTTCATTTGGTTTCTCCAGATCTGTGGTGAGTTGGCAACAGGGTGTGCAGCGGTCAGCGCCAATGAGACCAAGAAGCGAGTCCGCATCTGGCGTTCCATCGCAGCGGCAGCCGGGGGGGACATCATCACAGCGTGGTCGTGCCGCTCGTTGGAAGGCTGTCCGTCTCCTCGGCTCGCTTCGTGGCCTGCATGCGCGGTCCCGATTGGCGACTGGCTCGCCACGGCGGGCATCTCCATGGGGGGATGGGGTGTGCATCCTATGGGCCTCGCCACTGGGCGCCGCGCCGGCACGCCGTCGCGCGTCAACAGCGTCCCTCGGGTGGATCATGATGGTGATCAGGCATGCGGAACTCCCTTTCGTCCGTTTTAGGATACCCCCTATCCCCCGAGAAACAGGCCGCTCGGGCAGGAACTGTGGCGCCGGTCTGCCGAGATGTCTCCGCGGGTGAAGTGAGCGCGCGCGGTCGGGAACGGGCTCTTCGCAGCCCAGGCGCGCAGGCGTTCGTGACTTATTGCGCGCCGCTGTCCCGCAAAAGTTTGAGGAACGCGGCGTCGCCCTGCAACGAGGCGAGGTTCGGGTCGCCTGCGGCTTCACGGGCATAGCCGGGATTCAATTCCAGGGCTCGCGACACAGAGCGAAGGGCATCGTCCGTGTTGCCAAGTACTGCGGAGGCTTGACTGGCGCCGTAATGGGCCGCCGCGTCCTCGTTGTCCACGGCCACGGCTTCCCGGAAGTCTTGGAGGGCGTTGATCGCGTTACCGGAGTGGAGATGCGCAAGGCCGCGGTTCACCATGACAGTCGTGTCTGCCGGATCGATCACGAGGGCGGCGTTGAAATCGCGGAGAGCATCGGCGTAGTTTGCGCGGTAAAGGTGCAGCATCCCACGGTTATTCAGGGCGTCGGCGTCGAAGGGCTGGAGCACCAACGCGCGGTCGTAGTCGCTCAGCGCCGCTTCGAAGTCGCCCGAGCGCGTGCGGGCGTTTGCTCGATTGTAGTAAGCGGCGACGAGATCACGGTCCATTTCGACGGCAGTGCTGTAACGTTCGACGGCCAGTTGGTACTGGCCAACGTTGAAGTAGACGTTGCCCTCATCGAGATAGGACTCAGCGGTGCGGCGTGGCGGAGGCACGATGGGCATGGGAGCCAACTCGGTGAGCGCCGCCTCGAGTGATTGGGGCAGATCCGGCGGGCTTTCTGCGGCAGTTGCGGGCTCAACGACTGCCGCAGGCTCTTCCCGCCTCGTCACCGGATCTGCAGCTTCTCGTTGCTTCTCGGGAGAGTGCGCCACCGGCTCCGTCGGCTTGTGCGTGAGTTCGGGCGGGGGCGGCGGCGTAAACAAGGGCCGAGCCTGCGTCGTGGGCGCTTCTGGGACGAGTTCCAGGCCTGGCTCAGCCATTCCAGCCAGACGCTCGAGCAGCTCTTCGTCGGGCGTCTCCGCCAAGATGTCGAAATACTTGGTGAGGAACTCGGGATCTTGAGCGGGATCCGCTTCAGGGGCGGCTCCAGCAGGCGGTCCGGCTTCAGCCTCGATCGGAGGGGCGGTTGGCGCGTCAAGCGCTTCTTCAAGAGCTACGCTTTCGAGCTCCGTCGGAACCTCGCCGGT
The DNA here is from genome assembly GCA_038323265.1 of Tepidiformales bacterium. Taxonomy (GTDB): domain Bacteria; phylum Chloroflexota; class Dehalococcoidia; order Tepidiformales; family Tepidiformaceae; genus PNKC01. The sequence goes on from JBBQGT010000024.1 coordinate 23,685, forward strand.
TGGGTCGGCTTCCTGGGTCTCAGGGGGATGGACTTCGACGTGCACGGCTGGCGGCGGCGTTGGCGGCGGACTCCAACTGTAAGGCTCAGCTGGCTCAGCGCGGCGTCGAGAAACCAGACGGAAGGCCACCAGGCCCACAGCAGCCAAAATGCTGAGGAAGATGACGCGTTTGAGCAGCCGTTTCATCGCGCCACCTCGGACCGTTCGAGCAGTGCTTCGGTGACGGCGAGCAGTCCGTTGTAGGCGTAGATGAGGTAATCGCGCGGCAGCAGATCGAGCTTTTTCAAGGTCTCCTTACGAGCCGTCACCGGGTCCCACGAACCCGTCAGTTCCACCGACTCATGGTCGATGCCCATCTCTAACTCGTACAGTTCGCCATCCTGGGCCACGACCACGCAGCCCCGGCCAGGGTCGGCCGCTGCCCCCGCGTCGCATTCGATAGCGTTCGTAAACAGTGCATTGGGGAATGGAGGAAACGGATTCAGCTGGATGCAGGCCTCGTGCAAAAGCTGCTGCAGCTGCATTGCAGAGCGTTCGAGTATGAGGTCTGCCTGGGCCTTGCGGAGGAGCGGGTCACCGTCCATCGAAACGAAAGTATACGGGCTGGCCCGCAAAGGGCGTACGCCTCAATTCGGGGTCAGACTCACCATCCTTGCGGTACAATGCGGGTTATGACCGCCAAGGAAGTGCTGTTCGGGACCATCAGTGACCTGACCGAAGACGAGTCCGAGGATCTGTTCGACTTCCTGAATTTGCACGCCGACCCCGACGAACTGACGGAGGAGAGTTGGTTGCCGTTCAAGTGGTTCAGGCTCGCGGCAGATAGGTGAACTGGGCCGATCTGAAGCTCGAACTGGCTCTCTTCCGAGCCGCGCGGTATCTGCGCCGCCTAGATCGCCCGACACAGGAACGAATCGCCAAGAAGCTTGAAGCGCTGTGCGCAAATCCCTGCGATCCGCGCGCGTTGGTGGCCTACGACTGATTGTCTCGGTGAACGAGGGCGAATCGACCGAGTCGCACCGCGGGGTCAGGTGTATCGTGGGCTCTAGCGTGACCGAGCCAATCCTCTTCGAAATCGCCGACCGCGGCGTAGCGACGATCACGCTCAACCGTCCCGGGCGGCTGAACGCCATTAACATGCAGATGCGCGACCTCCTGTGGACTTACCTGGCAGCTTGCCGGGACACGCCAGGTGTCCGCGTCATTGTCTTTCGAGGCGAAGGCGACGCGTTCAGTGCCGGCGCCGATATCTCAGAGTTCGGCACTGCGCCTTCGGTGATGGACGCGCGCCACGCGCGCCACGACCGCGACCTCTGGGGAGAGATCATCGGACACCGCTGCGCCACGGTGGCCGCAATGCAAGGCTATTGCTTCGGGGCCGGCCTCGAACTGCCGCTCTGCTGCGACATTCGCATTGCGGCTCAGGGAACGACATTCGCGTTGCCTGAAGTCACCTTGGGCTACATCCCCAGCGCGGGAGGCACGCAGACGTTGCCGCGAACCGTCCCGCCGGGTGTCGCGGCGCAGATGATCCTCTCGGGGGAACCGATCGATACGGCGGGCGCGCTGCGTTGGGGCCTCATCGACGCGGTCGCCGAGACCAGCCTGGACATCTCCCTGAAGAAAGCGATTGAACAGTTGCTCGCGCCTGCTGGGGCTGCAACCGCTCGCGCAAGACGTCACGCGCGCCTTCCACTCGCCTTCTGACGACCGAGTTGCTGCGACCATCGTCGCCAACGGCTACGCTTTGGCCATGACCCGCGAAACGCCCACGGGACCACGCCCGCCGGTGGCACTGGGCTGCGTGGGAGCGGCGGCGTTCGTTGGTGTCGTCATCGTTCTCGCCGCTGCGGCGATAGGATTCTTTGAGTCGGGCGCTAACTCTGGCGAGTTGGTACTCGCCCCCGCTGACTCATACGCCAACGGCGCTGTGGAGTTCGTAGCCGAACGCAACATCTACGTCGCGCGGCTGGCAGATAGCTCGTTCGTTGCACTGAGTGATTTGGACGCCGCAAATCGCGCGAGCGCCCAACGCCGCTGCCGCGTCACGCGGATCCCCCTCGCGGATCCTCAGTTGCCGGGCCTGCTCACGACATATGCTGGGCGGATGAGCGCAAAGGCAGCTGGCACCACCTTCCTGTTCCGGGAGGATTGCAATTCTGCCCTTTACGACGTCACCGGCGTGCGGCTCGATAGTGACGCGCCAAACCTCGAACGGCACCCGCTGAACATCGATTCGGCCGGGCTGCTGACGGTTGATGTAAGCAAGGGCATCTGCACGAAACGGAACGGGGCGAACCCTCTGGCCCCCGCGAAATGCTAAGAGCGCAGGACGCTACTCGGCATCGTCATCCAGTGCGGCAAACAACTCGGCGAGGTCCAGCGCGAACTCCTTGAGCACCGGCTGAGCGTCGATGACGTCCGGCGCGCGGTGCTCTTCAACCTCGACGCCGGGGCGATAAGCGAAGACGACACGCAACTCCGGATCGACCAGCCAGACAAGTTGCACCCCATTGCGGAGGTAGAACTGCACACGATCGAGCACACGACCGGTTCGGTCATCCGGCGAGAGCACTTCAATCGCGAAATCTGGGCTCACCTCAACCGGCCCACGCCCTTGGGCCTTCGGTGAGCGGCCCCTCAGCGTCACACTCACGTCCGGAAGATAGATGCGTTGCTCCCCGCCCTGTAGATGCCGAACTTCGGTTACCACCTCACCTTCGTGGGTGCGCCGAAGATACGACATTAGATGAAAAATGAGCGCCGCGACCATTTTCCCGTGGAATCGATTGGGCATAGCTTTCTCCACTACCTCGCCGTCAATCAGCTCGAGGTAGGGCTTCGTCTCCTCCATCGCCAGGAACTCTTCCATCGAAACGCGGACCGGGGTTGTCATGCCGATTAGTATACCTTTCGGAGCCCGGCTCCAGCGGCTTCGGTTCGCCCAAGACGCTCGCTTTCGGTAGAATCCGGCCCACAGACGCCCGCTCGGGCGCATCGTCCCTAACGGAGCCCTAATGAACACCATCGAATTCCTTCAGATCTCGTCGGCCGTTGTGCCGGACCGCGAGGCGCTCGTCGAGGTCGGCGGCGGTGGCAGGCGCGTCACCTATGGCGAGATGTACCCGCAGGTGGTGAAGCTCGCGAACGGCCTCCAAACACTTGGCGTGGAGCGCGGCCACAAGGTTGCTGTTATGTCCGTGAACAGCTCCGATTACGTGCTGACCTACTACGCCTGCGCCATGCTGGGTGTCACCTTCGTGCCCTTGAACTACCGCGCAAAGGACGAAGAGCTGACGCACATGCTCAACGTTAGCCAGTGCCACGCGGTCTTCGTCTCGGAGCGCTATATAGACCTCGTCAACCGCATCCGGCCAACGCTCACTTCCACTGAGCACCTCGTCGCGTACACCGGCACGCCCGATGGTTTCGTCAATTACGACGCGCTTGTGGCCAGCGGTGCTGAGGACGAGATCTGGGTCGAAATCGACGACCACGACGCCACCATCCTGATCTTCACCAGCGGCACCACGGCCCTGCCTAAAGGCGTCCAGCTGACCTACCGCGATATGACGGCCTACGTTACCAACCAGAACCCCGCGGATCCCGAAATTCACGACAAGCTGCTGGTTTCGGCGCCCTTCTTCCATGTCGCCGGGGCGACGGCCATGATGCTCGCCATCTGGAGCGGCCGGACACTCGTCATTCTGCCCGTATTCACGCCTGAACTCTGGCTGCAAGCGGCGGACCAGGAGAAGGCCACCCACGCCTTCGTCGTGCCCACCATGCTCAAGCGCATCATGGAAGACGCAAATTTCGATAGCTACGACATTTCGAGCATGAAGAGCATCACCTACGGCGCCGCGCCGATGCCCTATGAGGTGGTCCGACGCGCCTGCGACGTGTTCTCGCCGCGAGGCATTGGACTGGTCAACGCCTATGGCCAAACCGAGTCCACTTCAACCCTGACCTTTTTGAGCGCCGAGGACCACGATCTCAGCACGGACACCGAGGTCAAGGAGCGCCGCCTGCGCTCTGTTGGGCGCCCGATGCCCGATGTGGAACTCGGCATCATGGACGAACGCAACAGAGTTCTTCCGGCTGGCGACGAGGGCGAGATCTGCGTCCGTTCTGACCGGGTCATGAAGGGCTACTACCAACAGGACGACGCCACCAGCACCGCGATCATGGACGGTTGGCTGCACACCGGTGACCTGGGACGAATAGACGAGGGCGGCTATCTGTTTATCACCGGCCGCAAAAAAGACCTAATCATTCGCGGCGGCGAGAACATCTCAGCCGGCGAGATTGAGAACTGCCTCGAAGAACACCCAAAGGTCGAGGAGGCCGCGGTCATCGGCGTGCCAGACGTTGATTGGGGCGAGGTGGTAAAGGCCGTCATTGTGCCCAAGGCCGGCGAAACGGTGACCGCACAAGAGCTGATCGACTACACCAAAAGCCGCCTTGCCAGCTTCAAAGCGCCCGCGTATTACGCGATCGTGGAGGAGTTGCCCCGTAACACCATGGGTAAAGTTCTCAAAAACGACCTGCGCAAAGTCTATGGCGGAGCGCAAAACGATGGCGTGTGACGCGCTGGCGCATGGCTTGACCCGGCGACCTCGCTCCCTAGACTTGGGATCGAAATGAAGCGCGTTTCATGGTTCACCGCCACCCTGCTAACCGCCGCCGCCTCGGCTTTCGTCTCTGCCGCGCCCGCCTTTGCCCAGGAAGGCTCGCCAACCGGCGGGACGGGCCGCGACATCCTTCCGCCAGTGATCTGGATGCTCTGCGGTGTGGCCGCCTTCGCCATCCTCCTCGGCATCTTCTATCTGCTGAAGCGCCGCATCGGTGGTTTCCCAGCGAACCCAGCGTGGGTCGCACCGATCACGATCATGCCCTCGTCAGAGCTCCCTCAAGACGACGAGCCAATCACCCACTCCGAAGACCTCCACGCTCCGGCGCACTAGTCTCCAACTAGTCCCGCAATTCCAGCGCCACCGGCAACGCCGTGCGGCCCCACTCCTCCAGGTTCCCTGCATACTTCGCCAGCAGAAGCCGCCGCGCCAAGGCATCTTCCGCTGGGTCTTCGACAATTCGCCCCGTGGCCTCGAACTCCTGCTGCGCGATGCGTAGCGTGGCTGCGGGCTGCGCGAGCAGATTGCGAACCCAGTGGGCTTTCTCTCGTCCACCGGCGAGTAGGTAGAGGCTCCCGCCCTCCGTACCGAACCAGATCTCGATGGTGCGCGGCTCGCCGCTCGTCCGGCCCGTCGTCGTCAGGTAGCAGAACTGCTCATCGGCGAGGTCCGCGAACGATGGCATCGTCATCGCCAGCTACGGAAGGACGACGATCTTGCAGTCGTGTGGGTCGGCCAGCGCCTCGAACGCGCCCGGCAGTTCGTCCAGGGTGACCGTTCGCGTGATCATCGGCTCGGTATGCACGCTGCCGTCGGCGAGCGCCGCTAACGCTTCCGCATACTCCGCGGGCGTGTAGCCGAGAACGAACTTCAGCGTCAGCTGCTTGTTGATACCAACCATCGGGAAAATTTTGTCTTCCTTCATGCATACGCCAACCACGATCACGCGCCCGAAACGGTCTACAAGTTCCATCGCCTGACGCAGCGTCCCTTCCACGCCAACGCACTCGAAGACCACGGGCGGCGCGCCGCCGCCCGCTCCCAGCACGGCATCGGCGACATCGGTGTCGGCCGGATTGATCACCAGGTCGGCGCCGAGTTTCGCCGCCAGGTCCCGGCGGGTCTGTGCGTAGTCCGAGACGGTGACGTGGCGCGCGCCCTCCTTCTTCAGCCAGAGCAGCGTCATCAGGCCTATTGGTCCGGCGCCCATCACCAACGCGTGCTCACCTTCACGCATCTCCGCCTGGCGGACGGCGTGGAGGCCAACGGCACACGGTTCGGTTGTCGCCGCGATTTTGCTCGAAAGACCGTCCGGGACCTTGAGCAGCATCGCGCCAGTCATGATCACGTACTCGCCATATGCACCGGGCGTCTCCGGGCTGTAGCCGATCGAGCGGAAGCCGTTGGGCGCCGAGGGCTCAACGAGCACGGGCACGCTTGTTACGCGTGTGCCAATGGGCCACTGATCCGCGCCTTCGCCAGCCTCGATGATCTCGGCTACGAATTCGTGACCCATCACGATGCCTGCGGTTTGGTCCAGTGTGTCCCACGCCGTCCGCCCGCTCATCCGCGAGGCGGCGATCATGTCGTCCATGTATTTGGCCGCGTGGAGATCGCTGCCGCAGATGCCGCAAGCCAGCACTCGCGCCAGGACCTGGCCGGGGCCGGGAGCGGGCTTGGTGACGTCTTCAATTGTGAGCTGCTTGCCGCGCAGGACCATTGCCTTCAAATCGTTTGCTCCGAGCGAAAGATGTTGGCGCACTCTAGCGCCCGCAAGCCAACAGGGGAAACGTCGGACTCAGGACTCCGGAATAAGACTCAGTCAGGCCTGGTCGTGCCGCCGTTGGGCGTCGCTCGTCGCCAAGCGCGCGCCGATACCCGGGAAGCCACGCATCCCCTGGTCACGCAGTGATTGCACGATCTCCTCAAAGTGCGGCTTGCCATTAACTTCCAACAATAGGTCCAACACGGCTACACCAACGGGCATGCCCGGCACCTCACGATTGTGATCCACTTCCAGGATGTTGCCGCCGGCCGCTGCAACGGCGCTCGAGACCAGGGCGAGTTCGCCCGGCGTATCGCTGACC
>JBBQGT010000025.1:0-30357 GCA_038323265.1 Tepidiformales bacterium
TAAGCCGCGAAGTCAGTAGGGCCTTCGGAGCCAACAACCAGGGCCGCATCCGGATTCACAAACTTCCACGGCGCCTCGCCGGTTTCGAAGCCGGGGTTGGCGAGCCCGGGGCCGGCTGCGGCGGCTGGCGTACTGGTCTGCGCGCCGGCGATGAAGGCCACGAGCAGCGCGAGGATGCTGAGCGCACCCAGGCGCACGGGACTCTTATGTTTTGAACCGTTCAACTGGCAACCGCCGGCGAGAGTCTGCCCATACTAGGGGAAACCCTTGGTTGATACTACGGGTCAAACGAGTGAATCCGAAGCGAGTTCATTAGAAATTCGTAAATGCCGTCGTGGACGGTAGCCTTCAGTCGCTAGCCAGTTGCAGGGCGCGGGCCAGTTCGCGCATTGAGCCCATGCCGGTGAAGAGCTCGGCGGCGGACCGGGCCAGCCGCACCGAACGGAGGTTGCGCCCAGCGGACACATCCGCTTCCAGTTCGGCAAGCATCAGAAGCGCCTGCGCGGTTTCGAAGGCAGCGCCGAGGCGGCGCGCCACGGCGAGCGCGCTTCGGCCGTTTGCGGTTGCACCGCGGAAGTCGCCGCGCGCTATCTGCATCCTCGCGCGCAAGAGGTTGGCGCGCGCCTGGATGAGGAGCATGCCTAGTTCGTTGGCCTCGAACAGCGCATGTGAGCACGCAGCATCTGCCGCTTGGAAGTCGGCGCGCGCAAAGGCGAGCTCGGCCTGCTGGAGAATCGCTTCGACGGCCAGCCCCCGCGAGATCGGTCCGAGCAGAGCGGTGCCTTCGATGAGATGTTCTTCGGCGGCCCGGGCATCGCCCGTATGCAACGTCACCTTGGAGAGGTTGATGAGGGCCAAACCCGCGGGTACTCGCGGTTCGCCACGGTCGCGGAAGACCGCGACGGTGGCCGCGAAGCGTTCGCCGGCTTCGTTCACGTGACCCTGTGCCAGGAGCGTTTCGCCAAGATTGTTCTGGCCGATCGCCGATGCCACGTCATTGCCGATAAGTTCCGCGGCCTTAATGCATTCCAAATGGTGGGAGATGGCGCGTTCGAATTCGCCCAGGCTGTGATAGCTGAGGCCAAGGTTGCCGTGAGCAGCGAACAGCCGCGGGACGTCGCCCAGTTGCTCGTAAAGGGCGAGCGCCGCCTCGCGATGGTAAACGGAGCGGCGGAGGCGGCCGGTTTCGCCATAACAGTTGGCCAGGACGTGATGCGAATAGGCGATGCGAGCCGTGTCTCCAATGGTTCGAGCGGCGAGCAGTGCTTCGCGAGCCAAACTGACTGCTTCGGGGAAGTGGCCTTTGCGGAAGGCGACGACGCTCCGCGAAGAGAAGATATCCGCACGGAGGTCCGGGCGGCGGCCGGGCAAAACGCGTTGTGCGGCTCGCAGCCAGCGCAGAGAACGGTCGAATTGGGAGTTGCGTTCGAAAGCGACGGCGATCTTCATGCGGAGGCGGAGGCCGCGGCTCGGTTCCTCCACGTCAATCGGTAGCGAGACGGCTTCCGCGAACTGCCTTCCAGCCGAGGGCCGTTGGCTATGCGCGGACCACGCCTCAAGTGCACGTACGTATGTCTCGGCAGCCTGCCCGTAATGCCCTGCGAGTTCGCGGCAATCGCCGATTCGTTCGAGCACGGCGCTGCGAACGGGCGCGGACCCGCGTGTTCGCCTGGCCAACTCGGCCATGGCCGTTTGATAGTGCGTGATGGCCGATTCCCAGGCGTACACGCCCCGCGATTTGTCGCCCGCGAGGGTGGCATAGCGAGCGCTCTTGAGGCCATCGCCACTCTGCCCCGCGTGGTAGGCGAGCGTCTCTACCACGGAGCCCATGTCGTCCACGGATCGGGCCTCGATGATGGAGGTTGCCGAGGCGTGGAGCTCCCGTCGCCGAGCGAAGAGCAAGCTTTCGTAAGCCACTTCCTGTTGAAGGGAGTGACGGAAGCGGTACCGGCCGCCGCCTTCGCCGTCGCTCAAGATGATCCCGTTGGCTTCGAGGTCCTGGAGGGCCAAAGGAATCTCTGGTCGAAGCTCGGGAGGTACCATTTCGCGCACGATTTCGGTCTCGAAAGAGGTGCCGAGCACGGCGAGCAGGCGCACGAGGCGACGGGCGGTGAAGGGCAGGGCATCGAGGCGGGCCATCAGAAGGGATTGCAGACGGTCCGGCACGACGGCACTTGCGCTGGAGCGCGGCCGGACATCATGGCTGAGGTTGCGGCCCACTTCCTCGATAAAGAGCGGATTCCCGCGGCACTTTTCGGCGATTGCCAGAATCGTTGCCCGCGGCAGGTTGCTGACGCCGAGGACAGAGTCGAGCAGCGCGAGCGCCTCCTCATCCGGCAGTTCGCCAAGGGAGAGCGAGATGTCCGCGGCTGGCAGATCGACGCTCGTACGGCTGGTGACGCAGACCAGAAGGCGCGACTTGTTCGCAGTCCTGGCGACGGCGGCAAGGACAGCCAGGCTGCTCTGATCCGCCCAATGGAGGTCTTCGATTACGACGGCGGTAGGGCGCTGGAGGCTGCTGGCCGCGAGTAGCTGGCCAAACAGGCCGAGCAGGCGCTCGCGGCGGCTATCCGCATCGAGGGAGCGCAGGAGATCGCTCTCGGGCAGGGCAAGGGATAACAAGGAGTTGAGCAGCGCGGCCGATTCAGCGAGAGCCGGCACGAGGTCGTGGATGGCGCGCTGCGCGAGTACTGTGCGTTCGGCGACGTCGTGTGAATCACCGAGGCCCAGGAGCGCGGTCAGGACACCCGTCCAGGCCCCGAACGGCATGCCGGCGGTAAACGACAGCGCTTCGCCGCGCAGCAGGGTCCAATCGTCCGTCAGCGGTGCGATGATTTCCGCGACGAGCCTGGATTTGCCGGAACCGGGCTCACCGGTGACGGCGACCACCTGGCCGCGGCCCCGGAAGGCCTTTTCGATGCTGGCAGCCAGCTGTTGGCGCTCGGCGATACGGCCGACGAACTGAACCTGTACGCCGCCCGTGCCGCTCACCCGGCGCTCATCCTGCAGCAGGCGGACGGGGACGGGCTCGGCCTTGCCCTTGATCGCCATGGCTTCCAACGGGAGCCAGTGGAAAGAAGGGCCCGATTCGGAGGCAGTGGCATCGGAGACGAGGACCTGGCCCGGTTCGGCGCGGGCCATGAGCCTGGCGGAGAGATTCACGGCGTCACCGAGAACGGTGTACTCGCGGCGGTGCGAGGCGCCAACGTCGCCGCAGAAGGTGTAGCCGCTGTTGACGCCCATACGGAGGGTGAGATCGGGGCCGGCATCGGCCCGTGACTCGTTCATCGCCAGGGCAAACCGCAACGCGTTGGCGGCGGCCTGTTCATTTGCCACGGGCGCGCCGAACAGCACGATGAACTTCACTCCGCTCTGGTCGACATCGTTGGCGGCGAGGTAGCCGCCGTACTGCTGGACCGCGCTGGCGAGTTGGGTGACGAACTGGTTGAGTCCCCGAAAGGCCCGTTCGACTTGGCCTGCCGCGAGCAACTCATTTAGGCCATCCAGCCTGGCGAAAATGATCGTTACCTTGCGGTGCTCGCCTTCTCCACCCCGCGTGAAACCCCAGTGTTCGAGCGCCCCATCCGCGCCCCAGGACTCGACCCGCGAGGTTGTCGGCTGGCGATGGCGGATGCCGCGCCGATCGATGCCCTCAACGACGACCGTATCTTCCCGCAACGAGGTGACTGCACCGTGCGAAAGGGCAGCGCGCGTAGCCTCGCTGATCGCTACTTCGCCGGGAGCAGCCTTCTTGTCCACCTCAGCGATTTTCACGATGCCCGGGCCGGCCACGATGTGTTGCAGACGAATGCCCTGGGTGCCGGCGATCGCGGACCAGAACGAGCCGGTGTGGATGGAGATGCGCATCTGGAGGCGGGTGCGCACACCGCCCAGGAGGATCGCGCCGGCACGGCGGTTTTCATTCTGCATGGCGAGGGCGGCGGCCGCCGCTCGATCGGCGTGGTCCAGGCCGTCGAAAAAGAGGAGCAGGGCGTCCCCGCCGAATTTCAGATTGTCGCCCCCGAAAGCAGCGGCACTGTCGAGGAGGCGCTGAAAGTAGAGGTTAATGATGGTGGTGAGGAGTTCGGCGCCCTCTTTGCCGCGGGCGGCGAGGCGCTCGGAGAGTGGGGTGAATCCGGTGATATCGGCGAGCACGACAGTGCCGGCCACTTCCACGAACCCGCGGGCCATGGAGTCGGCCTCGGGGCCGAGCACTAGCCGCGGCAGGTAGGTGTGGGCAGTGAGGGTTTCGGCTTCGGGCTGAGGAATTAGCGACGCAGTCAACCGGCCCCCTCAAGAGTGAAAGCCCAAATGATCCCATGGGTTCGCGGCTTGCTAATCCCATTCTACAGGGGGTGCGCAAGCCCGCCGTTCAGGGCCCCGAACGAGACGCTGTGCTAGTATCCGGCGTCTGCCGGGCGGCCCGCGCAAAACACAAATCTCCATCATTCGGCCAGGTGCTATGCCAACCCAATCAGACCTGCCTCCGCGTGCGGCGGTACTTGAAACACTCCAGCGCGTCCCGCTCTTTCACGGGCTCGAACCCTCGCTTCTGGCGGACATCGCGGCGAGCTTGACCTCGCGGGGCGCTGCCCCGGGCAGCGAGATCTTCGCTGAGGGCGCACCTGGCGACGCAATGTTCTTCATCGACAGTGGAACGGTGAAGATCCACTCCGGCGAAGGGGAGCACGAGGTCCTCCTGGCGAACCTTGGGCCTGGCCAGTTCTTCGGCGAAATGGCGCTTGCACTGGGCGCACCGCGGACGGCATCGGCCTCGGCAATTGGGGCCTGCGTCCTCCTCGAGTTGCCGGCCGCGGGATTCCGACAGTTGGTGGACCGCTACCCCAGCCTCCGCTCAGCTCTCTCACGCGTGAGTGAGCACCGCGCCCGCGCCAGCGAACTCTTTGACAACGAAGCCTTCGACCTTGTCTCGCTGGCTGAGGCCGAGGACCGCATTTCGCTCGGCCGTGACTCATCCAACACGATCGTCTTGGACTCGCCTGGGGTAGCAGCATTTCATGCCGAGATTCGCCGCACGGAGGCTGGCTACCGGATCGTGCATCTCGGTTCGCCAGGCGGGACGTTTCGTAACCAGCAGAGGGCGATTGACGCCGAGCTCCTGGAAGGCGACCTCGTAAGGATCGGTTCTTGCCGACTCTTCCTGCATGACGGAAAGCTGAAGCTCTTCCAATCGAGCCGGGGCATCCGCGTTGAGGCACGCGACCTGGGACGCGAGGTGAAGGGTGGCAAGAAGTTGCTCCAGGGGATCGACTTGGTGCTGTACCCGGGGGAGCTGGTGGCGATCGTTGGGCCTTCGGGAGCGGGTAAGAGCACGCTGATGAAACTTATGCTGGGCCTGGACGCTCCGACCTCCGGCGCGGTCTTCTATGACGACGCAGAGCTGGCGCAGAATATGGAACGGTTCCGTTCCGAGATTGGTTACGTGCCACAGGCGGACATCGTCCATCCCGAGCTGACCGCGCGCGAATCGCTGGGCTATGCGGGCCGGCTGCGACTGGCGAACGACGCGAAACTGGTTGCGGGGCGGGCGGACCGGGCATTGGCCCAGGTGCATCTTGAACGGGCGGCCGATACTTCTCTGCGGCTGCTCAGCGGGGGCCAACGCAAGCGGGCGTGCGTTGCGGTCGAACTGATGACCGACCCGCGGCTGCTGTTTTTGGACGAGCCCACATCGGGCCTCGATCCGAGCCTCGATGAGCAGCTCATGCTCACGTTCCGCGAGCTTGCGGATGGAGGCCGCACAGTGGTGCTGACAACCCATGCCACGCGGAACATCGCCGTCTGTGACCTCGTCGTGATCCTCAGCGCGGGCCAGATGGTGTTCACGGGGACGCCCACGGAAGCGCTAGCCTATTTCAACGTCAACGACTTCGCCGAAATCTATCCCCAGGTCGAGGGCATTCCCCCAGAGCGGCTGGCCCAACGATTCGCGCAGAGTCCCGAGCGGGAGCAGGCGGTTGAATCGCGGCAGACCAGCGCGGCGGAGCGGTTGGCTCAGCCTCTTTCGAAGCGAACGAACGGGCCGATCCAGCGGAGTTTAGGTGCGATCAGACAGTTAGGGCCACTCATTCAGCGGGACATTCGAGTGGCGGCGCGGGACCGCGTGAACATGGTGCTGCGCCTGGCGGGGCCACCGATCCTCGCGCTTTCGATGGCGACCACATTCGACCGCCATATCTTTGCTCATGACGTGGCCAGCGGTGGCAATGCTCGCGAAGCCGTGACGCTGCTCTACCTGATGGCGATCATCAACCTCTTCCTGAGCGCCATTACGTCCTCAGTGGCAATCACGCGGGAGGGGCCGATCTTCCGGCGAGAACAACTGGTGAATCTCTCGCCGGTTGCCTATGTGGCTTCCAAGGTGGCCGTGCTTTCGTTCTTTGCGGTGCTGCAGGCGGGGCTCATCCTCGTCACGCTCCTCGTGGGGGTGGACTTTCCCGGCCCGCTGAGCGAGGTGTTGCCGCGCGTGTTCCTCGCGCTCGCGCTTACCTCGCTGGCGGGGATGGCGCTCGGGCTGCTGGTATCTTCGCTGAGCCCGAACGCCGACCGCGCCGTGATCATCGCCGTGCTGGTGATTATTCCCCAACTGATTTTCGGCGGATCCACCGTCCCGCGGGCCGTGATGCAACCAGTCGCGAAGTCCATCTCCGACACCACGGTAACGAAGTGGTCGTTGGAACTCTTGGGCAAAGTGACCGGCATTGACCAACGCATTGAGGAACAATCGCAAGTCACGGTTACTCCGCCGGGCGGAGGGAGCCCGGTCACGGTGCCAATTCCGACTCCGTTCGATAAGGCGTTCGAAATTGATGCCGCCACGCGATGGGCGGCGCTCGCGGGATTCTTCCTGCTGTTTATTGGCGGCACCGTGTTGGTGCAGGAACTGAAACCCAGGCTCAGGCTCCATCAGGAGTAGGCGGGGCGGCGCCGTGGTGCGAAAAGCGAAGGCCGGAGGTTAACCGGCAGAGACGATGCGGCGGAGGTCGCTCGCCTGCTTGCGCAGCGATTGGAAATATTCGGTGCCCACAATGTCGGCCACGCGCTTGGCCTGCTTGGTGCCGTCGATTTCGATGCGCAGTTCGCGGACTTCGCGGATGAGCCGCTGCTCGCGTTCAACCATGCTCCCGGCCATCCGCGTGAAGGTGCGGGCAAGTTGGCCGAGCTCGTCATCGCGACGACCGATATCGGCCAGTGACGCCGGATCGAAGGATTCGTTTTCGACGGCGATGGCGGCGGCCACCACCTGTTCCACCTGGGCGAGGTAGAGGAGCTCGCGCTCGCGCAGACGGCGGCGCTCGTCGAGTTCTTGCTCGAGCTCCCCCTTTGCCTGTTCAAGTGCCGCCGTCCGATCGGCTACTCGTTGCTCAAGCGTGCGATTCTGTGCCTCAACGTGTGAATGGAGATCGGCGATTTCGATCGCGCCGGCCACCTGGCGACCGAGGGTCATAAGGAGTGAGCCTGCCTGCATGTCGAGCGGGCGGCCCGTGAGCGCGTTGTCCACAGCGAACACGCCAACGCGACGGCCCTTGGTTATCAGCGGTGTGGCTATGAAGCTGCTGGTGCCCACGGCTTTGACGAGGTCCCGAATCGCCGGGTCAGGCGATTGCTCCATCGATTCGAAGAGCCTTGGACTGTCTCCGTTGAACCCTGCCACGAGGGGAGATGCCGCGTCTGCAAACGAGACCTGGAGGGCGGCGATAAGCGCCGCAGCCTGCGGCTCGATGCCCACCGAGAGCCCTCGATCGAGCATCTGGCGTTCGTCATCGGCGAGCAAGACGATGGCCCTTTCGAATCCCATCTGGGTGACGATGGCGCCGAGCGCGGCCTTCAGGATCTCCTGCGTGTCGAGCGTGCTGCTGATCGCCAGGGCGGACTGGTGGAGGACGGTAAGTTCGGTCAGACGCTGCGAAAGTTCGACGTTTGCGCGCTGGAGGCTGCCGTGGGCCGCGTCGCTGCGGTCGTATTCGTCCTCTGCAAGGTCTCTCTCTTCAAGCAGTTGGGCCTGGAAACTGTTGCGTTCGCTGGCCAGCCGGCGGGACTTGTAGAGATGCCAGCCGACGCCCGCAGGCAGCACAGCGCCAACCAACTGCATCGCTGCCACTCCGGGGAGACCAACCGCAACGGCCGCGCCGAGGGCCACGCTCAACCCTGCGCCGGCCAACAGCAGCCTGCGGCTGCCCACAGCGGGAGTGGCGGCCCAGTTGAACTGCCATTCACAGCACTCTGCGCCTTCGGCCTGGCAACGAATCTCCCGTACCCCGGCGGCGGGCAGGCTGCCAAAGATCTTCGGGATTGCCGAATATGCCCCCTGGTAAATTTGGCAGGCGAACCGGATGTACGCCTCCCGATGCGGTTCGGGAACCAGGCTCGCCTGGCCACCACCTCGCCACTGGATGACAGCCGAGGTGGGCGAGGTCTCGAGGACCCGGAGGTCCGTCTTCACGACTTTGGCGGTGAACTTCGGCAACAGTCCGAAAGTTCTCTGGATCCCGAGAGGACGGCCTAACAGGCCAAGCGCCGGCGGAATGCTGTTTTCCCCCGCGTGGCGGAAAAACAATGGGTCACCGGTAATCACGCGACAGAAGTCACTGACGAACAGCCGGAATTCGTACGAATACAGGTTGCTCTCGTTGAGCAGATATTCCCGCGTTATGTGGTAGCGCGGATCTGGGATGGCGTCGTTGAGCATTGCCACTAGGCGCTCGAGTGCGGCATCTTGCGCCGCGGCCTGGCGATCAGCGAGTTCGGCCGGCGAAAGATCTGGATCCGATTCCTGAGCAACGCGTTCGGCGACCTGATCACGCAGACAATCGACGGCGCCAAGGATTAGCTTGCCGCTGCCATGGTCGATTGGCCGGCCATCTTCGTCGTTGCCGAAGGGCCGCCCAAGCATCATGACGAGGGGCGGGCGTTGCGCTCCGCTATCGGAAACCATGCCGCATTCTGGACTATTTAGGCAGGCAATGCACAGAACTTCGCTTTGAGCGAGGGATCTTCTTCGAGCCACGTCCGCACGGCGTCCGTAGTCCATGTGTAGCCGAGGCGGGCCAATTCGTCCCGGCTGCCGAAATCGAGCAGCCGGAACTGATCGACCGGCGGAGTGATGAGGAGATCGGCCAGCTTCAAGACTTCGCTGGTGCGCATGCGGTGGATACTGCCGGCCTCGGTGGTGCGGAGCAGTGTGGTGAAGATGGACGGGACGCTAATAGTCTGGGCAAAAGGGTTCAGGCGGCTTGCGAGCACCTGCCAGCCGGAGACCGAGGCCCCGAAACCGTAGCGGCCAGCCTGCTCCGGTTTGGCGCTCAGATTTATGGCGATTACGGGGCCGCGCTCGCAAAGGTCGCGCATCACGTCCACGGGCACGTTATTCATGATCCCGCCGTCCACCAAAATGTCGCCGGACTTAGTAGGGACGGGCGAAAAGAGGCCGGGGATGGCGGAACTCGCGCGGGCCGCCTGCCAGAGCGGTCCGCTGAAGTGGACGTATGGCTCGGCGTGGCCCAACGAGGTGGAAACGCAGAAGAACGGGCGCCAGAGATCCTCTATCCGCAAATCACCGGTGTGTTCGCGCAAAAGACGGCTGATTTCGCGCGAGCGAAAGAACGAAACCATCGGCAGGGTAAGGTCCTTGAGTTTGGCCTCGGCGAAAATGTTGCCCAGGCTGTCCATCTCATCCGGAGACCTGTCTGTTGCCATTCCAGCGGCCATGATGGCGCCCACGCTGGTGCCGCCGATGACGTCCACCGGGAAGCCGGCATCTTCGAGGGCGCGCCCGACGCCCATGTGGAAATAGCCGCGTGCGCCACCGCCCCCAAGCACAAGCCCGACGGCGTTGCCGGAAAGCCGGCGAGCGAACCGGGCAACGTGCTCGCGTTCGGACAGGACGACGTTGTGGTGCGCGGCGAGCGTCCGCCCTCTGAACCATCGCCGGGTGTTGGTGGGCCGAGGAGTGAGCGAGCGGTGAAGGATCACAAGCTCGAGCCGCGCGGTGCCGTTCAGATCGGCGATTCGCTGATCGACTGGGGTAAGCCCGCCGGCGTCGCCCGCGCCCGCGACGATGGCGATCCGGTCGGCCTGGCGAATGCAGAGGTCCGTCCATTGGCTCGGGCCGGGCACCGCTTCGTACACCACAAAGTAGTTTCGGGACTCTTGTTCGCTGAGCCAGGCAAGCAGTTCGCCGTCCTGGGATGGGTCGGCGCCCGCGGTTAACCGGGGAAACTCGCGTTCAGCGCGCTCCTTGCTGATGTGGGCGACCGGTCCGAGGCGCTCGAGCTCGCGCACTAGCGACCGTGCGAGGTCGCGAATATCGACGCCGTGCGACATGGCGACCACGGCGATCGTCATTCGCGGCGAAGGCACACGCGGGGTCTGGGCCAGCTCCATGCGAAGGCGGCGGGCGAGCACCTGGTTGATGCGCAGGAGCATTCGCGGCGAGTGGTGCGTGAGGCGGAGCACCTCTGCCTGGGGCAGCCGCACAATCTCGCTATCGCGCATGGCGACGACGTTGGCGGTCCGCGGTTCGCCGGTGAGGACGCCCATCTCGCCGATCAGTTCGCCACGCCCGACGTCAGCGATGTTTCGTTGCTCGGCGTCCATGCCGACGCTCACGCGGAAACGCCCGCTGACGACGAAGTAGAGGTACTGAGGCTCACCGCCCTGGCTGATTAGGAGGGTGCCAGCGGGCACGCTCAGCCATTCAAGTGCGGCCTCGGCTTCTGCGAGCACGGAATCCTCGGATTGCTCATCGATGGCGGGCTCGCCTGGCGGCTGAGGCCAGGCGGCAAAGGCCCGGCTATCGAGGGGAGCGCCGTAAATCCGCTGGTAGGCGTTTTGGACCGCCTGGTCGTGGTAGCCGCTGGACTCGAAAGCGAGCGGCGAGGCGGCCGGGGAAGCCCCAAAGCGGGCAGCGAGCGCCTGGATGAATGCCGCCTGGATGTCTGGCTCGAGGGGCACGAGTTGCTTCCACTGGCGCGCGAAGCGCTCGATATCGACCAGCGACGGCGCTTCGGCGGCCTGGACACTGAGCTTCACAGCCCTGAGATAGTCGTCTCCGAAGGTGCGGGTGAACTCGGTCTCGGTGCCGTTGAAGAGCGCGTGGACCGCCTGGCGGGTCTCCGAACGCATGTGGCTGACACGCGCTTCGACGGTGTTGAGAACGCGCCCCGCCCGGCGTTCCGTGGAGAGTCGGCCGCCCAGGACGTCTTCGCGGGAGAGCAAGTTGCCATCAGGCATGGCTGGCCGTTGAATCTGCAGGCTGTGCCTCTTCATCCGCCAGGAGCAGATCAACCACTCTCTGCAGGGCTAGCGTAATCGGGTGGGAAGGGTATTTGCGGGCGAATACCTCATCGCTCCCCAGCTCCATCATCCGCTCGCTGTGCGGGAGGACGGCGGCAACATCGCAACTGAACGTGCGCTCGAGGCTCGTTTTGACCGCTGCCGCGTCGAGAGAGGATGGTGCTTTATTGAGGACGAGCATAAGACGCGGCACCTCAAGAGACCTGGCCACTTCGACGGCTATGCCCGTGCCTTCGTAGTCCTGCTGGTCGGGACGCAAAACCATCACCACGGCCGTCGAAATTGCCAATGCGAACAACGTCTCCTCGTTTAGGCCCGGATGGGTGTCGATGAAGATCGCGTCCAGGCGCAGCGTCTGCGTAAGTTCGCCGAGCGCTTCGGTCAGCCGCCGTATGTCGTAGCCCTGGCGCAACACCTGGACGATCTCATTGGTCTTCATGCTGGCGGGGATGAGAAACACGGCGCCGCCGCTTTCGGCCTCAAACACCTGGCGCGCCGTTTCGGTAATCGATGAACGCCCCCAGAGGTAGTCATTTAAGGAGACGGAGATGTCGTCGGCGCGGAGGCCAAAGAGGACGTGAATGCCAGGCGACTGGATGTCCGTATCGATGACGCCCACCCGCTTGCCGCGTTCCGCCATGAGGACGGCGAGGCTGGCGACAGTATTGGACTTGCCGGTGCCCCCGCGAAACGAATGGACGGAGATAATAGTCATCGGTGCTCCTGATCGGCTGGATTGAGAGACTGCTCGCCGGACGGCACGCGCGTCAATCCGCGATCGGCCCAATCTTACGCGTTCCCCGGGCAGCCGAACCACGTACCAGAGTGTTTTGCCTCACTGACACTTAGAGGTAAGCACGTATACTCGGGCAATCATGGGAGAACTCGCAATCACATTCATGGGCGTGGCCAACGCTTTTGCCTCTGGAGGCGCCTGTTGGAACGCGTTTCTCGTCAATCGCACGATCCTCTTCGAAACCCCGCCACAGGTACTGATGTCGGTCCAGCGGGCAGGTGTGGACCCCAACGACATCGATATTGTGGTGATTTCGCACCACCACGGCGACCACTTTTACGGCCTGCCCATGCTCATGCTGTGGTGGAAATGGATGGGCCGCACGAACCCCGTCTATATTGTCGCTCCGCCGGAGACCGAGCGGATCGCACGGGACATCGCCCGTGAAACGTTTCCCTGGCTATTCGACCTCGGCTACGAGTTGAACTGGGTGGAGGCACAGCCAGGCGAGAAAATCGTCCTCCCGACCATCTCAATCTTGCCGTACGAGATGGTCCACGACGACACGATCAACGTCTGCCTGGGCTTCGCCACGGAGATCGCCGGCCGGCGGCTGGGCTACACAGGCGACACAATCTTTTGCCCATCTGTCGAGGAGCTTGCGAAGTGGTCCGAAATCCTCGTCAGTGAATGCGCCTCGGTAGACGGCAACCCTGTCCACATGGACCTGACCAACGACATTCCACGGGTACGCGCCTTGCTCCCCAAAGAATCGCACCTGATTCTCACGCACATTGACGCAGAAGTTGCAGCTTCCCGGACACCAGCTGGCGTGGTAATCGCGCAGGACGAACAGACGTACCGGTTTTAAGCCAGGCGTGATCCTGTCTGCGAGGGGGCCGAGCGCCGCCGCAGAGGACTTGGTGCGAACGAAATCGTCAGGGGTTGCGTTCGAGGGCGTTGCCTCGTCGACTGTGCGTGAATCAAGCGGGTGCGACGTCACCCTAACCCTCTCTCGACCGGCGGAGGGAACAAATGTACGGTGCGCATCACTCGAAGTCCTGGCCCTAGCCCCCACGGCTCCCGTCGCCCGTGAAGCCGGGAGAGCATCAGTCATTGGCCGATCTTACCGGGCACACGCCACTCGGCTCAGGGCGGCGGCAGAATCCAACTGGCCTTGGGGACGCGCGCGGCCATTTCGGTGGCAGTCGCCCCGCAGCCGAACCAGACGCTCACGATCTGGCCCCCGTCGATTCCCAGTTCGATGCTGGTGCTCCCGGGTTGGTTAAGAATCACTCGGTAATCACCGTCTGGCGGGGCGACCGGATCTTGCGGAGCCAGGCGCCGGTAAACTGCGTAGAGTCGCAAATCAGGCGCGGCGAGCTGTTGGGACACCCTCGCAAGCTCTGACGCTTCCCTAAGCGATCCGTCACAGCCTACGACGAGAAGTACATCGACTGGCGTTCCCTTCGCCTGGCCTTCCTTGCAGAACGGCGGTGACGGGAAACCGACGGGCTCGGTAATGCAACCGATGGACGAGAGCTTGAAGTGCGCCGCGATGCGGGGGGCATTCCGTGACATGACTGCCTGCACTGCGATGTTGACCCCAGGAACGCCCGTATCCCAACCGTCTGGGTACCCGGACTTGTCCGGCGCTGGGGTTGGAGTTGGCGCTGGCAGAACGAACGCTCGCGGGATGATGTAGTTCGAACCGGCGTCCGCGGTCATCCGTCTGAGCATGTCCGGGCCGCCGCCGCAGCCGACCCAGACACCGTTCAGCCGCCCTCCGCCCACCTCATAGCGCTGTGGGAAGAAGTTGTCGCTATCGAAAACGATCGAATATTCGCCTTTTGGCAGGTAGTTGAAGAGTTCTCCCGCCGTTGGCCGGAACACGGTGTAGAGCGTCAGGTTCGCTTTGAGCAGGTAGTTATCAAACAGGTACGACAGCGCTTGGGACTCGCATCCCAGCCCGCGGGTCGTAAAGACATCGCCACCGTCAGGCGTCCCCGGGGGGCAAAGCGGTCGCGAGCCAACGCCCTGCGGCGGCGTGGTCGAGCACTTCTCCGGGAAACTGTTCGCCAGCGCGAGCAGCCCCGCGGTGTCCTTCGCCAGGATCAGCTCGATCAAGTGGTCCACTTCCGGGATACCGGTGCGGCGGTCGTTTGGGTTGACGACAGGCGTGGCTGACGCGGCCGCAACCGATCCGCCTGGTGTCGAGGTGGTCTCAGGCCCAGTAGGGCGGGGCGGCTCATCGCCGCCGCCAAACGCAACGAACGTCACCGCCACGGCAATGCCCACCGCCGCTACCGCACCTACCGCCACTGCCACGCCGCGGATGAAGCTCAGGCCAAGAAGGCCGTGCGCGAAGCGGCTGAACCGGGATGGCAGGCCGTTGTAGGCGCGCCAGTATTCAGCCGCATCTTCGCGAGTGGGTGCGTCCAGTTCGGCCATGATCTCGCGGACGTGCCATTTCGCGCCGTCCAACGAGACGCCGAGTTCGTCGGCGATCTGTGCGTTGGTCCGCCCGCGAGCAAGCAGGTTTAGCACTTCGCGTTGCCGCCCGGTCCAACGGTGCCCGGTGCGCTCCACCGTGGTCGATTGTGGTGATGCCATGTCCTAAGGCTACGTCGCTCACGAAAGGCGCACCCTACACTATGATAAAGATGACGCCACGTCGTCACTCCCCGCCGTTAGTCGTAGTCAGCCTTCTCCTCGGCGACCTGGTTGGCAGCGACGGTTGACGGGACGAGCGCCTCCACCTTGCGTTCGATGCGCTCCTCGGCGTCCCCTCGCGACAGCAGCATGGTCACGTACTGGTTGAGGCTCACGCCGTCAGCTTTCGCGGCTTCCGCCAGCTTTCGGTGCAAAGACTTCGGGATGCGCAGGTTGAACTTCCCGCTGTAGTCCTCAGGGTAAGTGGGCAGCGGGATTGAATGGCCCTCTTCGTACTCGGACTCTATCCAGAGTTCACGGATTTCTGTCGCGAACGGGACGACTTCATTGATGTCATCCGTCTGGCTAAAGCACCCGGGTAGGTCCGGGTAGCGGATGATATATCCGCCGCCTGGATCAGCGACTACTTCGAACGTGTATTCGAGGCCGAGGTAATAAGAGAGCGGCTTTCGCGGTTGGTCGTGGTCGACGATGTCTTCATTCGTCAAGGTTCACTCTCCCCAACAGTTCTACTACGTACGCCCGCTTGACCGTCTTCCCGTGGCTAAGCGGGAGCGTGAATCCTCGACGTTCGGCGTGCACGAACGTGAGGTGACTGCCGCGTTGGCGCACCTCGCGGAATCCGTACGCGGCTAGTACTGAACGGACATCCTCGGCACGGGCCTCGGGTGGCCGGGCCTGGAGTCGGGCGATCGCCTTCTCAAGTGCGTCATTCAGGCTCCTTGAATGGTACCACTGGCAGTACCACTTCGCCTAATGCTTGAAGTGCCGCGTGCCCGTCAAGACCATCGTCACGCCGTACTTGTTGCAGCAGTCGATGCCCTCCTGATCCCGCAGGCTGCCGCCGGGGTGGATGATCGCTGCAACCCCCGCCTGGCACGCCTTTTCGATCGAATCCCCCCAGGCGAACGGGAAGAAGGCGTCGCTCGCAAGAGCCGCGCCCTTGACTTCCTCACCGGCCTTCTCCATCGCGATCTCGACGCTCTTCACGCGGTTCGGTTGGCCGCTGCCCATGCCTAAAAGTCGGCCGTCCTTCGCCACCGTGATGGCGTTGCTCTTCACGTGCTTGACGCACCGCCAGGCGAACTTCAGGTCTTCCAGCTCCGCCGCCGTTGGCCGCCGTTCGCTCACGACTTTGAACTCGATCTGCTCGGGCGTGACGTCATCCGAATCCTGCACCAACCAGCCGCCGCCGACCTGCCGGTAGGAACGTCCGCCGGCCTTGCGCGGCTGCGCTTCGAGAATCCGCAGGTCCTTCGATTTGCCCTTGAGCACCGTTAAGCCCTCCGGCGTGTACCCCGGCGCGACCACAATCTCGTAGAACATCCGGCTCTCGCCGTCGTTCGGGCTGCGGAACTCGCGCAGCTCCCGCGCCAGCGCCTCATCGACTACCCGGTTGAAGGCGACGATACCGCCATAAGCACTAGTAGCGTCCGCGCGAACCGCGAGGCGATAGGCCTCGAGCAGGTCCTCGCGCGTGGCCACGCCGCAGGGATTCGTGTGTTTCACGATGACGCAGGATGGCCCGGTGAAGTCGTTGACCGTGTTCCAGGCCGCGTCCGCATCCAGGTAGTTGTTGTACGACATCTCTTTGCCGTGAAGTTGGTCAGCTGTCGCGATGCCGCCTCGCTCGTGCTCCTGTAGCGAGCGGTCGAGGTAGAAGGCCGCCGATTGGTGGGGGTTTTCGCCGTACCGCAGCTCCTGCGCGATCTCGAGCGGGATGGTCAGCGCGGGTGGCGACGTTTCCTTGTTGTCCTGCGTCCACAGCCATTCAGAAACCGCGCTGTCGTAGCTGGCGACGTGTTGGAAGGCCTTCCAGGCGAGCTTGCGGCGCATCGCTTCGTCCACGCCGTTCGTCCACAGCGCGTCGAGGATCGCGGGGTAGTCGCTTGGGTCCACCACTACAATCACGTCGCGGTGATTTTTCGCCGCCGCGCGCAGCATCGTCGGGCCGCCGATGTCGATGTTTTCGATGCCCTCTTCTAACGATACGCCGCCCGCCTTCGTTACCGTCGCAACGAACGGGTAGAGGTTGCAGCAGACGAGGTCGATCGGCTCTATGTTGTGGCTCTTGAGCGCATCCATGTGCGCCGGCAGGTCACGCCGCGCCAGGATGCCGCCGTGGACCACCGGGTGGAGTGTCTTCACGCGGCCATCGAGCATCTCCGGGAAGCCGGTCAGGTCTTCCACCTTGCCGACCGGAATATCGGCCTTCTGCAGCGTCGCGAACGTGCCGCCAGTGGACGAAAGGTCCCACCCAAGGCCAACGAGCCCCTTCGCGAAGTCCTCTATGCCTGTCTTATCGAATACTCCGAGCAATGCGCGCACAGTCCTACCCCTTTGATTGGTTACAAGGCGACGGTGTGCCGAAGGGAAGGTGAGGATGCGTCAGGGCAGGCCCGGCGTAGCACTCAGCGCTCCGTAGTCAGCACTTGGTGTCGGCCCAGGCGAGCGACCATTGAATCGCGCCGGGCTCCCTCGCGGTTTCTCCGCGTCTCGCCAGTAACCCGACGGAGCGATTGTAGCAGAGGGCGTGCGGAGCGACTGCCGCCCGCTCCCACCCTTGACGTGCGCCCTCCCCACGCCCCATCCTCAACCTCTGCACAATTGAATACGCGGTCGGGCCCGGCGGTAGCGCTGGGAAACGGGGCAAGCCGGTGAAAACCCGGCGCTGTGCCGCAACTGTAATGAGCCACCTCGGCTCCTAGTCAGAAAACCCATCCCGACTCGCCAGACACCGAAATCCTTCGCGCGAAAGGGTCGGACTCGATGACATTCGAACTGACGTAACCCGCCTCCGGAGGCGGGTTTTTTTTGATCCCGCTTGCCGTCGTTGACACCCTGGTTTCATGCGTCAGAGGTAGATGTGAAACGCTTCCTGCTCCTGCTGGCTGCGGCCCTCGTGGGCGTGCCATTTGTTGCCGCTTCGGCCGCAATCCCCGAATCGAACGCCGCCACTAAGGGCGCCGCCTTCCTGTATTCCGTTCAAAACCTTCAAGGTTCGTACGACGCCAACGCCGAAAAGCACGCTTCCGGCCAGGTCATGGACAGCATCTTCGCCGTCCGCGCCGCTGGTTTCGACCCAAACAAAGACGTCCTGCCGGGCGGTAAATCGCCCGCCGACTACCTGAAGGCGAACGCCGCAGCGGCCGATAAACCGGCCCCCGCCGGAAAAGCTGCACTCGGCGCGAAAGCCCTTGGACTGGATCCCAAAGCGGTCAACGGCACGAATTTCATCGCCAACATCAACGCCGGCCTGGATGCGGCCACAGGCAAATACGCGGCCGACGACTTCAGCCAGTCGATCGCCATGCTTGGCCTCGCCTGCACTGGGAACGCGGTCGCTCCTAACGCGGCAGCAGCTTTGAAGGCCACGCAGGTGAGCGATGGCGGCTGGGGCTTCGGCGGCACAAGCGACGCCGACACCACCGCGATCGTCATCCAGGCGCTGCTTGCGAGTGGCACCTCGAAGACCGATCCGGCCGTAACGAAGGCGATCACGTACCTCAAGACCAGCATCCAACCAGATGGTGGCTGGGGATATGCGCCGGCGCCATCGAACGCCAGCTCAACGGCCTTCGCGCTTCAGGCGCTCATCGCGGCGGGCGAGGATGTGAACATCCCGCAGTACATCCGCCCTGGACCTTCGCCAGTGTCATTTCTGCTGAGCCAGCAGAATGCCGATGGTTCGTTCATGGGATTCGACGCGATCTTCGCAACCAACCAGGTGGTGCCCGCGCTTGCCGGCCGGACGTTCTGCAACGCGCCAGAGACGCCTATCACCCAGACTCGCCCGGTCGCGACGCCGACACCAGTTGTGACGTCGACCCCGGCGGCGGCCACCCCGGTGTCGACCGCGCCGCCCACGACGGCCGCGCCTGCTCCGCGGCCGCCTTCCACGGGTAACACCAACGAGTCGTCCAACCCAGCATCCGAACGGCTATTGATGGCGTTGGCATTCGTACTGTTGTCGGGCGGAGGACTCATAGCCGTCCGGCGACGGTTGAGGTAGGCGCACGTGCACACGATGGCCTGGGTAGGCTGGGTGATGCTGGTCATGGTCGTCGCACTGACTACCACGAACCCGTACTACCTGGGCATCGTGTTGCTCTCGGTGCTGTTGGTCGCGGTGCTCGCCCCGAAGACGGCCACAGGCGTAGCAAGCTTCCGCACACTGTTTATCTTCGGCGTCTCCATGCTTGTCATCTCGGTCGCCATTTCGGTGATTAACGGCAGCTACGGCAGCCACGAGCTCTTCACCATCCCGGGCCCCCAGCTGCCGTGGTGGTTCGGTGGCTTGCGGTTGGGTGGGCCGGTTTCCGCCGAGGGGCTCGTGGCCGCACTCACACGCGGATTGGCGATTCTCTCGGTGCTGCTCGCCTTCGGCGTCTTCAACGGGGCGGTCAGCCCGCACCGCGTGCTTCGCACGGCGCCCGCCGCCGTCTTTCAGGCCGGGCTTATCGTCACGGTTGGCCTCACTTTGCTGCCGTCCAGCATCGAAGACGTGCGGCGCATTCGCGAGATGCGCGCATTGCGCGGCGCCCGCGGTGGCCTGCGCCAGCTCCCGGCGCTCGTTGTGCCGGCTGTCATTGGCGGGCTTGAACGCTCAATGCGTCTCGCCGAGGCGATGGAGGCTCGCGGCTACGGCGCGTCTCCGCCTGCCCAGCGTCTGCCGCGCCTGGTGGGCATGACTTCGGCGCCCCTGCTGTTGGCGGCGGCTTGCGGCTGGTTTTACTACGAACCCTTGCGGCTCCCGGCGACAATCGCGGCCGGACTGGGGCTCGCCGCCATCGGTTGGTGGATGGCCTCCTCGGCGCGCAGTCGCCATACCACGTCGCTCAATGTGGAGCCTTTCTCGCTTGCCGATCGAGTACTCGCCTCCGCATCCCTCGGGCTCGCGGCGCTGACGCTCGGGCTGGCCCTTGCGGGCTGGAGCAGCCTGAAATACAACCCCTTCGCCGGCCTGGCGTGGCCCCCCTTCGGGGCCACGGGCGCTATCCTCCCGCTCGTCACGGCCTGGCCAGCATTCCGCCTGCTCTTCAGTTCGCCGCCCGAAGTTGCCCCCGTGCGGCTGTCGCCGCAGGTGCTCGAACGATGATTGCGACGGTGCGGGGCCTCACCTACCGATACCCCGGCGCGGATTCACCCGCCTTGCGCAACGTCTCGCTCGACGTGGACGAGGGCGCGTTCCTGCTCCTCGCCGGACCATCAGCGGGCGGAAAATCGACGCTCCTGCGCCTTTTCAATGGCCTGATCCCGCAGTTTCACGGCGGCCAGATTTCGGGCGAAATGCGCGTTGGCGAGCTGGACCCGGCCCGCACGCCTACCCGCCAGATGGCGCGTATCGCCGGCATGGTCTTCCAGGAACCAGAGGCCCAATCGGTCGCCGATACGGTCGAGGAGGAGATCGCCTTCGGCATGGAGCAGCACGGCGTCCCAGCCCCCGAGATGCGCCGTCGCGTGGAAGCCCTGCTGGCCAGCCTGCGAATCGAGCATCTGCGAGTGCGTACCCTCGCTACGCTCTCAGGTGGCGAACGGCAGCGAGTGGCGATCGCCGCGGTACTCGCCCTTCAACCGCGACTCCTTCTGCTCGATGAACCAACCTCGCAGTTGGATCCCGCAGGCGCTGACGCCGTAATCGACGCCATTCGCGGGCTGCACTCAGCGGGCGAGCTTGCGGTGCTGGTCGCCGAACACCGACTCGAACGGTTGTTGCCGCTTGTCACCGGCGTGCTGGGCGTGCAGGGCGGGATCGTCAGCGAATACGGCGCCCGCGAAGCTGCAGCGCGCCTGGGCGCGGTGCCGCCAGTTTGCGAAATCGGGCGGCGGTTAAAGCTGACGCCTGTCCCGCTGACCGTCGCCGAGGCGTTGACTGCCCTCCAAGGGCGCACCCTCCACGTTGGGACCCACCCTTATCCGCCCGCGCCTGGCGCGGAGCTCCTTAAGGTAGATGGGCTATCGGTGACTTACGGCGAACTCGTCGCCCTCCGAGAAGCGACGTTTTCGCTGCACGAAGGCGAAGTCATTGCTCTCATCGGCCCCAACGGCAGTGGGAAGACGACGCTCTTTCGTGCCATCGCGGGTCTCATTCGCCAGGCGCGCGGGACGGTCCTGTTTGGAGGCGCAGCAGCCCCCGCCGGCGTTGCCGAGCGGACCGCGTTCGCGGGGCTCGTGCCGCAGGACCCGGCCATAGCCCTCTACCACGAGTCCGTCCGTGATGAGCTTGCCGAGACGCTCCGCAACCGGCGCAGCAAGACCTCTATAGATAATTCACTCAAGCGCTGGAACCTCGCATCGCTCGGCTCGCGCCATCCGCGCGACCTTTCGGTGGGCCAACAGCAGCGAGTGGCGATCGGCGCAATGCTCGCCCACGAGCCAGGCGTCTGGCTGCTCGACGAACCAACGCGCGGGGCGGACAGCGTTGCCAAAGCCTGGCTGGCCGACGCACTGCACCGACATGCCGAGGCTGGCGGAGCGGCGATCGTCGCGACCCACGACATAGAGTCCGCGGCACGCTATGCCACCCGGGTGATCGCCCTCGACGAAGGCGTGATCAGCCATGACCTGCCGATGCGCGTGGCCTTCGGCAGCGGCGGGCTATCGCCAACGCAAGCCGCGCGGCTGCTGCCGGGCGCCGTCCTCCCCGAGGAGGTGGAAGCGTGACGCGCACCGCCCGGTTCCTCGCGTCCGTACTTTTCGGTTTTATCGCCCTACTCGGGGTGAGCGTGGCTCGCGCTGATGGTGAAGCGGGGGTGGTCATCCAGCACGGCGACGGCAACGTAGACACCTATTGCGTGCCCTTCAAGGGCGATTCGATCAACGGGGCAGACCTGTTGAAAAGCGTCAACATCCCGGTGGAACGGGTGGGTGAACTTGTCTGCGCGGTCGGCAACAACCCCGCCGAAGGCTGCTTCGGCGCCAGTGACTACGACAGCTGCACTTGCGAGTGCTCAGGCGCAAAAGCGGCGACATGCACATACTGGGCCTACTTCACCCAGGCCCACGGTCAATCGTGGGCCTACTCCGGACTGAGCTTTTCGTTGGCGAAAGCGAAGGACGGCGATATGCAAGCCTGGCGCTGGGGTCGTGGCGGGCCTAGCAGCGCGCCGCCACCGCCGGCAATCTCCTTCGAAGCGGTCTGCGGACACGCGCCGCGCGGTGGGCAGGCGCAGGCGACCCAACCCCCTCCGGCAACTGCGACGAACACAGTTGCTGCACTCGCCACGGCGAGCAGCTCAGGCACGGCGGTAACGAGCCCAACCGTCCTCGTCACACTCACTGAAACGGCAACCGCACCGGCGTCGGCCACGGCCGCGGAGACGCCTCATCCCACGTCCACCGTCTCCGTGACGATCACCTCACACGGCACGGCCACCGCGACCACTGCGCCGTCTGTCGCGACTGCGCACGACGATTCGAGCGGCCAGGGCGGCTTTCTGCTCTTCGGTGCGGTCGCGGCAGGGATGCTGGCGGCCATCGGCGGGGCGCTTGCCTGGAGGCGTACCCATGGCCGTTAGCGCACCTACGCCCCTCGCGCTGGGCCTTCGCCTGCCGTCCTTCGGCGACCTTTCCCTTATCACCCTGAATCTGCTTGGGGTGATCGCTTACCTCCACCCCTTCATCTCAGCGGGCACCGCGGAGACCGATTCGCGCTGGTTTCAGCACAACACCGATGCACCGCTGGTCTTCGCAGGTATCGCCACCTTGTGCATGGTGCTCGTGGTGTCTGAACTGACAGGCGGCGGACTCAACAGCAAATCGCTGGCGGCCCTTGGGGTGCTGTCCGCGATGGCCGCGGTGCTCCGGACAATCACGCTCCCGGCCGGCGCTAACCTCTACTTCCTCCTCGTCATCCTCGGCGGCTACGCGTTCGGCTGGCGAATGGGCTTCTTGCTGGGAGCGCTTTCGTTCTTCCTCAGCGCAGTGATAACCGGCGGCATCGGCCCCTGGCTTCCGTTTCAGATGTTCGCCGCTGCATGGATGGGGCTCAGTGCTGGCGGCCTGCAGGCAGCCGCTACCCGGCTGCGCATCCGCGGCCGCGCGGAGGTGTGGCCGGTTGTCGCCTTCGGCATCGCCTGGGGACTGCTTTTCGGCGCGATCACCAACCTCTGGTTTTGGCCGTTCTGGATCGGCGGCCCAGACATCACTTACCAGCCCGGTATTGGCGTCTTCGAAGCGCTGCGCCGCTACTGGAACTTCTACCTCGTCACAAGCTTCGGCTGGGACCTTGCGCGGAGCGTCTGCAACGCCTTTCTGATCGCGATCCTCGGCGGGCCGCTGCTGCGGGCGATGCTGCGCTTCCGTCAGCGCTTCACCTGGGAGCCTGGCGCGAACGGTTAACTCATCGCAGATTTGGCGCCCGCATGGTGACCCGCGCCATGACCAACAAGCACCGCTTCCGCCACCTGCTGGGCGCTCATCGGTGCGCCCCCGAAAGGCATCGCCGCCGTCGCCGCGAACTGCTCGTCCGTCAAGGAGCGGAGCATGGCCGCTGCCGCCTTTCCCGAATCTCGAAGGATCTGCGCGGTTTCCGCTTGCGTGGCGTTCGCCGCCCGTACTGCGTGCTCCGCATTCCCTTGACTAAGCATCTCGGGCGTGAAGTTCGGAAGAGGCATCCCTGTGGCGATCGCCTGGACCATTTGGGTCAGCCCGCCGTAGCTTTCGGCGATGTGGTGGCACGTTACGCCGGTTGACCAACCTTCCGGAGCTGTCTTGTGCCACTGCTCGTCGGATGCGCTCTCGACGGTCTTGATGATCTCCTCGTTCGTTGCCTCGAATTTCGTTGCTAATGATTCACCGATTGCTGCCATGGTTCCTCCTGAGACGTTCGTAGGCGGTGATCGTGCAACTACTGTCCCATGAAACAAGAACCACAATTCGGCGAAAAGAGAGACCGGGCGGCTTAGCCGAACTCCATGGGAAGCGAATCGTCCGAGGCCCACTCGCTGAGCGAAGCGTCATATACAGCAATATCGTCAAACCCGGCCATTGTGGCTGCGAACGCGGCGCTACTGGCAGCGATGCCGCCGCCGCAGTAGGTGATCATCCGCCCTCCCGGAGTCGCCCCTGAAGCGAGGAAGCTCGCACGGATGTCATCGGTCGAGCGGTAAAGCTGTGTCACGGGGTCCACGAGTCCGCGGGTTCCCATGGCTGGCACGTTCACGCTCCCCCTGATGTGTCCCGGACGCCCATACGGCGCCACCTCGCCGCGATGTTGCGCCGAATTGAGGGCGTTGACGACGCACGTATGTCCCCCATTGATCGCTTCCAGCACGTCTTCTTTGCTGGCGATCAATTCTGGCCGCGGGCTAGTGGTGAACCTTGCCCGTCCCGGTGTGCTGGGAGTGTTCGAAATTGGCCGGCCCTCACCCGTCCAGGTCGTCCATCCGCCGTCCAGCACGCGCGCGTTGTCGAAGCCGAACGCGCGAAGCATCCACCAGATGCGCGCCGCCCACATGTTGTTTTGGCGGTCATACAGCACCAGCGAGGTCTCATCTCCAACGCCGTAACGGCCCATCGCCTCCGCGAACTGAGCGGCGGGAGGCATCATGAAGCGCAGGGCGTGGTCTCGGTCGCTTAATTCGCCAGGCAGGTCCGCGAAGCCGGACCCCGGAATGTGGCTCTTGGCCCATTCGACCCTGCCGGAAACCGCGCTGTAGCCGGGTTGCCCGTTTTGGTTCGGGCGAAGAACCACCTGCACTCAAGAATGCGAAGGTTTGCATCATCTAGATGCTCCGTCAGCCAATCGGTGGTGGCCAGGTAGCGGTCGCGTTCGTGCATCGTTTCTCCTATGTGGGCAGGCGGTTCTCAGCCCACCGCGCCAGACTCACGCAACGCTGCGATCTGCGCGTCGTCGCGCCCCAGCGCCTTAAGCACTTCGTCGGTGTCTTGGCCGAGGACCGGCGCCGTGGTCGTTGGCATGCCCGGTGTGTCGCTCAGCTTCGGGCCGACGCCGATCTGTTTCACCTTACCCACCGGCGAGTCGAGTTCGATCACCATGCCGCGCGCAAGGTTGTGCTCGTTCGTAACCACGTTCTCCATCTCGAGCACCGGCGTCGCACAGATGTCGTGTTCGGACATGATCGCCATCCACTCGTCGGCGGTCTTGGTTTTGAAGATTTTCTGGAGCTTGCCGATCATCTCGGGCCACGCTGCCTGGTCGAACTGGCGCGCGGCGTACTCTTCGATGCCCAGCACCTTGCAGAGCGCGTCGTAGAAATGCGCCTCGATCGAGCCGATCGAGAACCAGCGCTCATCGCTGCATTGATAAGTGTTGTAGAAGGGCGCAGCGCCGTTGAGGAGCATCTCGCCGGGGCGAATCGGTTGGTTGTTCGAAAAGAATCCACTGAACGCGCTCGTCATCAGCGACAACACGCCGTCGCTCATGCCGATGTCGATATCCTGGCCGCGTCCGGTCTTCTCACGCGCGATGACCGCCAGGCAGATGGCGAACGCTGCGGTAAGCCCGCCTCCAGCGAAGTCGGCGACAAGGTTGACCGGGATCGCGGGCGGCTGACCCGGTCGGCCGGTAACACCGAGCGCGCCGCCAATCGAGATGTAGTTGATGTCATGCCCGACGAGGTTGCTGTACGGCCCGGTTTGGCCGAAGCCCGAGACCGAGCAGCAGATGATTCGCGGGTTGATCTTGGCGAGCGTTTCGTAATCCACACCCAGCCGCTTCACAACGCCCGGCCGAAAGCCCTCGATAACCACATCGGCGCCCCACACCATCTCGTAGAAGATGTCGCGAGCGGCCTGGTCTTTGAGGTTCAGGGCGATGGACTTCTTTCCCCGGCCAAGGGCGTTGTAGGCCGCCGCGCGATCCGCCCCTTCGCTACGCCGCATCCCCGAAGTCCCGCCAAGCTTCGCCGACGAGCCGGGCACCGCTTCGACGAGCGTCACTTCGGCGCCGAAGTCGGCCAGCAGCATCGAGCAGTGCGGTCCCGGCGCCAGCCGGGAAAGGTCCAGGACCTTGATACCCTCCAGAGCCATTGTCATCGCCGCATCCCCTTCCAGGCCGAAACGCCGGAAGCCGTAGCATGCCCGCAGCCCGGAGGTCATGCAACCAGCACGGGACTCGCGTGTGAGGTTCGCCGTCAGCTGCGCCTCCGGGGCTGTTCGTAATTCAACAGTTATCATCTCCGTGATGACTGCTCCCCAGGCGACCGACCAACTCGAAGTGGAGTGGCAGTACAGCGTCTCCGATACGGATGCCGTTGCGCGCTGGCTGCAGGCGGCCGCCGTCCCTGGCTACACGGTGACGCCCGGCAAGGCCAAGGACCTGCACGACACCTACTTCGATACGCCCGATTGGCGGCTCAACCGGGCGCAGTTCACCTGTCGCGTGCGCGACAAGGGCGACGCATCGGAACTGACGATCAAAGGGATGGCCGAGGCCGTCGGCTCGATGCGCAGCCGGCGCGAGATGAACGAGCCTCTGCCCCCGGGCGCCCTTCCGCTCGCCGCGCCCGGGATCTGCGGCGAACTGCTGAGGGTGATCGCTGGCAAACACGAGCTACAGCCAATCTTCGACCTGAAGACCCGTCGCCGGACGTTCGTGCTTTCCGACGTCGGCGGCGAGCTGGGCGAGATCGCCGTTGATGACACGTCCATCCCCACTGTCGAAGCCGAGCCGGTGCGGCTCTCCCGTGTTGAAGTCGAAGTCGACGCCTCGGCTGTCGGCCGGGCGCAGCGATTCGTAGACCTTCTGGTGGCCACCGCCGGGCTCTCTCCGGTCGCCACTTCGAAATTTGGAGCGGCCCTCGAAGCGACGGGACGGCAGCCCTTCAACCCGGCGGCTGCCCTCGGACCGATGGCCGTCGAAGCCAATCTTACGGTCGGCGAGGTTGCTTACGCCGTGATGCGAAAGCAGTTCACGGCCTTCGTCACGAATGAGGGCGGGACGCGCATCGGCGAGGACATCGAAGCCCTGCACGATATGCGCGTCGCTACCCGCCGTTTGCGAGCAGCGATGAGCGCTTTCGGACCCTTCTTGCCGCCGCGCATTGAGACCTTTCGAGCGCAATTCGGCTGGATTGCCGCCGCGCTGGGCGAAGTGCGCGACCTCGACGTCCAACTGGAGCGAATGAGTGAGTGGCGGGCTGAGGTGACGCCATCGCAAGCAGCCGCGCTCGATGGCGTGGAACGCGTGCTCGCCGAACGGCGGCACCTGGCGCGGCGCCGGATGCTGTTCGCGCTCAACTCCCGCCGCTACGACCTCCTGGTCGAACGATTCGGCGCCTTCCTGCGGCGCGGGCCCATCCGCTCGCTGATTCCCGGTCGCGTGGACGTGCTCGCCGTCGCCCCGGACCTGGTTGAGCGCCGGTACCGCAAGGTGCGAAAGATGGGCGACCGGATTAAACGCTCTTCCCCACCCGCGGACTACCACCTGCTCAGGATCGAGGCCAAGAAGCTTCGCTATGCGCTCGAATTCGTGGGCGCCATCTACGGCAAGCAGGCGACCGACTTCAGCCAGCGGGTGACGGCCCTTCAGGATGTGCTCGGCCTCCACCAGGATGCTGACGTGGCGATGGAGATGCTACACGAGATGGCGGGCGCTTCGGGCCGAAAGCTTGGGCCCGCATCGCTCCTCGCGATGGGCGCCATCGCCGAACGCTACCGCGTCCACGCGATCGAACTTCGCGCTCAGTTTCCAAAGGTCTACAAGCCGCTGGCAGGCGCCGAATGGAACCGTTTATTGCGGCTAATGGAGAATCGCCGGCCGCCCCCGCCGCGGGCTTAGAGACGTTCCGCGGTCCGGACACTAATCGGCCGAGCCTGTATCCTTCGCCTTCCGGGTCATCCGTTCCCGCGCCCCACCGCGCCAATCGGAAATCGCGAAACGTGAATGGGAAATCCCCCTCATGGCCGTCCTCGTTGATCAGAACACCCGCCTTATGGTGCAGGGCATTGGCACCGAAGGCGCGAACCACATGCGACGCTCCATCGCCTACGGCACGAACGTAGTGGCCGCTATCCATCCCAAGCGCGGCGGCGAAAAGCAGGACGGTGTGGATATTTTCACTACCGTCGATGAAGCGGTTGCGAAGACCGGCGCGAACGTCACCATCATCTTCGTCCCCGCCCCCTTCGCCGCCGACGCGATTCTCGAAGCCGCCGCCGCCAGGGTCCCACTGATCGTCTGCATCACCGAAGGTATCCCGGTGATGGATATGGTGATGGTGAAGAAGGCGATCGCTGGCGGCTCCAGCATCCTCATCGGTCCGAACTGCCCGGGCGTCATCACCCCCAGCACCAAGACGCGAGTCGGCATCATGCCGGGCGATGTCTTCCTCGATGGCAAGGTGGGCGTGGTCAGCCGATCAGGCACGCTGGTCTACGAAGTGGTTGCCCAGCTTACCGCTGAAGGCATAGGCCAGAGCACCTGCATCGGCGTCGGCGGCGACCCGATCATCGGCACTACCCAGATCCAGGCCGTGCGCATGCTCAACGAAGACCCGAACACAAACGCGATCGTAATGGTCGGTGAGATTGGCGGAAGCGCCGAGCAGGAAGCGGCACAGTACATCAAAGACTTCGTGAAAAAGCCCGTCGTCGCCTTCATCGCCGGGGCCACCGCCCCTCCCGGGCGGCGGATGGGTCACGCCGGCGCGATCATCAGTGGCGAAGACGGCAAAGCCGAGAACAAGAAGACTGCTCTTCGTGCGGCCGGCGCCTACGTCAGCGATTCGCCCGCTGAAATTGGCATCACGATGAAGCGCGCGCTGCAGGAGCGAGGGCTTCTCTAAGCCCGGCCTGCTGGTTTGAGCCTCGCCCGTTGGCATAGAATCGGCCACTCACAGGGAGTGTGCCGATGCTGTCACCTTATAGAGTCCTCGACCTTAGCGATCAGGGTGCACTGATCTGCGGACAGATGCTTGGCGACCTTGGCGCGGATGTCGTCGTGGTGGAGCCGCCGGAAGGCGCGGCGCTTCGACGCTCCGGCCCGTTCGCTAACGGCGAGTCCGGCCCCGAATCCAGCCTTGCCTGGTGGGGCGTCAACCGTAATAAGAGGGGCATTACCCTCGATCTCGAATCACCGGAGGGCCGCGAACATCTGCTGGAGCTCGCCAAAAGTTCCGACATCCTGATCGAATCGTTCACGCCCGGCTACCTCGATGGCCTCGGCCTCGGCTACGAAGCGCTCAGCAAGGCGAACGCGGCGATCGTCATGGTCTCGATCACGCCGTTCGGCCAGACAGGCCCGAAGGCGCACTGGGCCGCCAGTGATCTGACGCTCTACGCCTCGGCCGGCCCGGTGTTTATGACTGGCGATGACGATCGTGCTCCGCTCGGACTCTCGGTACCACAGGCCTGGCTGCACGGCGGCGCCGAGGGCGCTGTCGGTGCGCTGATCGGCTTGTTCGGCGCGATTCGCGATGGCGTGGGCCAGCACGTGGATGTATCCGTTCAAACCGCGGCCATGATGGCTACACAGGCCACCTGCTTGAGCGCCGGTTGGGGCGATACGCCGACAACTCGCATGGCCGGCGGCGTGAACTTCGGCGGTCTGCCCCTCAAGTTCGTCAACCCGGCGAAGGACGGATACGTCTCGGTCACCTTCCTCTTCGGCAGCGCGATTGGGCCGTTCACGCAACGCCTGATGCAAGTCATGTTCGAAGAAGGCTTCGTGGACGCAGCGACGCGTGACAAGGATTGGATCGGCTACACCGGTCTGTTGATGTCTGGCCAGGAGCCTGTCTCCGAACTCCAGCGCTGCATTGAAGCAATCTCACGCTTCACCAGCAGTCACACAAAGGCTGAGTTGTTCCAGATGGGTATCGAAAAGGGTCTGCTCATTGTGCCCGTGGCCACGATCGCCGAAGTAGCGCACTCCGAGCAGTTGGAGTCGCGCCACTTCTTCCAGGACCTCGAACACCCAGAGCGCGACGAGACGGTGCGGTACGCGGGGCCGTTCGCGCAGTTCAAAGTGAGCCCGATTAGCTACCGGCGCCGCCCACCGCTTCTCGGCGAGCACAATGGCGAGATCGCCGCCCGAGCGACGGCCAGTGCTTCCGCTGCGAAGCCCGCGTCCGCGAATCGTGCCCTGCCGCTCGCCGGTGTGAAGGTGCTAGACCTGATGTGGGTCATCGCTGGGCCGTGGGGCACTCGCTACCTCGCGGATTACGGCGCCACGGTCATCAAGGTTGAAAGCCCCACGCGCGTGGACACCTCGCGGACGATTGGCCCGTTCAAGGACCACGTTCCGGGCGCTGAACGCTCGGGTGCCTTCGCCACAGTGAACGCTGGCAAGCGCGGCATCAGCGTCAACCTCGCCTGTGAGGAGGGGCGCAGCATCGTCCACAAGCTCGCCGCCTGGGCTGACGTGGTCACCGAAAGTTTCGCGCCGGGGGCGCTGGCGCGTATGGGCCTGGATTACGACGAGATCAGGAAGATCAACCCGGATGTGATCATGATCAGCTCCTGCCTGAACGGCCAGACAGGCCCTTACGCAAAGCTGGCAGGCTTCGGGACGATGGGTTTGCACATCGCGGGTTTCGGCGAACTCGCTGGATGGCCCGACCGCGCCCCCGCGGGCCCCGCCGGCGCTTACACGGATTACATCGCACCGAAATTCACAGCGGCATCGATCCTCGCCGCCCTCGATCACCGGAGGCGCACCGGCGAGGGCC
>JBBQGT010000026.1:0-29019 GCA_038323265.1 Tepidiformales bacterium
TGACCGAATTGACCAGCGCAACAGGGTGCTTGGCGGTGAGGGCGCGGGCGGCGGCGAGGGCGACATCGAAATTGCCGTCGATCTCGATGATCTTGCTGCCGTAGGCGATCGCCTGGGCCATCTTCCCGGCTGCTACCTTGCTGCCCGGCACCAGGACGTAGCAATCGATGCCGCAGTGCGCAGCGTAGGCAGCGGCGCTGGCGCTTGTGTTACCGGTGCTTGCGCACATGATCGCCTTTGCACCTGCTTCCAGGGCCTTGGCCACGGCGACGACCATGCCACGGTCCTTGAACGAGCCCGTCGGGTTGCAGCTTTCGAGCTTGAACCAGAGTTCGTCCAGGCCGCAATCTCCGGCGATGTGCGCTGCGCGCACGAGCGGAGTGCTGCCTTCGCCGAGGCTGATACGCGGCGTGGCGGGGGTCAGCGGAAGGATGCTCTCCCAGCGGCTTAGCAAGCCGGCGAATCCCCGGCCAGCAGTCACGGCTCCTCCGGCGGGCGGAAAGAGTGGAACTTCGTCTCGCGCAGTTCCTGCTCGAGCGCCTGGATCTGCTTGCGGCGCTGTTTTTCCATCATCTGGTTGTACTTGGCGAACTCTGCGCGGACGCCGTCTAGCACTTCGGAGATATCGCGGCGGATGCCGGCAACGCGCTCGCCCAGACCTGAATGCCGACCCTCGAGTAGGGTGATTTCGCCGTGCACCTTGTCCACCTGCGCGAGCATCTTTTCGACCACTTCCTCGAGCGCATTCAATCGGCCATCGATGCGCGAATGCTCTTGCCGCCAAACGCTCACTTCATCCAGTACTTCCTGGCGGAGGCTGCGTTCGTTCACGACCCCGGCGACCATATCTTCGTTGCGCTTGACCATCTCGCCGACCACTTGCAGGCGTTCGAAGACAACCTCGAAGCGCTGGTCCTGGTCCGCCGTGAGTACGACCTTGATCCGCTCCTCCAGGTCGCGGTTGACTTCGATTGAGCGGTCCAGGCGGAGGCCAAACTGCTCGGTCTTGGCTTCCATCTCGCGCTGCCGTTCGAGCACGGTTTGGAGGGATTGGCCGACTTGCGAAGTCTGCTGCTGTACCTGCGAAACGTCGGCGATGACCAGCCCGAGTTGGTGGACGGCGCGCTCGATGCGTTTCGAAGCCTCACCCCGTTCGGCACGGTCCGATTCCGCCTCGGCGCGCACGATGCGCAGGGCGTTATCAACCTCCGCGCGGTTCGCCGAAACGTTCTGGCGGATGTGCTCGCTGCTCTCATCGAGCGAGCGGATCTTTTCTGGGATGCCTTTCAGGGGCATTAGCTTCGGGTCGACTTCGCGGACGGCACGCTCGTTGACGTTCAGTTGTTCGGAAAGGTCGTAGAGCTGACGGCGGAGCTGATCGACTTGCTCGACGGTGCGCTGCTGGTCCTCGCGGGCGCCGCGCACCTGCTGTTCGAGCCAGGTGATGATTTCGCTGAGTGCCTGGGCTTGCGGTTCACCGGCCACGTGCACTACCCCTCGACACGCAGGAAGGCGTTTACCCGGGCGACAACGGGCAGAGCCGAGATCTCCTGCAGGGCGTCGCGCATAGCGCCTTCGCGGGCACGATGCGTCATGACCACCAGTTCAGCGGTCTGCTCGCCTTCATCAGCTTCCTTCTGATTTACGGCGGCGATGCTCACGTTGTGGTTGCCAAGCGACTGGGCAATTTGGGCGAGCACACCAGGCTGGTCTTTGACTGACACGCGAAGATAGTAGCGCGTCTCCAGGTCATCGAGGCCGAGTACCGGGATCTCGTTCTCGGGGCCCCAATACTTGCGTTCCCGATTGCCCTGGACGATGGCGTGGGAGAGGTCCAGCAGGTCTGCGACGACCGCGGAACTGGTAGGCTCAGCACCGGCGCCCCGGCCCTGGAAGAGGACGGTACCGGTGAGGTCTCCGACGATTTGGACGGCGTTGTAGACGCCGTCCACCTTGGCCAGCGGAGCCGCCGCGGGCAGGAAGGCCGGGGCAACACGGGCCACGATGCCGCCACCCGTGCGCTCAGCGATGGCGAGAAGCTTGATCACGTAGCCCAGTTCGCGGGCGTATTGGAAATCGCGGGCGGTGAGCTTCGTGATGCCTTCGGTGTGGACCTGCGCGGGCCTGACGCGCGTGCGGAAGCCAAGGGTGGCCATGATCGCCAACTTGTACGCAGCGTCGTAGCCTTCTACGTCGTTCGTCGGGTCCGGCTCGGCGTAGCCGAGTTCCTGGGCGGCAGCAAGAGCTTCGCCATAGCCGCCGCCGCCAATCGGCTCCATCCCCTGCTGGCGCAGAGCCTCGGCAGCAGCGCCGGAATTAGTCATGCTGGTCAATATGTAATTCGTGGTGCCGTTGATAATCGCCTTGATCGAACTGATCTTGTTGGCCAGCAGGTCGCGGCGAAGGGGGGCAATCAGCGGGATCCCGCCACCGACGCTCGCCTCGAACATGATGTCCAGGCCGCGGGCGTGGGCATCGGCCAGCAGTTCGGGGCCGGCTTTGGCCATCAGCTCTTTGTTCGCGGTGACCACATGCTTGCCGGCCGCCAGCGCCCGGCGGATGAACGTCCCCGCCGGCTCCTCGCCGCCGATCACCTCCACCATAATGTCGATGGACGGGTCATCGAGGACGGCGTTGACGTCGTTCGTGAGGACGCCGGGGCCAAGTTCCACGGCGCGCGGCTTCGAAAGGTCGCGAACGACGGCGCGGCGCACCACCAAAGAAGCGCCGACCTGGCGAGCGAAATATTCGCGCCGTTCGAGCAAGGCCTTAGCCACTCCGCCGCCCACCACCCCGAGGCCTACGACGCCCACGCCGATTTCACGCGTCATCGCGTCACGAAATGTGGTTCTCGGCCCACTTGACGTCCGATGAATCGAGCGACCGTTTGGTGTCGGTGGTGGCTTTAAGGTCCTTGAGGGCGTTGTCCAGCTTGAGTTGAGCGAGCTGCGCAATGTTCGTGGTCGAGAGCTGGCCGGCTGGGTCACGACTTTCGACTTTGAGAACCCAGAAGTTTCCCTGCGCATCAACGGGGCCAACCAGTTCGCCATCCTTGACGGCGGCCAACGCCTTGCTGATCGAGTCTGGCAGGAGGGCCACCGGCTGAGGGTCGAGCACACCGTCTTTCTGGCGCGAGTTGAGGTCCGTCGATTCCAACTGGGCGACAGTGCCCATGTCTTCGCCCGCCTTGATTCGTGCGAGGACGGCGTCACCGGCTTCCTTGGTGGACGACACGACAGCGCGGACAGAAACCGTCTCCCCGGTCGTACCCACTTCCTTCTCGTAATAGTCGAGCAGGCGGTTGTTGGCGATCGTCGCCTTGGTCAACCGGCGGTAGTTGCCGTCGCTCATCTTGGTGGTCTTTAACTTGTCCCGGTAGAGCGTATCGAACGAACTGCCAGCGCCCGCAACGGGGACGCCAAGTTCCACGCCAATCTGGTTGGTGATGTCTTCTTCGGTGATCGTGATGCCGTTTTTGCTGGCCAGGAGGATCGCCAACTCCTCGTCCTCGAGCTTCGAAAGCAACGCTTGCTCGAGGAGCGGCAAGCTCTGGCCGGAGCTTTGATTAGCCTGGGCGAACGTAAACAGCCGGTCCGTGTAGTAACTCAGCGAAACCTTTTGCCCACCGACCGTGAGGATGGTGGAGCGCGGCTGGGCGATGTTGTTGTCGTACAGCCGGTAGCCAAACAGGCCAATGACGAGCAAGACGAGAGCGACGGCGCCACCGAGGATGGCGTAGCGCATGTTGCGATCCGAAAACTCTACGCCTGCGAAGCGGCGCTCGCTGTGCGCATGGGAGCGGGGGCGAGGGCGGGGAAGCCCGGTTGTTCGTTCTCTTCGTGCCATGTCGTCCCTTTCGGTTGGAGCTTAGCCCCTCGTCGGGAAGACCCCGGTCTGGCGGATGTGCGAAAGGGTATATGGCAAAAGGGCAAGGTGGCGTGCGCGCTTAATCGCCGTGCAGACCAGCCGCTGGTGCTTCAGGCAGGCACCCGTCTTGCGGCGCGGCTCAATCTTGCCGCGGTCGCTCACGAACATGCGGATGCGGCCAATGTCCTTGTAGTCGATGCCCTTGACGTGGTCCACGCAGAAGCGGCAGACCTTGCGGCGGCCACCGAAGCGGCGAGGGGCTGGGCGCGAGGGACGGTCGCCGTCTCCGCGCTCGGGGCGCTCAGAGCGTTCTGGCCGTTCGGATCGTTCTTCGTTACTCATGAGGTGATTCCTTCCCGATGGGTCTGTGCGCGCTTGGCGCACCGGGTGATGGCGAGAGCTGGGCTCAAGCCGGTGGTGTTATTCAAAGGGCAGGTCGTCGACATCCATGTCCCCGCCGCCAGCAGCCGCGCCGCCGCCGCCGTTGCGAGGACCGTTGTACCCACCAGTGCGCTGCTGCGGGCGTCCGCCGCCGCTGCGAGGAGCGCCATCGCCCCATTCGTCGCCGCCGCCGCCACCCTGGCCGGCTTCGCGCCGTTCAAGGATTTTGAGGTCGTTGGCGATTACTTCGGTCATGTAGTGCTTGACGCCCTGGTCATCGTCCCAGGTGCGCGTTGAAAGGCGGCCTTCGACGTAGATCTGCTTGCCCTTGGTAACGTTCTGGCTAACGCGTTCGGCGAGCTGGGCCCAGATGATGATGTTGAACCACTCCGTCTCTTCTTTCCATTCGCCATCGGCGCCTTTGAAGTTACGGTTCACGGCAAGGCTGAACTTCGCTTGCGCAGTGCCATTGGCGAGATAGCGGAGTTCCGCGTCTTTGCCGGCGTTTCCAATGAGCATCACTTTGTTCAGGCTGGCCATGGCACTCCCCCTCTACTCAGTCGTCCTGCTCGGTGTGCGGACCGGTGGGCTTGGTGTCGTCCTCGTCCGTCACATCCACACCACTGTTGAGTTCAGCAGCATCGGAAGTGTACCCGGTAGTGGTCGACTGCGGGGTGTTCGATTCGAGCGGCTGATCGGCGAGTGGAGCGGCCGCAGCGGGCTCTGGGGTGGGCGCCATCGCAGCCTCAGTGGCGACTTCGGCGTTCTCGATTGCCTCCGCGGCGGAGTGCGGCGGGGGCTCGGTTGCGACGGGGGCGGCCTCGGCGGCGGGCGCATCGTCAGCAGCTGGTTCAGCTATCGTGCCGGAGGCGGGCGCCTGGCCCTCGCCGACGTCAGCGGCCGAGGCGACGGGTGCGGGCGATTCGCCGGCGGCGCCGAGGGCTGCCGCATCGGCGGAGGTCGCGGGCTGTTCCAGGACGCCGGTCACGTCGGCGACCGGGGCCGGGGCGACGAAGCCGGGCTGCTGACGCGGCTCGCGCGGGGGCAACGGGAGCGGCAACTCATCGGCACGCACAATCAGATGGCGAAAGATGCGCTCGTCGATGCCGAGGGTGGCTTCAAGCGGCGCAACGGCGTTGGGCTCGAATTCGACGCGAGTAACGATGTAGTCGCCGTCGATCATGCGGTTGATAGGGTAGGCCATCCGTCGGCGGCCCCAGTGATCGACTTTAAGTAGCTTCCCGCCGCGTGTCTCGATGACGTTGGTGAGCAGTTCTACGCTGGCTTCAGGCCCGCCAGCCTCCTGGACGGCGAGGTCGTAGACCACCGTCAATTCATATTCCCGCAATGGGTCCTCAATCAACCGGGGCGATGGGTTTGCCCGCCGAAGCGGGCCGGACTCCCGGCACGAACCGTCAGCCTAGCATTGGCCAACCTTGCGCTCAATAACAGGGATTGCGCGCGAGGGCGCCGCTCACCGGTCGCTGATGCCGGGCACCGGGTAGGCTTTCGCGAATTCGGCGACTTCCACGCGCACCCCTTCACGCACGCCTTCACCGTCCGGGTCTTTGAGGACGCGCATCATCCAGGCGGCGACGCGACGCATCTCGTCGGCGCCCATCTCTCGGGAAGTGAGCGCGGCCGTGCCGAGCCGGAGGCCGCTCGTAATCGCCGCCGAGCGCTGGTCGTAGGGGATGGTGTTCTTGTTAGTGATGATTCCCGCGCCCTGGAGGGCGTTCTGCGCCTTGAGCCCGCTGATCCCAACGGAGTTGCAGTCGGCGAGGATCAGATGGTTGTCTGTGCCGCCGGAGACGAGGCGCAGGCCAAGGCGAACGAGCTCGTCGGCCAACAAAGCAGCGTTGCTGACGATTTTCGCAGCGTAGGTCTTGAATTCGGGCTTTAACGCTTCGCCGAAGGCGACGGCCTTGCCGGCGATGGTGTGCAGGTGCGGACCACCCTGGGTGCCTGGGAAGACGGCCTTGTCGATGGCGTCTGCATGCTCGATTTTCGACAGCGCGAGCGCCCCGCGCGGGCCGCGCAACGTCTTGTGCGTGGTCGTCGTCACGAGGTCTGCGTGGGGCACGGGCGACTGGTGCACGCCGCCGGCGACGAGCCCAGCGATGTGCGACATGTCCACCATGAGCAGCGCCCCGGCATCTTTGGCGACGGAGGCGAAGGCGGCGAAATCGATCGCCCGCGGGTAGGCTGTTGCGCCCGCCACGATGATCTTGGGCTTCGTCTCCAGCGCGAGGCGGCGCACCTGCTCCATGTCGATGACTTCGGATTCGCGATCCACGGTATAAGGCACGAAGTGGTAAAACTGGCCACTGAAATTGACCGGAGAGCCGTGGGTGAGATGGCCGCCCTGGCTCAACTCCATGCCCATGATGGTGTCGCCCGGCTTCACAAAGGCGAGGTAGGCCGCCATGTTCGCTTCCGCGCCGCTGGTTGGCTGAACGTTCGCATGCTCGGCGCCAAAGAGCTCTTTGGCTCGGTCGATGGCCAGCTGTTCGAGGCGATCGCTGTGAACGTTGCCGGCGTAGTAGCGCTTGCCGGGGTACCCTTCGGCGTACTTATTTGTGAAGACCGAACCGGTGGCTTCGAGGACGGCGGACGACGCGTAGTTTTCGCTGGCGATCATCTCCAGCGTTTCAACCTGGCGGACGCGCTCATCCGCAATAATCGTGGCGACCGCGGGGTCGCGCTCCTGAAGTGCAGACATGGGCCCTCCGCCGTGAAACAACCGTCAG
The DNA here is from genome assembly GCA_038323265.1 of Tepidiformales bacterium. GTDB lineage: Bacteria > Chloroflexota > Dehalococcoidia > Tepidiformales > Tepidiformaceae > PNKC01. The sequence continues at coordinate 6,999 of JBBQGT010000026.1, forward strand.
TGTGGGATGCAATCGAGGGTAGCAGAGGGGTGGGTTGCGGGCAGGTCGGGGCGCGCGACACCACTCGTTCCCGTACACTCGCTCGATATGCTGGAACTGACACAGCGCTTGATGCTCGCGGCCGATGGCGGCGAACCGGTTGTGCTCGCGGCGGTACTCGAAGCGGGGCCGTTGAGCATCGAACCGGGCGCGCGGATGCTGACCGAGCGTTCAGGCGAGCGCATGGGCACGCTCGGCGATGCGCAACTCGACGACCTTGTCACCGCTTACGCCGCTGACGCTTTCGATCGGCACGCCGCGGAGACGGTCTACTTAAAGGAGGGCGGACTGACTCCGCGGACGGTTGCCGGGGCGGCTTCGGTCTACCTTGAAGTTGTGGAATCGAAGCCGGTATTTTTGGTTGTGGGGGCGGGACACATCGGGCGATCGTTGGCGAAGTTAGCCGACTTCCTCGATTTTCACGTCGCCGTCCTGGACGACCGCGAGGACTTTGCCAACGCCGAACAGCTGCCAGAAGCGGACGAAGTGATCTGTGATGACTACGAGGCCGCGATCGACCGCTTCCCGATCGACGCGAATACGACGATTGTGATGGTCACGCGCGGCCACAAGCAGGACGAACTGGCGCTCCGGCGCTGCCTGGGGCGCGGGGCGGGTTACCTTGGGATGATCGGTTCGAAGCGGCGAACCGCGGCTGTCCTCCAACACCTGGCGGAGGAGGGGTTCGCACCCGATGAGCTCGCCAAGGTGCGCACGCCGATCGGTTTGGACATCGGCGCGGAAACGCCCGAGGAGATCGCAATCAGTATCATGGCGGAGGTCATTCAGCGCCGCCGCGGGGGCACTGGCGGACCAATGTACCGGCGAAAAGCTACCCCTTCGCCTCGCTCGGACGACTAGTGTGACAACCCGCGCTGGCCCCAGTTCGAGGCTTATCGAGGTGGTGGCGTAAGATAGGGGCGTGGATGGATTCACCGTTTCCGAAGTCCCGGCGCTGCGTTCGCCGGTCGTAATTATGGCGTTCAGTGGCTGGAGCGATACCGGCTCGGTGACGACCGACACCGCTCAGCGCCTGATCGACGCGTATAGCGCCGAGCGCTTCATCACCGTTGACGCCGAGGACTACTTCGACTTCACCGAAACGCGGCCGCATGTGGAGATGGACCCGTTCGGCGGGCGGCATATCAAGTGGCCGCGGAACGAAGCGTTCGCGGCCCAAGTGCCGGGCGCCGAGCACGACATCATCATCGTGGTAGGCACCGAGCCGAACCTTCGCTGGCGGACGTTTTCGGAGTCGCTTTCGGATGCCATTGCGGCGCATTCGCCCTCGTTAGTCTGCACACTGGTGGCGCGGCCGGCGGCCACGCCCCACACCCGCCCGGTGCCAGTCACGGGTTCCTCGGCGGACCCGGCGTTGGCCACGCGATTCGGCCTTGGCCGCTCGATGTACCAGGGGCCGACCGGTATTCTCGGCGTGCTCCACGATTCGCTGAGAAGGCGCGGAGCGCCGCTCATCAGCCTTGCGGCGGGAGTGCCGCACTACCTGAATGTGGACGAGAATCCACCAGCGACGATCGCCTTGCTGAAGGCTCTTGAGCCCGTCCTGGGCGCCATGCCCCCGCTCGGCGATCTTGAATCCGAGCGCGAGCGCTTCGTGAAGCGAGTCGAAGAAGCTTCCAGCGGAGACGACCAGATCGGCGCCTACGTCCACACGCTCGAAGAGCACTACGGCGAAGAGGACGACGAATCGGACTCGGAAGGCGGAGATCTGCCTTCGGCGGATGATATCCTTCGCGATGTCGAAGATTTCCTACGGGGCGGAAACGACAACTAGCCAGGAGGGACACCGTGGCCGTCACATCACTGATCTGGAAACTTGCCTCACCCTACGACGCCTACGTCTCGCACGTCAGCCGCCTGAACGAGGCGATTGCGCGCGTGCGCTACTTCAGCGAACGCGCACTCGGTTACGAAGCGGGCCTGCAGAGCTCGGTCCGCCTTGTGCCGGGCCAGGGCGACCCAGTCGCTCGCGCCCAGCGCTTCCGCGAACAGATGGGCGAAGCGGCGACGCGCATGTCGGATGAAGAGTTCGAAGTGTTCCTGGCGCACCTTGGTGGCGGCAACACGGCGGATGTCGAAGCCGACCGCGCGCAGGCCTTCTCGCGCATGGGCACCAGCACGCGTGGCCTCGAGGAGTACTTCGGCGTGGCCGGACGCGAACTGGCGTTGCTCGAAGCGCGCGGATACTCTCCGAGCCGGGCAGATGTCGCTCGCCAGCTGCGCGATAACGAGCTGCCGCTGACCACAGTCGCGGAGTACCGCCACTTGCTGCACGAACTTGGCGCACGCGTGGGCCAGAAGGCTTAGCGCCCTCGCAGGTGGATGCCCGCCGCTCGGCCAGTTCGAAACCCGTTTACTCCACCGACGGCGGGCGGGTGCGTGAATCGCTTTCGCCGCACAACCGCAAAGTGGCGGCTCTCCCACAACCACAGCGCCCCGGCACGCCGCCAGACGATGGCGTGGTGCGCGTTCAGCGAGACAAACGTGGACGGGGCGGCAAGACGGCCACGACGATCACAGGCCTGCCCGGCGACGAGGCCGAATTGGATGCCCTGCTAAAAACACTGAAGCAGCATTGCGGCGCGGGCGGGACGCGCGAGGGCCGCGTGTTGGCCATCCAGGGCGACCAGCGCGAGCGGCTAATGGAGAAGCTGGCGGCGATGGGCCACAAGCCGCGGCTCGCCGGCGGCTGAAGTGGATCACAGGCTGTTTCGGCAACATTTCCATCGCGGGATAGGGCGTTCACGGGTCAAACTGGATGATTGTCCGCCGCGAAACATCCTCGTAACGCGAACGAAATTGGATAGAAACTTCCGTTCCGTACTTTCCACTCACCGGAACTGTTCTACGCAAGAGCGTAATCAGGGGCCGAATGCGATGGAGGAGAACTAACGGAATGGATAACCCGATAGACAGCGGCAACACCGCATGGGTGCTGGTCGCTTCGGCGATGGTCCTCTTCATGACCCCTGGCCTCGGCTTTTTCTACGGCGGCCTAACCCGCAATAAGAATGTGCTTGCCACGATCATGCAGTCGTTCATCACCACCGGGGTGGTGGCGATCATCTGGGTCACGGTCGGCTACTCGCTGGCCTTCGGACCGGACTCGGGGATGGGCCTGATCGGCAATTTCGATTGGATCGGCCTGAAGGACGTTGGCGCCCTACCGGGCGGCCCCAACGGTGCGATCTACGGAATCGGCATCCCGCATCTGCTGTTCATGTCTTTCCAGCTGATGTTCGCGATCATTACGCCGGCGCTCATCACGGGAGCGTTCGCGGAACGCGCGAAGTTCGGGCCTTTCCTGATTTTCACAGCCCTGTGGTCGCTATTGGTGTACGTGCCGGTCGCCCACTGGGTGTTCGCCTACGACGGCTGGCTGAGCGCATTCAGCAGCAACGCCGACAAAGCGGCCCAGGGCCTCAACTCCCTGGACTTTGCGGGCGGCCTGGCGATCCACGTGAACGCTGGTTTCGCCGCCATAGCTGCCGTGCTCGTCTTCGGCAAGCGCCGCGGCTACGGATCCATCCCAATGGAGCCGCACGACATCACGATGGTGGTGCTGGGCGCGGCGATCCTCTGGTTCGGCTGGTTCGGTTTCAACGCCGGCAGCGCTGGCGGAGCAACCTCGCAGGCGGTCTACGCATTCGTAAACACCGCCGTCGCGGCAGCCACCGCTGGGCTCCTCTGGACGCTCGTCGCTTGGATGCACAGCGGCAAACCAACAGTTGTGGGCGTAGCATCGGGCGCGGTCGCCGGGTTGGTGGCGATCACCCCCGCTTCCGGCTACGTGGAGCCGATGGAAGCGATCGCGATTGGCGCGCTCGCCGGCATCCTTTGCTACGGCGCGGTGGTGCTTCGTTCGAAGCTCTCGTTCGATGACTCGTTGGACGTCGTTGGTGTGCATGGTGTGGGCGGGATGTGGGGCGCTATTGCCACCGGCCTGTTCGCCACCAGCGCGGTCAGCGGCCTCTCGTACGCTGACGGCGTGTTTCAGGGCAACTGGCACCGGCTCACGGACGCTCTCATCGGCATCGGCGCGATTGGCGCATACTCGTTCTTGATGACGTTCATTATCCTCAAGGTGTTGGACGTGACAATTGGCATCCGCGTGGCCGAAGTGGACGAAGAACTGGGGCTCGACATCACCCAGCACGGCGAACGCGCCTACACTTCGGACGAAAGCGGCGTGCCGCTGAGTCAGAGCCCAATCCTGCCAGCGCCGCCTGTGACGTACACGGGTGCACTGGAGCCGCGAAAGTCCACTTAGCGTTAGTAAACCTGCGCCGGGTGAATGCATCTGCCTCACCCGGCGTTCCTTCCGCCTTCACACCAGAGGAGACCCATTCGTGAAGAAAATCGAAGCGATCATCCGGCCTGAGAAGATCAACGACGTGAAGCAGGCGCTCGATGACATCGGCATCCACGGGATGAACTTTATCCAGGTCACCGGGCGGGGCGCGCAGCGAGGCGTTGTGCACCAGGGCCGCGGCGGTGAGACCGTCACGGTGGACCTGCTGCCCAAGGTGAAAGTTGAGGTGGTGGTGACGGACATCGCCGTAGAGCGTGTCATAGATGCCATCATCTCCGTCTCACGCACGGGTAACATCGGCGACGGCAAGATATTTGTGACGAACATCGAAGAGGCCGTCCGCGTGCGCACGGGCGAACGCGGCGAGGTGGCGGTGTAAAACTCCGATGGTCCCAATGGCTTCCCGTCGACGCGCGTGATTGGCGCAGGCCAACCGACTCTATTCGCGGCACAATGGAGGCATGACTGAACAGGAATCCGCCCGCGTCAACGTCTCCGCCGAATTCAAGGAGGGTTACCGCGCCCTCGTCGCGTTGAACGCGATTGTCGAGAACTCCGGGCTCGACCACATCCTCATCGAACTGGTGAAGACGCGCAGTTCGCAGATCAACGGCTGCGCCTACTGCATCGATATGCACACCAAGGACGCGCGCGCCTACGGCGAAACCGAGCAACGGCTCTACGCGCTCAACGCGTGGCGCGAAACACCGTTCTTCACCGAGAAGGAGCGCGCCGCCCTCGCCCTCACCGAAGCGATCACGCTGGTCTCCGAGACGCACGTACCGGATGACGTAGTGAACGAGGCGCTCGAATGGTTCGAGCCGGATGAGTTCTCCAAGCTCGTCTACATGATTGGGGTCATCAACTTTTGGAACCGGCTGGCGATCACCTCGCGGTCGCCGGTAGGTGGCTACGCCTCGAGGGTTGCCGTCCACGCCTGAGCCTGGCGATTGCCAGCGGCAATGGCCAACAACCTTGTAGGATTTTCGAGTGGAAAGCCACCTGGCGCGCAATCTCCGGCTGCTGCAGGCCTTCTGGTTTCTGCGCGAGTTCCAGCTCTGGATCCCGGTCTGGATCGTCTTCCTCACCGAGGAGCGCGGATTTTCGCTGACCGAGGTGACCGGCGCTGAGGGCCTCTTTTTGGTCGGAATCGTTGTGCTCGAAGTGCCCACGGGCGCTGTGGCGGACCGCTACGGGCGTTCGCTTTCGATGGCTCTTGGCGCGTTCTGTTACTCGCTGGCCGTGCTAACGTTTGCATTCGCGAACTCGTTCGCCGTGCTGATGGTCTCGTTCATGCTCTGGTCAGTGGCCCACACCTTGATGTCCGGGGCGGACATGGCGCTGCTGTTCGACACGCTGAAGCTGGGCCACCGCGAATCTGAATACGAACGGTTGGCAGGCCGCGGCGGCGGGCTCAGTTGGGCGGGCGCAGGCATTGCTACCATGCTCGGCGGACCAGTCGCGGCCTTCGTTGATACGCGTTTCACGATCTTCTTCGGGGCGGCCACGTGCCTCGTTACGGCGTTCGTCGCGCTCGCGCTTTGGGAGCCGCCGCGCAATCGTGATGACGGGCCACACGCCCCCTACTTCTCGACGATTGGCAAGGCCTTCCACGAGATGTGGAGCGTGCCCGCGGTACGCGCCGTGGTGCTGCTGGCGGGCACCGCGACGGCAGCGCTGGTGGCGGGCAACTACCTCCTGCAACCGTACTTGCTGGAGCGCGGAGTCCCCGTGGGGATTCGCTTTTCGTTGCTGCAGGTGCCCGTCTTTTTCGCGGGGTTTCTCGGTTCGTTTTTCGCATCTCGCATCGGCCTGCGCGTTGGCGCGAATAAGGCGCTAATCGGGCTGCCGTTGATCGGCGTCGGAGCCTACCTAGCGTTGTCGGCCACGCCGGGACTGAGCGGCTATGCCGCGCTGCCGCTGCTGGTAGCGCTCGGGTCGGTCGTCCAGCCAATCGCTGGCGGCTTCGTCAACCGCCGGATCAGTTCCGAACGGCGGGCGACCGTTCTATCGATACAGGGGATGGTGCACAGCCTGACGCTCGCCGCCCTGGCCCCGGCAGTCGGCCTTGCAACGGACGAATCTGGCGTTGGCACGGCGTTTTTCGTTGGCGGCGTGATGACGCTCACCGCGGTCGCGCTCTTCGGTCCATTGCTGCTTGTACAGCGAGACCGCGGAAGGCCGTCGGTGATCGAGGCGGAAGCCGTCACCTGACGTTCAAAGCGGCCCGACGACGAGTTGGCGGCGAAATCTGTTCGTAACAGCCGCGCAATCGGGCGGTAACACCGGGGCGCTACCTTCGGCCTTAAGAGCAACGCATTCCAATGGCTCACGAAACAAGAACTTCACGCCCACGGGGAGGCGCGTGACTGGGCCGGGAGCGTGAAAAACCTCACAATGCGTCTACACGTTCCAACTAAAGCGAGGATCGGCATTTCATGACTCCTGAAGAGATCAAGGGCTTTTGTACGTCCAACGGCGTGCGCTTCGTTGACGTCAAATTCGTGGACCTTTTCGGCCAGTGGCAGCATCTCACGCGGCCAATCCACGAACTGAACGACTGGACGGATTACGAACGGTCGCCGTGGCGAAACGGCTACGGCTTCGACGGTTCGAGCATCCGCGGGTTCCAGAAGATCGAGGAGTCAGACATGCTCCTCATCCCGGATCCAGACTCGGCGATCATTGACCCAGCCATCCAGGCTCCGACGATTTCGGTGATCTGCAACGTTGAAGACCCCGTGACGCGGGCGCCGTATAGCCGCGATGCGCGCTACGTGGCTCGCAAGGCGGAGCAGTACGTGAAGGACACGGGCACCGGCGACACGGTCTACATCGGCCCCGAGCTCGAGTTCTTTGTGTTCGACGAAGTGCGCTTCGGCAGCGACCAGCATTCCTCGTTTTACTCGGTCGATTCCGACGAAGGCATCTGGAACAGCGGCGCCGATTCGACGCTGAGCGGCGGCCTGAACCAGGGGTATCGCCCTCGCTACAAGGAAGGCTACTTCCCGGTTAGCCCGCACGACACGATGACGGACATCCGCAACGAGATGGTGGAGATCATGGAAGCCTGCGGCATCCAGATCGAACTGCACCACCACGAAGTGGCCACTGCCGGCCAGGGCGAAATCGACATGCGGTTCGACACGCTGACGAAGATGGCCGACAAGGCGATGCTCTACAAGTACATCGTGAAGAACGTGGCCAAGAAGCACGGCAAGGTGGCCACATTCATGCCGAAGCCGCTATTCCAGGACAACGGTTCGGGGATGCACACCCACCTTTCCATATGGCGGGACGGCACGAACCTGTTCGCCGGCGACCAGTACGCGGGCGTCAGCCAGATGTGCCTGGCGTACATCGCCGGACTGGTGAAGCACGGCAAGGCCCTGATGGCCCTTTGCGCGCCGACCACCAACAGCTACAAGCGGTTGGTTCCGGGCTACGAAGCGCCGGTCAACCTGGTGTACAGCGCGCGCAACCGCTCGGCGGCCTGCCGCATCCCGCTGGTTAGCCCGGACCCACGTCAGAAGCGCGTGGAGTTCCGTCCGCCAGACCCGACGGCGAACCCTTACCTGGCGTTCTCGGCGGTGCTCATGGCCGGCATGGACGGCATCCGCAACGGCTGGGACCCGGGGCCGCCTCTAGACAAGACGAACCTCTTCGACCTTAGCCCCGAGGAGTTGACCAACATCCCCACGGTTGCCCAGTCGCTTGAAGGTTCGCTCCAGGCGCTGGAAGAGGACCACGACTGGCTGTTGCAGGGCGGCGTGTTCACACCGGACCTGATCGAGACGTGGCTGGCTTACAAGTACGAAAACGAGATCGACCCGATTCGCATGCGGCCGCATCCGCACGAATTCCACATGTACTTCGACGCCTAGTCCGCGTCCCCTCGCACCCCGAAGAAGGGCCGCCATTTCGAGCGGCCCTTCTTCGTGAAGTGACCGGTCGGTGACAGGGACCCAATCGTCCCTCCATGTCGGCGAGGAATCGCTATACTGCCCGCATGCCATTCCCCGCAGTCCGCATCGGAGTCGACCAGCACGTTTGCCCGGCGACCACTGGCCCTGTCCCGCACGTGGGCGGGCCGATCGTGGGACCAGGCGCGCCGACGGTGCTTATCGGCTCCATACCGGCGTCAGTGATGGGAGATGTGTGCGTATGCGTAGGCCCACCCTCGACCGTCATCATGGGCAGCCCGACGGTGCTCTTCATGGGCAAGCCCGCGGCCAGGGTCCTCAGCCAGACTGCGCACGGCGGGATGGTGGTGGGGCCGGGGCTGCCGACTGTGCTCATCGGCCCGTAGCCCGATTAGCCGCCGATCAGCCGCGCCAGCAAGGCGATGAGCAGTGCACCACCGACAATGAGCCCGGCCAGGATTAGTCCGCGTTGCTGCGCGAGTTGCCGCTCGCCCGGCACTTCGATTGGGGACAGCGAGGCCGCACCGCCCATCTCGGCGATGATGCTGCGGGCCTGCGCCAGGTCCTCGCGGCCCACTACGAGCGGGTAGCGCGCGAAACCCATTGTCACGGCGCCGCCGAGTGCCGCGCCTACGCCGCGCTCGAACGTCCTCGCGTCAATGCCAGCGGCCTGCAATGCGTCGATCCAGATGGTCGCCTCGAGGGAGTCACCGGCTTCGGCAACCACCGCGATAGCCCGGCGTTCGGTCATTTGACCACCGATTCGCCTACCCGGTGCAGTTTCAGGAAGTTGGTGGTGCCCGCCACTTGGACGGGCATGCTGCCAACCACTACGACCTCTTCGCCCTCGGCGACGTACCCGCCCTCGGTGAGCAGGCGATCAACTGTCTCTAGCATCTGTCCAGTGTGCTCTACAACGGGCCCGAGTATCGGAATTACCGATCGGGCGAGCGAAAGACGGCGGCAAACCGACTCATTTGGCGTCACAGCGTAGACGGGTGCATTGGGATGCACCTTGCTCAGCAGGAAAGCGGTGTAGCCGCTGCGCGTGAAGCAGACCACCGCGCGCATGTTCGGGTCCGATTCGACGATTCGCCGGGCGGCGAGGGCAACGACGTACGAATGGTCGTCGGTGTCCCGCGTCATCCACGTAATGCGCTCGGTCTCGGCGTTGGCGGCGTCTTCGGCGCGGCGGATGATGCGGTCCATCATCGCTACGGTCTCAACGGGGTAGCGGCCGATGGCAGTCTCCTCGCTAAGCATCAGCGCGTCCGAAAGGTCCCACACGGCGTTCGCCACGTCGCTGCTTTCGGCGCGCGAGGGCCGGGGCGAATCGACCATCGATTCGAGCATCTGGGTGGCGGTGATCACGGGGATCATGTTCTTGCCGGCGGAGGCGATGATGCGGCGCTGTTGCACTGGCACCTCTTCGGGCGGCAGTTCGACGCCGAGGTCGCCGCGAGCGACCATCGCGCCATCAGCCTCGGCAAGGATGGCATCCAGGTTCTCGACGGCCTGGCGGCGCTCGATCTTGGCGATGATCGGCGTATCCGCGCCCAGCGACGACAACAGGTTGCGCGCGCGCACGATGTCATCGGCGTCGCGCACGAAGCTCAGCGCAAAGAAGTCCACCCCGGCCGTGACGCCTGCCTTCATGTACTCCTGATCGCGGGCGGTGAGGGCGGGCATTGTGAGGTTCGTGTTGGGGAAGCTGACGCCCTTGTGCGGCCCCAACAAGCCGCCCGTGATCACGCTGCAATCAACGCCAGAAGGCGCAACGTTGGTTACCACCAGTTCGATCTTACCGTCGTCCAGCAGGACGCGGTCGCCGGCCACGACGTCCTGGGTAAGGCGCGGGTACTCGACCGTAAACCGATCCTCGGTGCCGGGGATCTCGGCGTTCGTAAGTTGCGTGTGCCCGCCGATCTGAAGGACGAGGCTGCGGCCATCTTGCGTGCCGCCTGTACGCAGTTTCGGGCCGGAAAGGTCCATCAGGATGCCGACTTGCTTGCCTTCGGCGGCGGCCACGGCGCGGACGAGGGTGACCGTCGCAAGGTGCTCGTTCATCGTCCCGTGGCTGGTGTTCAAGCGGACGACGTCCATCCCGGCGCGAACCATTGCCGAGATCGTTTCGGCGGTGCAGGAGGCCGGGCCGAGGGTACAGACGATCTTTGTGCGCCTCAACGAGGGGCGCTCCGCGGGCCGAGTTCGACCAATTCGCAGACCGCCGCGCCAGGTTCGATGCGCAACAACGCCACCGAGCGAGAACGGTGAAAGCCTCGCCGGCCCGCTGCACCGGGGTTGAGAAACCGCTGGCCGCCGCGTTCGTCGTCGTGCGGTTTGTGGCAGTGGCCGAAGACGAGAATATCGAAACCCTCGCGGGGGGCGTCGATCAAACGATGCACGATGGCAATGCGGTAGCCTGGAGCGTCCACGAATGCCACGTCGGGTAACCCGGCCTCGGGCCCAGTGAGGTCGTTGTTTCCGCGCACTGCGACCGTTGGGGCCAGGCCGACGAGTCCCGGCAGGACGTTCGCGCCGATGTCACCAGCGTGAAGGATCAGGTCGCAGCCGCTGAGCGCCCTTCGCACGTCGTCCGCGAGTTCGCCATGAGTGTCTGCAATCAATCCGATGAGCACTCTGACAGTGTAGCAACCCCGTTTTTGCGCCCGGCCGGTTTTGCGTCAGCTGTGGTAAAGTCCGCCCGAATTCGCATAGGGGAGACTAATGATTCGAATCCTTGCAGCTCCTGGCATGTCCATCCACGAAAACGAAGATGGGCACGTTGCGCCCGCGCTGGGGAGCCTCGTCGCAGCTGTTGGAGCGATTGTGCTGGGGATCGGCTCGGCGAACGATAGCGGGGCGCTGGCGATCACGGGCGGAATCGTGTTGGCCGTGGGGGTCCTTTTTTACACCGCCATGCACCATCGTCTGATCGACTACGGCAACTTCCGCGCCATCGACAAACTCAACGGGAAGTAGTTTGCCTCAGAGGACCGCCCCTTCCCTCGATTCGGCGCGCGCGGTAGTGTAAGTGAACCCTAACGTGAGGGTGAGGCACTGCGTTCCTACTTCCGCCGCACGTTCTACTCCCTCGAGGACAAACAGTTCCGGGTGCTTTGGCTCGGGACGCTGTTTTCGTTCCTGGGCATGCAGATGCAGGTCATTGCCCGCGGATACCTTGCCTACGACCTGACCGGTAAGAACAGCGCGCTGGGCGGTGTGATGCTGGCCTTCGGCCTACCGCAACTGCTGCTCGGGCTGTGGGGCGGCGTATTGGCGGACCGCCTGCCGAAGCGCAACTTGCTCGTAGTTTGCCAGGTGGTGATCGCCACCAACTCGCTCTGGCTGGCGGTGATGATCGAAATCGGAGCCGTGGAGTACTGGATGCTGATCGTGGCGGGCGTGGTGCAGGGCGCTGGCTTCGCATTCATTGGTCCGGCACGCCAGGCTTTCATAAGCGACCTCGTGGGCAAGGATGCGGTGGGCAACGCCGTCGTCCTCCAACAGTTGAGCATGAACAGCACGCGCGTCATCGGACCATCGATCGCCGGCGCGATGATCGCCATCCCGCTGATCGGGCTTGCGGGGGTCTACTTCGTGACGACCGCTGGGTTTGTGTTGGCCACGGTGACGATGCTTCGTTTGCCGAGCGGCAATCCGCGGCGCACCAACCGCCCTTCGCCGCTCGCCGACATGGTCGAAGGGTTGCGGTATGTCCGTAGCCGGCCGTCCATTTTGCTGCTGATCCTGACGTCGTTCTCGGTGGTGATGATCGGCTTTCCTTACCAGTCGTTCCTGCCTTCAATTGCGAAGGATGTCTACCACGTCGGCGCGGGCGGGCTCGGCGCACTGTCGTCGGTTGGTGCGATTGGCGCGGTGTTCGCGACTATTGGCGTCGCCACATGGGCGGGACACCGGCTGGCGTGGCCCGCGCAGCCGATACTCGCGCTGGCGTTCGGCGTGGCCACGATAGCGCTCGGATTCACGACGAATATCTACATGGGCCTTTTCGTGATGGTCTTCGTCGGCGGGCTGGCGAGTGCATTCCAGTCGCTGAACAACTCACTCACAATGTCCTACACCGACCCCGATTTTCACGGACGGGTGCAGTCCATTTCGATGCTCAGCTGGAGCCTCTTCGGCCTCGTCGCCCTGCCCATCGGCATCGTCGCCGACCACATCGGCATCCAGGAGACGCTGATGCTGCAAGGCATCATCGTGGTGCTTTTGGTGCTCGCCCTGCAGTTCATGGGGCGGAGGGATTCGGTGGCGGCGGACCGCAAGCCGCGCATCGGCAACCTGGAACCGGTTGGCGTTCCCAGCGGCCGGGGTTAGGGCCGCGCCGTGTCCGCGGCGAGCGTTGGCGGGATTGCCGAAGTCCGTCCCCGCATCGTCAGCCGGCCAAGTGCGAACTGCAACTGTGCCAACAATGAACTCCCGCGGCACGAGCCCGAAGTAGCGGCTATCTGCGCTTCCGCCGCGGTTGTCGCCGAGTACGTAGTACTCTCCTGCCGGGATCAGGACCTTTGGCCTCTTCTCAACTCTGTGCGGGAGTACGAGACCTTGTTGACGACCAGGAACTGGCCGTCGGCGAGCGTTGGATCCATCGAATGGCCCTCAACCTCGTACGTGCCCCGGATGGCGTCGGGGCGCGAATCCATTAAGCCCGAGCATGACTCTCGCGTTGGCAAAGTCGCGTGACGCTGGGATTAGTCGTGCGATCTCCGTTCACCGATCCAGGCGTTGAAGTTCGGCCGGCGCTTTTCGCGGAAGGCGGCCACGCCCTCGCGCGCGTCCGGGTGGTGGTCCGAAATGGCCGTCTTCGCCGCGATCTCATCGAGCGCGTGGTTGAAGGTCATCTCCGCTGCGTTGTAGATCGAACGCTTGAGCAGCCGCATGGAAACCTGCGGGCCGTTCGCCAACTCCGTCGCGAGAGCGAGGGTGCGGTCCATCAACTGCGCGCCCTCGACTACTTCGTTCACAAGCCCGAGTTCGAGCGCCTCTTCGGCGGAGACGATGCGCTTTCGCATGAGGAAGTCCATGGTCCTGGCCACGCCCATCAGCTGCACGAGCAAGAACTGGCCCCCCTCATCCGGCAGAAGGCCGAAGCGCAGCGTCGCGCTGCCGAGGCGAGCCTCGCGAGCGGCGATGCGGAAATCGCAGGCCAGCGCCAGCGAGAGGCCGGTCTGGATGGCCACGCCGTTGATCGCCGCGATGCAGAGCTTGTCCAGGTTGCGGACGGCGACGTTAAGCGGCTGAGAAATGTGGCGCAGCCCTTCGTACGTGCCGATCTCGTTGTGGTGGCCGCCGAAGATCTTTGGCACGAGCCCCGGGCGGTCTGCCGGGCGACGGCCGCTGAGGTCGTCGCCGGCGCAGAACGCGCGGCCCCTGCCGGTGAAGACGACGACTCGCACCTGATCGTCCATCTGCGCCTGCACAAGCATTTCGGTCATGTCGCGCTTGCATTCCTGGGTGAAGCCGTTGAGGCGTTCGGGCTCGTTGAAGGTGAGGATGGCGATGCCGGGATCCTGGATGGTGACTTCGAAGCCGCGGAAGTTGCCGGTATCCATGGTGGTTTCTCCTTGTGCGCCGATCCTGCGTGAAGCGGCGCGATCCGTCCACAGGGGGAGCAGTTCGGCGAGAAACGATTTCCCATTCGCGGTTGGATACCGTGGGCGGCGAACGTTTGTGGCTGCGCTAAGGCCGAGACACGCTCTCCCCCAGGATCAGTTCACGCGCCTCGGCCACGACGTAGAGCGAGCCAGTAATGCAAACGAGGTCTTCCGCTTCGGCGTGGGAAAGCGCGGTCTCAAGCGCGTCCGAGACCGTCGGCTCAGCCACCGCTGCCGGACCAAGGAAGCCGACCTCCTGCACGATGTCGTACGGGTCACGCGAGCGCGGGTTGCTGAAGCCCGTGCAGATGATCAGTTCGGCCAGGCGCGCCAGCTTGAAGCCCATCGCCCGCACGTCCTTGTCTTCGGTAACGCCGATGACGAGGAAGAGCCGCCGCCAGGTGAAGTACTCCTTCAGGGCGTTGGCCAGCGCCTCCGCACTCTCGCCGTTGTGCGCGCCATCCGCCACGATGAGCGGCTTCTGGCCCATCACCTCCAGCCGCCCCGGCACACGCGTGTGCGCGATGCCGTCGATGATCGCCGCCTCGGAAATGGCGTGGCCTCGGGCCCGCAGCGCTTCGGCCACCGCAACGGCCGTCGCCGCGTTGCTCAGTTGGTGCTCGCCGAGCATCGGGGTGCGCATCTCTCGCGCGCCCAACGGCCCGTGCAGCACAAAGGACTGCCCAAACGGGAAGCGCTCGCGGGCTTGCGCTTCGTACAGTTCGCCAACATCTACCAGGCGCGCGCCGACCAGTTCGCAGCGTTCGCGCACCACCGCCGTCACCGCTGGGTCGCGCTGCGGGGCGAGCACACAGGTGCAGCCGGCCTTAATGATCCCCGCCTTGTCACGCGCAATCGCCTCGGGCGTCGAACCGAGGATCGCTGTGTGTTCGAGCGAAACCGGCGTAATCACCACCACATCGGGCTCTTCGAAGACGTTCGTCGCGTCGTACGAACCGCCAAGCCCAACCTCCACCACCTGCCAGCCGACTCGCGGCACCTGCGCCCGCACCAGCCAGAAGAACAGAGCCGTCAAGACCCCAAACGTGCTCACGTTGCCGTGAACGCTCGCCCGCTCGGCTTCGGCGGCGCCGCGAATCGCTTCGAGGCCAGCCGCGAACTCCTCCGGCGAAATGGCGTCGCCATCGAGCGCGATGCGTTCGGTGAACGAATGCAGGTGCGGGCTCGTGAACAGGGCCACTGACTCCTCGTTGCGCAACAGTATTCCGGCGACCATTGCCGCCGTACTGCCCTTGCCCTTCGAGCCGGTGACGTGCACCGTCCCGCGGCCAACGTGCGGGTCGTTCAGGCGAGAAAGCAGCGAGCGCACGGAGCCCAGCGACATCGTCGGGTTGGCCGACGCCTGGAAGCCCCGCTCCATGTCCGTCAGCGACATCAAGTAGTCGATGGCCTGCGCATAGTCCACGGGGAAAGGATAGCGGATAGGGACGAGAGAGCCCGTGGACTCAGGACGGATCATGGTCACCCCGCGTTTCAGTAGCGCGCACCTCAGTAAGCGACGCGCTGCCCGGCAGCCAACACTTCGAGAGGACACCCACCTCGCCGACGATCTCGGGGCAGCGGGTGCTTGAGGGCAGGCTCTATACGGGTAACTGGACCCCGATCTTCTCGCCCAAGGAGGGCCGCGATGTGAGCATGCTCCTGAACCGGCGGTCCAACCAGCCCCGCCGTGTGGCCCCCGCGCGTAAGTACCTGTTGGCGGGCCTCATCCGCTGCGGGCGTTGCCAGCAGCGCCTGCAAGCCCACGTGCGCAACGGTGGGACGCGATCTCAGCAGCTTCGCACGATATGGGCGCATCACCCTGGGCCGAGTTGGTTGTGGAGCGGGCCTGCCGTTCGACCTGTCGGGGCCAGAGAAGTCAATCAGGGGTGAACGACCAGCGCCCGATTGCGGAGCAGGTCGCGCACGCGCTGGCTCAAGTCGTCGTATGCGACGATGAGGCGCTCGTCGATGTCGGTGCCGCTGGTGTAGATAGCAACGGCGATCCGGTCGCGGGGGTCGTATTCGAGGACGCCGGAGCGGCCGTAGTGTCCCCAGCGCTCACCCTGGAGGGCGCCGTTCTCAACCCAGCAGGGGCAGAAGGGATAGGTTCCCAGTCCCGCGTATTGAAATTCGGAACCGAGGAAGGTGGTCATCTGCCGCCGGGTGGCTTCGCTAACCACAGCATCCGAATCCCACAGATCGATCGCCCAGGATGCCAGATCTGCTACGGTGGATTGGAGGCCCGCCGAGGACCAGAGAACCCCGTAGTATTCGAATCTCGTGCCCACCGCGCGAATGCCGGAGGAAGAACGAAGCACGCCCGAACTCGATCGGAGGGCCGCGTTGCTCACGGGGTGCGTAGATGCGTCGAGCGGTGCGACCTCCTCGTCCATACGCGTTGCTGAGAGCCCGAGCGGATCGATCAGGCGTTCGTGGAGCGCTGCAGTGTAGGGCAGTCCTGTCACCTTCTCGATGATGAGGCCGAGCATGAAGTAGCCTGGGCTGGAGTACAGGAACTGCGTCCCCGGCGCGAAGGCCAGAGGCGTCCGTGTCGCCGCGAGCAGTGCGGCCGCGGGCGCAACGCCGTCGGTGGCCATGAGCCCGCTGGTGTGTTGGATGAGTTGCTGAACCGTGTAGTCACCGCTGTGAGCGATCCCGGTGACGTAGTGGGAGGCGCGCTCGTCCAGGCCCACCTTGCCCTCCTCGACGAGTTGCAGGATCATCGCGACGGTGAAGGTCTTCGTCACGCTGGCGATGGGATAGCGCCGGTTCGCGTTCAGCGGGAAGCCGGTATCGGCGTCTGTGCCTGCGGCTCCGGACCAGGCCGTGCCGTCGCTGCGCCGGATGGCGAGCGTGGTACCGCCGATGCCAAGTTCTATCCGCCAGCCTTCGAGGAGACGCTGCAACTCAGCTCCGGTGACCGGCGCGGAGGCGGGCCCCTCCGCGTTCGGCGTTGGCGAGGGCGAGGGCGGGGGTGCATCCAGGATCACCGCGCGTTTCGCGCGCATTTCGATTCCGGCGCCGGAAGGTGGCACGGCGGCAGCGGATGCCGGTATTGACGTCGATGTATGGAAGTGTTCGGTGAGCAGGGCCCCAAGGAGGACGCTCAGCCCCACAGCGGCAACGCTCGGCACGAGGAAGGCCGGGGCCCTCCGCTTCGTCGCGGCGCGGGCGGGCTGTTGGCCGGACCGAGGCGTGAAGTGCAATTCACGCCTCGCAGCAATGTCCTCGATCCAGCCGAACGCGAGCATGCAGGTCCAGGTCACGGCGAGCACGATGGGCAATGCTGCCGCGTCGCGTAGCCAGCGAGGCCGGTTGACAGCCCAGAGGATCTCGTACATCGCGAACAGGCCAGCCGCGTGCCAAAGGTAGATGGTGAAGATGCGGTCATTCACCCAGCCGATGAATCGAGCAGCGGTGGCGCGGGACGCAAAACGCGCCAGCGGGCGCTCGAAGGTCAGGGCCGCGAAGAGCCACGTCAGGCCGACCAGCAGGTGGGCGGGGTATGAGGCGTTCACCACCATGTTCGGGACGTCCTGGGTCAGCACCCACCACGCGGAAGCGGCGGCGAAGACCAGGGTAGCGAGGGCGCGGGCCGGCGTACTGAGACGCGCCAGCGTCCCGGCATTGTAGCTGAACCCGAGTATCCAGAAGATTCCGAAGAGAGCGAGATCCTCGAATTGCCAGGAGACAGGCTCGCCCGACCGCGACAGGATTTCGAACAGGATCAGCGCGCTCAGAGGCAAAAGGATGAGCTGCACCGATAGGCGACGGTACAGCCAGACGAGGATGGGGCTCAGGAGGAGGAGCCATGTCAGACAGCGCATGTACCAAAGGACCGCCCAGAAGGTGACTCCCCAATCGGAGCCCTGCGGATCCCACACTGGGAAGACCCACCACGGTATTTGGGACCAGCGCAGCGGCTCACCCATCTCCGGATGAACGATGCCGTGCCTGGTCATCACCGCCAATGCGACGATCGCGAAGACCCAGAGCGGGATGAGCAAGCGGCGGAATCTTGCCACGAGCACATGGCGCACGGACCCCCGTTCGAGGGAGTGCGCCATCAGCGACCCCGCGACGAAGAACATCGCCGGCATCGAGGCGACAAAGTACGAGAGCCATGCGTACCCGTAGGTGTGCCACGCCAAGACGCGTAGGATGGCGACCGTACGAACGAGGTCGAGGAACTGGTTGTGCGGCGCCTGCCGCGACGCTTCGGGCGGCGGGCTTCCTGGGGCGCGGGAGACGGGGCCAGCCCCAGCCAAGGGGAGCCCGCCCACCTGTTGCGGTGTGGACGAGCTCGTTTCCCCATGAGGTGGCTGGAGCAAAATGCCTCCGATCGCGGTCGTTGAGTTGGCGGACTAGGTGGGAAGTTTCAGCTGCGGGGACCAGAGCTTCCACTCGCCCTTGTCTATCTTGAACTCGAACGTGCGAGTGATTGGTTCCCCCGCCTTGTCCTTCAGATTCAATGTGACCGTCACTTGTTGGCCGTCCACGGTCATGTCGCCGACTGAGACATCCTGGTACCCCTCGTCGCGATAAGTGTTCATGGCGTTAGTGACAGTTGCGCTGGGGACTCCCGCCGGTAGCTGGGCCATCGCTTTCGCCATGTCCCGGGTGGCGAGCGCCGCGAGGTAATCGGACGCCATACGGGTGATCTGATCGCGGTCCTGCTGCTCGAGTTGGAGGGGCGGGCCGGGGTCGTCGTCACCGCAGGCAGCGGCGACCAGTGACGCCGGGAGCACAACGACGAGCCCGATGACGAGGAGCAAGTGTTTCATGGCCCGCGAATAGACTCGGATGCGCGTCTTGGGGGAGCGCCCATGCCTTGCTGTCGAGTATTTCTCTACGGTCTGCACCGGTGCTGCTGCCATTTTCGACTCAATTCCGCCAGCGATGGCGTTGATTTCGGACCTGTTCGGTTACCGATATACCTGTACGGGGTAGGGGTAGATACGGCCGGAAGTCGCGAATATGGGTCCCCATTGGACCTCGCACGAGACCGGTTTGAAGGGTTCGCAGGGGGCGCGTCTGGTTCCCCGGAACTCCTTTTCGCGCGTCGCCTCCGTCGTTCAACGTCGGCAGTGTTGATACCCAACAGGGGTAGGGATATGATCGCAATCGGAGGAGCCTCGAATGAGCCAGACCGAGCCCCCGTCCGCCGTTGGTGCGGACATCCTCAACCGTCTCGGCAAGATCGAGGGACAGGTTCGCGGCGTGGCGCGGATGATCGAGGGCAGGCGCGACTGCGAAGCCGTACTGACTCAGGTCCTCGCGATCCGTGCAGCACTCGATCGAACCGCAGCAGCCGTCTCGACCGCCTACGTGTCCGACTGCCTTCGCGGCGAGACCATGGAGGTCGCCGAAGCGAGGCTCGCGCGCATCATCAGCCTTCTGGCACGGACGGGTTAGCCAGGGTGAGCCCCCTCGTCCGAGGTGGGTTCCGGTTGCGAGCGACGCGCTCTCGGAGAAGTCCGTCCGGCGTGGGGGCACCACCACCGCGGCAGGGAGTGGATTGTCTGCCGCCTGCTAATCGGGGTTCCGGAGAAGTCACATGGAGATAGAACAGTTCGTCGCCGAAGGTCTGGGCGACGCATCCTACCTTGTCTCGGCGGGAGGCTTGGCCGCCGTCGTCGACCCCCAGCGCGATATCCGCCCGTTCGTGGCGGCCGCTGCAGCCCGTAACGTGCGGATATCGTTCGTCTTCGAGACGCACGTCCACAACGATTACCTCTCCGGCGGTCGCGAGCTTGCAGCCCTCGGCGCCCAGGTCGTCGCGCCAAGGGCCGCCAACCTCGAGTTTCCGCACCTGGGCATCAGCGATGCCGAAGAGATCTCCTTCGGAGGCGTCACCCTTCGAGGAATGGCCGCGCCCGGCCACACCTACGAGCACACGGCGTACCTGGCGGTGGATGAGCGTGGTGAGACTCGCGGGGCATTCACTGGCGGCGCGCTCCTGATGGCGGCGGCCGGACGAAGTGATCTCCTCGGCCCCGACCACACGGAGGAACTGTTACGACTGCAGTGGGAAACCGCGCATCGGTTGCGGCACGCGCTGCCACCGGAGGGTGCGGTCATGCCAACCCACGGGGCGGGATCGTTCTGCAGTTCCGCGGGGGCCTGCAGCGAGCGGATGGGGCCTGCTTCGGTAGAAGACTTGCGGAACCCGGCGCTGGCGAGTCAGAGCTATGAGGCATTTCGTGCTATCCAGCTTGCGTCGCCGTCGCCGATTCCGGGCTATTACCAGTATATGGGGCCGATCAACCGGCGCGGCCCGGCCGTGTTCGGGCAACCTCCACAGCCGGCTCTTATTGCAGCTGACACGATCGAGAGGCTCAGGGCCGAAGGGGTAGCGGTGATCGACGCCCGGCGGCGCATTGACTTCGCCAGCGGGTACGTGCCAGGAAGCATCGCGATCGAGGATGACGGATCGTTGCTCGCCTATACCAGCTGGATCGTGCCGTTCAATGCACCCCTCGCGCTCATCACCTATGACCAGGCGCAGGCCGATCGGTTGGCGGTGGACCTGTTCCGGATCGGCTATGAGAGGGTGCGGGGTTATCTGCCCTTCGCCGCCTGGGGGGCGGGTGGGCGGCAGACCGGTACCGTCGAGCGCGTCAGGCCCGCCGAGGTGGCAGGGGCGCTGGCCTCCAATGACCGCCCCGTACTCGACGTTCGCTTTTCGAACGAACAGGACGCGCTCCCACTTCCGGGGTCTCTTCGCCGCCCGATCGACCAGATTCACACGTGGATCGCCGACGCACCGGACGGCGCCGTGCTCGTCTGCGCCAGCGGCTACCGCGCGACTATCGCGGCGAGCCTCTTGCTGGCGCGGGGCCGAAATGTTCAAGTGTGCGTCGACGGCGGTGTTGCGGACGTGCTGACCGCCACCTGAGCCCACTACTCCCGAAGACGGGACCTCGTGTCGTTCGGCCATGGCCTCGCGCTGGCGCGCGGTCGACAGCGACTTGGCCTGACTCGACATCGCGGCGAACGTCAGGCTCTCATCGATTGCACCATGCGGCGGAATCGGGCGCACCTTCGAGGCAACACCGACCGACCCGAGGGCCTGAGCACTCTGTGCACGGCCGGCCAGATGTGAGCCGCCCTGTTCCTCCTCACCACAAAGAGACGGCCCCCTGGAGACAGGGGGCCGTCCAAAACTGCGAAGCGAAAACTACAAACCCTATGACCCCTGCAATACCGTCCAGGTTACGCTCGGCGATGTCGAAATCGCGATCCAGTACGACGTCCCGCGCCGCAAGGTCGTGAAGTCGTTCGCCCCAGGCGTGTTGTCGAACCCGACGAAGTAGCCCTTGAACGTTTGCGTAGGGCCATCGAAGTACCAGATGGCGGTGATCGATGCCGAGACATCGTTGGTCGCCGGGTTCGCCGTGCCAGTTTCCACTCCATGCACAGCGTTAAACGCCGTGATGTTATCGATGCCGTTCCACGAAATCAGTGTCCAGCGGAAGTACAACGTATACGTCGTCGTCGCACCGGTTGACGTGGTATTTGTGAAGTTGTCCGCCGCGACATCGGCGCTCGTGCCGTTCGGGGTGGTCACGCGAATGTTGACCAACCCACCAGGAGTGCCGGCCGGGATGACGACAGTCATCGAGGAGTCGGTGCCTGGCGTGAAGCTCGCGGTGACCCCACCGACCGTCACGCCCGTGACGCCAGTGAAGCCCGTACCGGTGATCGTCACGGTAGTCCCAACCGCCCCGCTCGCTGGGCTAAGCCCGGTGACCACCGGCGCGGTGGTCCCCGTGTAGGTGAAGTCATCAGCAGTGGTGTTCGGGCTGGGTACCGTAGCCACGGTCACGATGACATCAACGAGCCCCGCCGAGTGAGCCGGGCTGACCGCCGAGATACTCGTCGCGCTGAGCCAGGAGAAGATCGCTTGCGTCCCGCCGAAGGTCACCGTCATCCCGGTTTGGGTGAAGCCCGTCCCGGTGATCGTCACGAACGTATTGCCCGCGGTGGGCCCCGTGTTCGGCGAAACGAGGGTGACCGTAGGCCCGCTGGTGTACGTGTAGTCGTTGGCGGTACCGGCGGTGCTGCTCGGACCAACGGGTGTGGTTACCACGACCTCAACTGTCTGG
>JBBQGT010000027.1:0-28717 GCA_038323265.1 Tepidiformales bacterium
GGCACCTTCGCCGAAACCGGCGCACTCGCGGGCAAAGCCGAATACGACGCCGAAGGCAACCTCCTTAATCTCTTCCCCTCCAACTTCGTCATGGGCTTCGCCCGCATCAACGGGCGTCGCGTCGTGGTCGGCGGAGATGACTTCACGGTCCGCGGCGGAGCAGCCGATGCCTCCATCGGCGGCAAGCAAACCTACGGCGAGAAAATGGCTCGCGAGCTCCGCATGCCCATCGTCCGCCTCGTCGATGGCACCGGCGGCGGCGGCAGCGTCCGCACCCAGGGCAACCAGGGTCACACCTACATCCCCGCCAACCCCGGCTGGGATACCGTCATCGATATGCTCAGCGAAGTGCCCGTCGTCGCCGCTGCTATGGGCAGCGTGGCTGGTCTCGGCGCTGCCCGCGTAGTCACCTCCCACTGGGCGATCATGGTCAAAGACAGCTCGCAGGTGTTCGTCGCCGGCCCGCCCGTCGTTGCTAGCGGCATGGGCGAGCAAGTCACCAAGGAAGACCTCGGCGGCCACTACATCCACTATCACAACGGCGTCTGCGATAACCTCGCCGAAGACGAGCCCGACGCCTTTCGCCAGATTCGCCAATTCCTCTCCTACCTCCCGCAAAACGTCTGGGAACAGCCCAAACGCGCCGAGTCCACCGATGACCCCCAGCGCCGCGACGAATCGCTCCTCTCCGCCATCCCCCGCAACCGCCGCCGCGTCTATAAGGTGCGCGCCATCATCGAAGCGATCTTCGACCGTGATTCCTTCTTTGAAATCGGCGCTGGCTGGGGCGGGAGCGTGGTCACTGGTTTCGCCCGCCTGGACGGCTACCCCGTTGGCGTCATCTCCAACGACCCCTACCAGTACGGTGGCGGCCTCACATCCGATGGCAGCGACAAGATGGCCCGCTTCGTTGACCTCTGCGATACGTTCCATGTCCCAGCCGTCAACCTCCTGGACCAGCCCGGGTTTGTCATCGGCATCGCCGGTGAAAAAGACGCCACCATCCGCCGCGGCGCATCCGCCATGGCCGCCGTCTTCCAGGCCAAAGTCCCGTGGGTGACAATCATCATGCGCCGCGCCTTCGGCGTTGCTGGCGCCGCCCACGCCAACACCGCGCGCCTCAATTTGCGCTACGCCTGGCCCAGCGGAGACTGGGGCAGCCTGCCGCTCGAAGGCGGTATCGAAGCAGCCTACAAGCGCGACCTCGCGAACTCCGCGGACCCGGCCGCCCTCCGCAAAGAGCTCGAAGAGAAGCTCGGCTCGGTCCGCTCCCCGATGCGCACCGCCCACGCCTTCGGCGTCGAGCACATGATCGACCCTCGCGAAACTCGCCCCATCCTCTGCGACTGGGTCGAACAGGCCTACGAAATCGAAGCCACTCAACTCGGCCCAAGAGCCCGCGGCTTCCGCCCGTAGGCGAACCTCCGGCGCAGCCGCAATCCGAGCGGCGACCGACACATGCACATCTGACCAGTCGAAGCCATGGCGAACTCTCTGTGACTCTGTGGTTCAAAATCTCTGCGACCCGCGTTACCCCACCGCGCCGCTCGCCAGCGCCTTCGCCAGCTCATCGTCCGAAAGTCCCAGCACCTCGATCAGCACTTCCGCCGTGTGCTCCCCAAGGCACGGCGCGGGGAACCGCGGGCCGCTCTCGTACCCCCGGATATTGAACATGTGCCCCTCGTACGGGACCTCGCCCATCTCCGGATGCGTCATCGGATGGTAGAACCGCCGATGCGCCAACTGCGGGTCGTTTATCAAGTCGCTCGAACGCTGCACTACGCCCGCCGGCACCCCAGCCCGTTGGAGCAATTCCATTACCGCGTAGCGGTCCTGGTAGAACGTGAACTCCGCGATGTGCTCGTCGATCTCGTCGTGGTGTTCAATCCGCCCCGCGGCGTGATCGAACCGCCCGTCCATCGCCCACCCCGGGTTGCCGAGCGCGCCGCGTAGCGCCACCCACTGTGCATCCGTTTCCACCGCGATCGCCACCCACTGGTCCTCGCCTTCGCACGGATAGGCGTTGTGCGGGGCAAAGAACGGCGAATCGTTGCCCGCCCGGCGCGGCATCCGCCCGGTCACCTGCGTCTCCATCAGCTCCGGCGCCAGGAAGTACAGCCCAGACTCCATCTGCGCCTGTTCGATGTACTGCCCTTCGCCCGTCCGCCGACGACGCTCCAACGCCGCCATCACGGTCGCCCCAAGGAAATGCGGCGCGATCACGTCCGTGTAGGCGTTGAACGGACCTGCGGGCGGGCGGTCCGGCCAGCCGGTGACCTCATAGAAGCCGGAGATTGCCGCCGCGTGATACCCGTAGCCCGCCAGGCTCGCCGCCGGGCCGGTCTGACCCATCAGGCAGCTGCTGACCATGATGATCCCGGGGTTCAGCTCCTTCGCCACCTCGTAGCCCAGTCCAAGGTCCGCTATCGTCCCTGGCGTAAACGATTCAAACGCTACATCACACCAGGCCAGCAGCTTCTTCGCGATTTCGTGCGCCGCCGGCTCCTTGAGGTTCAGCGAAATCCCCTTCTTCGAAGTGTTGAACGCGGCGAAAAACTGCGACCGGTTCGTCCCGAAGACGCCGTCCTTGTGTGGCCCCGCCCCGCGCAGCCGGTCCAGCGGCGCTCCGGATTCCACACGGACCACCGTTGCGCCGTGGTCGGCGAAGTACTTGGAGGTAATCGGCCCAACGCCAATCCACGAAAAATCGGCAACCTTCAAACCGGCGAACGGCAGCGCATCCGCACTCTGCGTGGGCAGCGCGGAGGGGAACGCAGCGCCCTTGCCGGCCCACTCGGCTTTCACCTCCACCGTGTGCTCGCCAGCCATTGGCGCAGGACGCCGAATCGAAAGCGGCGTCCGCTCTGGCCGCACGAAGGCGCCTGGCATCCGCACCTTGCGTCCGCCCGCCAGTTCGTACTCATGCCAGTAGCCTCGCTCCGTCAGTTGGTCGAAGCTCAGTACGTCCGCCGTCGTGGTCACTGGCACGATCGTCACGCCGTGCGCCAGCCCCCACTGGAAGAGCTCTGCCTTCCCGTGCAACTTCGTGAAGCGCCGGATGCCCTCCACTGCCTCGTCCGTGGTGATCGTGACCGGCTGGTTCGTGAGGAAGCGAAGGTCGTACGTCGGCCAATCCTCTTCCGTCAGCCACGATTCGGGCACCGCGCCGTCCTCCACCATCCGTCCCACGAGCCCCGCCATCGTCCCGCCGGTGCAGATCAGCACCACCTGCCCGTCCGCCGCCTCGTAAACCAGCGGCAAGTCGGAAACGCCGAGCTGCAACAACGTCCCCGCGCGTTCGATGTTCTTCCCCTGGATCGATGACGCGATCATCGCGTTCAGCCCCGTCCAGAACACGCTCGCCTGGATCGAAACGTCAACGAACTGGCCTTCGCCGGTCTGCACGCGACGGAAATGCGCCACCAGCGCCGCCAGCGCGCTCTCCGCGGCCGCATGTAGCGCCGTCTGCGGCACCGTCATGCGCAGCGGAGGCCGGTCGGCGTCCCCGTTCAGCGCCATCATCCCGCCCATTGCCGCCATCGTCAGGTCGCTCGTCGCGTGGTTGGCGTACGGCCCGTCCTGCCCAAACGGCGTCGTCGCCACATGGACCAACTGCGGGTTGATGGCGCGCAACTCGTCGAAACCGAGTCCCTGCGCAGCCATCGCCCCCGGTGGTGCGTTTTCGAAAAGGAAGTGCGCCGAACGTACGAGTTCCAGGAACGCCTCGCGGTCGGCGGGCGACTTGAGGTCGAGCGTCACGCCGCGCTTATTCCGGTTGTACGCATGGAACAGGAGGCTCTCCATGCCGTCCGCGCCCTCCGGGTCGAGCGGCGCCGAGCGGCGGTCCGCACTCCCGCCGGGCGGTTCGATGCGCACAACGTCGGCGCCCATATCGGCAAGCATCATCGGGCCAAGCGCCGCGTGGCCGGTCGTTAGATCGAGGACGCGGTAAGGACTGAGCATCGCTGGTCCCCATTCAACTGCCGGGAAGCGCCTGGCAAGGTTCCCCGAGATGCTACGTCGTGAAGCCGCCGCTGCCTACGCCTGCCGGCTGCGCAGTCCCAACGCCGTCAACGCAAACGTGAACGCGCCGATGCCCGCGATCGAAGCGGTCATCTTCACGAAGGCTGCCGTATCCCAGCCGTTGATCACCAACGCCCGCATCCCTTCGAGGATGTAGGTCACCGGGTTGCCCTGCGCAATCACCTTCAGCCAGCTCGCGAACACGTCGATCGGCGCGAACGTTGGCGCCAAAAACAGCAACGGGAAGAAGATCAGGAACCCCGCTTGCGCCGCCTGCGGGCTCCCCGTCTTCAAGGCAATCGCCATCCCGATCCCCGAGTAGGCAAGGGCGAACGCCCCGCCCGCGACCACCAGCAGCGCCATCCCGGGCAGCCCGGTTTCGAACCCCGCGCCGAAGGCCAGAGCCAGCCCGATGATCAGCACGCAAAGCACCATCGCCTTGATCGCGTCAGCGAACATCCGCCCGAACACGATCGCGAAGCGCGGGGTTGAGGTCAGAAGCAGCTTTTCAAAGTAGCCAGACTGAATGTCCGTGGTCATCGCCAGCCCCGAACCGCCCGCAACGCCCGCCGCCCCCTGGAGGATAGCCACTGGCAGTTGAAAGCCCTTGTAATCCGAGACCCCGAACGCGTTCTTGGCCACCTCGCCCACTGCCCCGACCGTCACAGCGAAGAAGAAGAGCGGGATGAAGACGTTGCCGATTTCATTCGCCGGCTGGCGCATCGTCTCGCGCAGCGCCCGCCGGGTGAGCATCGCGGTGTCCGTAATCAGCCGCATCACGAGGCCGCCTTCATCGGTGCACTGGCTTTCTCTTCCGCTGTCAGATGGTGGCCCGTGGCCCGCAGAAATACGTCGTCCAGCGTGGGCTGCGTGAGCCGTAGCTGTTTCACCGCCAGCCCGGCGTCATCCAGGGTCCGCACTACATCGGCCACGGCTGCCGAGCCGTTTCGGATGTAGAGCACCAACTCGTTCTCCGCGATGCGCACGTCCTCAACGCCTTCCAACCTCCTCAGCGGCGTCTCTGCCCCGACTGCTACCGCGTTGTCGGCGAATGTCAGCCCGATTGCATCCGCCCCGATTTCCGCCTTCAGCATCGCCGGCGATCCGCGCAAAACAATCCGTCCCTCGTCCATGATCGCCAGGTCGTCGCACAGACGGTCGGCCTCCTCCAGGTACTGCGTGGTCAGGAAGAAGGTCACGCTGGCGTCCTTGTTCAGGTCGTTTACGTACCGCCAAACAGCGTCCCGCGTGATTGGGTCGAGGCCGGTCGTCGGCTCGTCAAGGAAGACCACGCTCGGCTGATGCACCAACGCGCAGGCAAGGTCCAGCCGGCGGCGCATCCCGCCCGAATAGCCCTTGATCGCCCGGTCGGCGGCATCGCTCAGGTTAACAACGTCGAGAAGGCCGTTGATGCGCTTCTTGGTCTCCGCCGATGACACGCCAAATAGCCGCGCTTGCAGGGAGAGCAGTTCGCGCCCGGTCTGCAAGTCATCCAACCCCACTGCCTGCAGCGCGACGCCGATCTTCTTTCGCACCGCTGCGGGGTCGGCAAACACGTCGATGCCTGCCACGCGAGCGGTGCCGCTCGTCGGGCGCAACAGCGTCGTCAGCATTCGTACTGTGGTCGTCTTCCCGGACCCGTTCTGCCCAAGAAATCCGAAGATCTGCCCTTCGGGGATGTCGAGGTCGATGCCATCCACCGCCTTGATATCGGGCGAGAAATGTTTAACCAGTTGATTGACGACAATTGCGGCCATGGGTTCGCTCCAAAAGCAAAAGAAAGGGGTGTGAGGTACGTTATAAGGTTCCCTGCGCTACGCGTCAGATCCAGCAGAGGCCGGTTTTGCCCTCGGAGTGGCTGTTGTCACAGAACTCGTTGGAATCCCGCGAGTTCGGGCCGGGGGCGGCGGCTTCTTCGCCAGAATGAAGAAGACCGACCCCAACGCCGCGATCACCGCAAGAATGTCAAAGCCCACCCGGTAGTTGCCCGTCTGGTCGTACACGTACCCCGCGATCAATGGCCCAGCGATCGTCCCGATGATGATGATCATGTTCGAAACGCCAAGAATTCGTCCGAACGCGCTGCGCCCAAAGTACTCAGCCCGGATTGCCGCCATCTGCGGCCCGCGCCAACCCCACGCCAACCCGTGCAGGACGGTGAACGCCACGATCATCTGAATGTTCACGGCGTGCGAAAGGAGGAGCAGCCCAATCGTGTGCATCGCCATGCAGCCCACAGCCAGCAGCCGCTTATTCACGCGGTCGCCGATGATCCCGCCGCTCACCGTACCCACCAAAAACACCAGCGTCAGCAGAAACACCACCGCCGAGGCCTGCCCTAGCGAATAGCCCTGGCTCTCCTTCAGGTGGGAAACAAGATGCACGTTCATCGCCGAAACGACGAATAATGCCGACGCGTGCCCGAACGAAATCCACCAGAACGCCGGCACACGCATCGCCTCGCCCAGCGTGAAATCGGCGCTTGCAGCCGCCGCCGCCGCCGTGCCTGCATGCGAATGCAAATGCGGGTCGTATGGGTCGCCATCCGGCGCCAGGCCCATATCCGACGGCCGGTGCTTCAACAGCTGCGTCAGCGGCAGCCCAATCACCAGCATCACGATGCCCGAAAAGAAGGCTGTCGGCCGCCATCCGTAGCGCTCCATGAACACAACCACCGCCGGCACCGCCATCCCGCCAATCGCAAAGCCCGCGCTCGTCAGGCTGATCGCCGTCGCCCGTCTCCGCTCGAACCAGTGCACCACCGTAAACGTCATCGTCAGGTAGCCCACCATCGAGCCGCCGATCGACATCACCGAGAACGCCGCATAAAACTCCCACGGCGATTGCACGCGGCTGAAAAGCACAAATCCGATCGACAGAATGACAACGCCTACGCGCGCCACCCGCCGCGGACCGAAGCGATCGAGCAAGAGCCCCTGGAACACGCCGGTGATCCCGGTCTCCGCCTCGCGCAGCGCCGAAGCGCCCGAAAGGAACGTCGTGCTCCAGCCAAAATCGTCGCGCAGAAGCACCACGTACGCGCCGTACGCCTGACCCAATAGGGCGTTCTGCAACATCTGAACGCCCGCCCCGGCGATCACAATCCACCAGCCGTAAAACAGGCGGCGTTGGGGGCGGTGGGCCGGGAGACCGTCGGTTAACGCTTCGACATCGGCCACCCGCCGAGTCTACAGCCGCCGCTCCCCAGCCGCTGCGCTCAGCGCACGAGGACCACCTCGACGGGCAGGTCGACTGAAGCCCACGCCTGGTCGGCAGTGACAACGGCGGTGCCCAACCGCGCTGCAAGTGCAACGCAGGCGCGGTCACCAAGCGAAAGTCCAGCCGAGCGCGTCGAGGCTCGAAGCTTTGCCGTTGCCAGGGCGTCCCCCACCTCGAAGGAATGGAAGGTGATTTCGAAACCCATGATTTCGCCTCGAATCTCGGCGAGTGTCAGGCCCCGGTCGATCAGTTTGGTCGTCACCTCTGCCAGATTGACCGTGCTCATCACGGGTTGTCCTGCACTCATGAGGTCGACCACTGCATCGGAGCCTGACTCCATCCCAATGACCGCCAGTAGAGCCGACGAATCGAGCGTCAAATCACTCACGCGCGGCTTCGGCGCGGCGCTCTGCGAGCAATTCGTCAACGAGTGACGGGCCACCCTCGACCAGCTCGTAGAGATTCCTCTGGGCGCGCAGGATGCGCTGCCGCCGCGTGCACACGCGGAGATTACCGTCCTCGAGCTCGAGAACCACCTCATCGCCAACGTGCAGGCCGAGTGCTTTGCGAAACGCGGCAGGTATCACAATCCTGCCACCATCAGAAACTTTGACAGTCTCAGTGCGATTTGTCATCAGCGCATTGTCGGCCATTATTGGCGGTTCGTCCATGCCGCACCCCTGCTCACGTGCAGCTTCCGCATGCCGCTCGCGATCAGTTCATCCGCGGGCGAAGCCTGATCCCGTAGATTTTTGCCAAGGATGTCCGTGCCTGAGGAAGGACTTCGCGACGCGACCAACGGCGCGACCTCCATGCTCAAGCTCAAGTAGGAGGGTCGTCACCCACGTCAAGACCGAACGGCGCGCCGACACTCTGCACGGAGCACAATTCCACCGCCGCGTCGACCGTGACGACTTCAACCATCTCCCGTGCCTGCTTTCCCTTGCCTTCGCCCTCCGATTCTCTCCCACTCGCAGCCTCCCGCCCGGCGACGTAGCATTCGCGCACCAACAGCCAACCGGGAGACACCATGCAGCGATCGGCGATTGAAAGAGCAGCGAAACTGGCCGGCCTCGAACTGGCGACAACAACCGATGTCACCATCGAAGGCGATGACCCCGTGCTCGCCTCGCCCTTCCATCTTGGCGAAGGCGCGGCCACGGCTCTCGCCTTGGTCGGCCAGGAGGCGGACCGCATCTGGCAGATGCGCGGCGGCAAGCCCCAGGCGATGTCGGTCAACGTCCGTCACGCGGCCGCCTCGCTCCACAGCTATATGGTGCTGGACGTCGCCGGCAGCGTGCCCCTACCGCCGCGCACGCCGCCTTCCGTCACGGCCATCTACGAGTGCAACGACGGCCGCTTCATCCACCTCCACGGCAGCTTCACCCACGCGCCCGGCATCCTCGCCGAACTCGGCCTCGCGGAGAGCGCTACCGCAGCCGAAATCACTGCCGCCACCCTCAAACGGGGCGCTTTTGAACTGGAAGACGCGCTCGCTGCCAAGGGCCTCTGTTGTGCTGTCTGCCGTACCGCTGATGAATGGGCCGCTCACCCCCAGGGCGCGCTCCTCGCTACAAAACCCGTCGTCGAAGTGACCAGGATCGGCGACGGCCCACGGGTCCCGCTCGCAGCCGCTGAACGCCCCCTCAGCGGCGTCCGCGTGCTCGATCTCACGCGCGTCCTCGCCGGGCCTACCTGCGCCCGGACACTCGCCGAACACGGCGCGGACGTGCTGCACATCGCCTCGCCCAACCTGCCGACAATCGAACGGTTCGAAATGGACACCGGCCACGGCAAGCGACAGGCCTACCTGGACCTCAACGTCCCCGCCGAAGCGGACACCCTGCGAGAACTGGTGCGCGGCGCCGACATCTTCTCCCAGGGTTTCCAGCACCGCTCGCTCGAGCGCCGCGGTTTTGGCGCCGAACAACTAGCCACGCTGCGCCCCGGCATCATCTACGTCTCCGAAAACGCCTTTGGACACGAAGGCCCGTGGCTGGAACGTCCAGGCTGGGAGCAGCTCGCCCAGTCCACCACAGGCATCGCCGTCGTACAGGGAGGCGAAGGCCGTCCCGTCCTCGCCCCCGCCGCCATGAACGATTACACGACCGGCTACTTCGCAGCCATGGGCGCCATGATCGCCCTCCGCCGTCGCGCCGAAGAAGGCGGCTCGTGGCTCGTCCGCGTCTCGCTTTCCCAGACCAGCATGTGGTACTACCGCATGGGCCTGGACCTGGACCGCAACGCCACCACCGGGCTCGGCGAGATGGCGCCATTCATGGAGGAACGAGACACCCCCTATGGGCACATGAAGCACCTCGGCCCGCCCCTGCGCATGTCCGAAACGAACCCCCACTGGGCGTTGCCATCAGCCCCACTCGGTAGCGGCCAGCCGGCCTGGGCCTCGTAAGTTAAGCCTCTGAACTCGTTTCGCTGCCCTATCGCGTGGTAATCGCTGCGTTCGAAATCACCGGCGTGCCGCGCTCCTTCGTCTTCGCGTCGATGAACAGCGTGGCGCCGTCTTTCCAGACGCTGGTGACGATCGTCTCGCCGGGGAACACCACGCCCGCGAACCGCGCCTGGTAGCGAGACACCCTGCCTGTGTCGCCGCCCAGAGCCGCATCCACCACCGCTTTGCAGACGATCCCGTAGGAGCACAGCCCGTGCAGAATCGGCATGTCGAAGCCACCCATCTTCGCGAAGCCTGGGTCCACGTGCAGCGGGTTCTTATCGCCCGATAATCGGTAGAGCAGCGCCTGCTGCGGCAGCGTTTTCGATTCAACGACTTGGTCTGGCGCCCTTTCAGGCGCGGCGTTGCCTGCCGCTGGTCCGCTATCGCCACCAAACCCGCCTTCGCCTCGCAAAAACAGCGAGAAGCGGTTCACGAATAGCGGCTCGGTCTCGCCCTTCAGCTGTGTCTCCATCTCGAGCACGACAAGCGCCGCCTTGCCCTTGTCGTAAACACCCGTCACCTTGCCCGCGCTCTCCACCTCCCCTTCCGTCGGGATCGGCCCGCGGATCTCAAGATCCTGCTCACCGTGTAGCAGCATCATCGGATTGAACGAAAGCCCTGGCACCGCGCCCAGGCCACCCAGCGCACCGAACGCCGGCACCACGCCGAAGCTGGGCAGCACCTTCAGGTTCTTTTCGTAGGTGTACGCAAGTTCGTTCGCGTCCGTCTGCGGGACGCCCGCGCCGACACCCAGGGCGTAGAGGATGACGCGGTCTCGATCCCACGAAAACGGGCTGCCGCTCATCGGCGCCCCGAGGGCTTGAGAAGGATCGATAGGCATCGCGAAGCTCCGCTGTTGTGATGCCATTCAGGGTAGGGCATCGGCGTGCGTTTGGGGCGATGGCTACTTTTCGCTGATACCGTACAGGCCGACAGCGACCCCAAGAAGCGTGAGCCCAATGAGCGATCCGATGGCGAGCCAACTGACGAGGTCCATGGCCTAAGTATGCCAAGCCGCGGCGCGAGATGCGAGTCCCTGTACGCCTAAAATCCGCGGGTCACCGGGCTGCTTTCCGAGGGCCCCAACACGTCGCCGAATTCGAACGCAACGCTTCCGAGCAACGCCGCCGCCAACTGCGCATCGCCCTCCCACACCATCGCTGCGGGTGTGGCTACTTCGGGCGCCGGCTCCGGCGCTACGGTCGGTTCTGGCTGCGCGGCGGCTGCGCCGGGCGCAACAGCCTGCGACGCCGGGGCCGGCACTGAAGCCGCTAAAACCTGCGGCTTCGCAACGGGAAGCGCAGCGACAGCCGCCGGAGCGACGGGAGCCACCGTCGGTGCGGGTGGCGGGGGTGGCGGCGCAGCCTTCCACGGCGGCATCCCCATTGCCAAAGTCGGTTGCCCAATACCAACCGTACGCCGAGCCCGCAACATTCTGCCGCGCGATGCCAATCAACCTGAACTCCGGCGAAAGCATCACGGCGTTGTGGCTTGGTGAGTTCTTCAAAAGTTCGAATGCAGACGCCGCGGACGATCGCTCTGTGCCGGCCGCCAGGTTCTCGCCCCCGTACGTTGGGTTGCCACAGTCCCCCATCCGCGTCCACGGGCTTCGTCCCAGGGAGTCGGTGTGCCCGAAGTAGCCCTTCGTCCCCATGTCGTTCACCAGCCACGCCGAAGAGCGGTTCAATCCGGATGAAATCGCCAACATCACCAGCCCCTGCTGCGAACGGTAGGTATTAATCAGCCCAAGAAAGGCCTGCTCTTCGCTGTCCAGCGAGGCATCGCCGCCGCTGCAACTGCCCGCCGCCATCGCCCGTTGCTCACTGGCAAGCAAGAACATCAGAGTAATGGCCAAAGCGGTGAGGGTGAGAAGCGCGAGACGAGTCAGAAGAGGCCAACCTTGGTGCGGCTCGGCCCAAGGTAGACAGTGTTAGAGAACCGTTAGAGTCACTTTCGGCCTCACTTTTGCAACCGCCGTGTAAACTTTTCGATTGGCGTCAGGCGAAGCCCTAAGCCGCTGGCGGGGCGAACCCTTACGTCCCACAGGGCTTCTCCCCGAGTCTCGTCCCCGGTCCGCAAGGACGCGTCAGCGCAGCTTGCCCAGGAAAACGGCCTGCATCGGCCCGCCGTGCACACCCCGCGCCTTCACTTTTTTCGTCTCTGCGTGGAAGCCAGCGGCACCCAAACGCCGTTCGAATGCCGGGTCTGTGCGCACCGCCCAGATCGCCAGCATCCCCTTGACCTTCAGTGCGCGCGCAATCGCTGCCAGACCGTTCCCCGTATACAGCCAGCCGTTCGAATTCTGCGTCCACGAATCCGGTCCGTTGTCCACGTCAAGCAGGATCACGTCGTAACGGTTCGGTAGGCTCAGCCGGATCACGTCCCGCACGTCCCG
Organism: Tepidiformales bacterium; assembly: GCA_038323265.1. Taxonomy (GTDB): domain Bacteria; phylum Chloroflexota; class Dehalococcoidia; order Tepidiformales; family Tepidiformaceae; genus PNKC01. Next base: position 12,090 of record JBBQGT010000027.1, read on the forward strand.
TACGTCCACGGTCGTCCGCGGGTCCTCGAGTGGCCGCCCGGCAAGCTCCGCCAATTCCCCGCGATTCCAGTCAACCACCTGCTGCAGCAGTTCAGCCACCACCACCTCGCCATCCTCCGGTAGAAGGTCCAACGCCGCCCGCAACGTGTAGCCCATCCCCAGACCGCCAACCAGAACGCGCTTCTTCTTCCGTCCCTCGCCCAGCGCGAGCGAAGCCAGTGCTTCTTCCGATCCATGCATCCGGCTGACCATCAGGTCATACCCGTCCGCCGCGATCACATACTCGCCGTCGTGGCTGCGCAGCGTTAGCTTCGAACCATCTGGCAACACTGCTTGATCGAGGGTTACCCACGGCTTCATGCAGTCAGGATGCCAATGCTCGCCCTACCGTGCCAACGAGGAGCCGGGCTGTTAGGCCGCCGCGCTTCGATTCATGAACGAAAGTGCAGCCTTCAGTTTGTTGCCCACGCTCGCCCGTTCGCGCACCGGCGCGTCGCCCCGCACTTCCGATCGACGGTCGATGTGATCCGGCGAACTTTCGATGCGCCGCGCCATCGCTAGTATGCTCAGGCTCGCGGGAGAAGTTGGATCCGCGTTCACGGCGGGCTTACCTATCTGCGAGGATTTGCGGATCGCCGGGTCAAACGGCACCTTCCAGATCGAGTCCCGCTTCAAACTGGGCACCAGGTCAATCGTGTTGATCCCCGTGTCCTCAGACGTGCAGTTGGCCACGATCAGGGCCCGTTCGCCAGCCACACCTTCCTCCAGGAGCACATCCAGCAACAACGCCGTGTTCTTCACGCTCGACATTTCAAGGCTGGTTACGATCAAAATGTTGTCCGCGAGGTCCATCGCCGTTGCCACGGCGTCGTTGAACGCTCCCGGCGTATCAAGAATCACGTAGTCGTACATCGCCGCAGCCGTCTCGACAAGCACTTCCAACTGCGCCGGGCTCACCTTCAGCCACTCCCCCACTCGGGATGGAGCGGCTAGGACAAACGCCCCGGACGGATGCTCGATCACGCTCCGCTTGAAGTCCTCCCGGTCATTCTCCGAAAGGTGGTGTGCCGCCTGGGCCGTCGTGGTGTCGCCAGTCACGTTCATCGCGAGCCCAACGTCGCCAAACGACATATCGAAATCGATGATCAGAACGAGATTCGCGGGGTTGCTTGCCAGTGCCGCCGCCAGGTTCACCGAGATAGCCGTCTTCCCCACGCCGCCCTTCTGGCCCACTACCGCGACCACTCGCCCAGTCCCGCGTGCCAGTCCGGGCTTCGGTGCGGTGGATGCGCCCAGCGAACGAATAACGTTCTCGATCTCCGCCTGCTTCGGCGGCGCCTCCATCAGGAACTTCGCTCCCGCCCGCAACACCTGCTGGAAAACAGCCAATCCCGTCGATGTCGAAACGGCCACGATCGGCGTGTCCGGAAGGCTCCCGCTCAGGTATTCGACCGCCCGGATCGCCCGCGGAAACGGGTCTTCAAGTGTCACAAAGACGAGCTGAGGATCGTCCACCACCACCCGGCGGAAGTCCTTCACGCTCGTGCCGCAACTCAGGCTCACGGCTAATCCCGCTTGCGCCAGCGCGCGCGTCAGCTTCTCGCGTGAAACTGGATTGTCGTCAACTACAGCTGCTGTCGGTGTGCTATCCAAGTGACCTCACCATTTCCGCCCAGTCTCTTGGTTGTAATCGGCTGCAATTGACCGCTTCGGTATGGCCGCGGACCCAAAATTGGACCGCTTAGCCTTGTGCTAACTGCACTGCCGCCGCCAGCCCACGCTCCCCGAACCCGGAGATGACACCCCGGCAGGCCGCGCTCAAGGGCGAAAACGTCTGCCCGTCCCAACCCTCGCCCCGCACTTCAATGCACGGCCCCCGACGGTCCCGTACAGCAGCCGCCACCGCTTCCAGCGAATCAACCTCCAGCCCGTCGCTCCAGATCACCGCCGGGTTGGCCGTAGCCCGCAAGCTGACGATGAGGTCCAGGGCGTTGCCATAGGTCAGCACCACGGCCCTCTCGATAGCCTCGAGCCGTCCGGCACGCCCGGCCGGCGCCAACAAAGCGACGTCCATTAGAGTTGCGGACCAGTGGCGTACCGCGGCTCGTCACCCGTCGCGCCAGCCGCGTACAGCGCCTGCACGTCATCCGCGCTCAGTGCAAGCAGGTCCCGGAAGACCGGAATATTGTGCTCCCCGAAGAGCGGCGCAGCCATCCTGATCTGGGCAGGGGTCGCCTCGAATCGCCACGGGAATCCAGGCTGCCGGAAGGTGCCAGCCACTGCGTGCCGCACCGCTTCGAAGAACCCCTGGTCATTCAGGTGGTTGTCAGTGGCGATCTCCCAGTTAGCCATCACCGGGGCCGCCGCTATGCCCTCGCATTGGAGCGTGCCGGCTGCCGAATTGTGGTCGCGAGTGGCGGACCACGTCTCTAGCGCGCGGCGCAGTTCCTCGCGCTCTCCCGGGGCCAGGCGGAGTAGTCCCCGGAGGAGGTCAACCTGGTCCTCCCCTACACATGTGACCGCCAGCCAGCAATCCTTGCCCGCAGAGCGCACAACCGCCTGGAATTCGTGCCGGCCCCACTGGTCGCCATCGGGCTCCGCCACCCTGCCAAGCACCGTGTGCTCCAGGAACTGCTCGGCGAAGAACGGCGAAACCGCCTCGAGCAGCGCCATGTCGATCCACTGCCCGCGGCCCGTTCGCCTCCGTGCGTGCAGGGCGGCCAACATTGCCACGCCGCCGTGGTTGCCGGTCACCGGGTCCGCGTAGTAACTCCCGGTCGGAAACCGGTCGCCCGGCTCGTAACCCAGCAGGCTAGCCAGCCCGCTCGTCGTCTCGATGTTACTGCCGTACGCCGAGTAGTTCCGCTCCGGCCCCGTTGAACCGAACCCGGACATCGAGCACATCACCAGCCCCGGGTTCACCTTTCGCAGGTCCTCGTAGCCAAGCCCCAACTGGCCCATCACCCGTGCGGCGTTGTTTTCCAGTACGCAATCAGCCTTCGCCACTAGCTTCAGGAAGGTCGCTTTCCCTTCGGGCTTCGAAAGGTCCAACGCGATCGCCCGCTTGTTGCGGTTCAACTTATTGAAGTACCCGCTGCGATGCCAATGTTCGGGCCAGGTCACATCGTCGCCCACATAGATGAGGGCGCGCGTCGCCGGCTTCGTCTGCAGTTCGATCTTTATCACGTCGGCGCCAAGGTCCGCGAAGTGCCGCCCGCCGATCGGCCCCGCCCAGTTCGCAGTTACTTCCACCAGCCGCAGCCCGGCAAGCGCCGCTCCGCCGACGGCGCCAGGATTCCTCGGGCCTGCTACACCAGCGTTCGCCCACGGAAAGTTCGCGTCCAGCAAGGCCTCCGTATGCTCCCCGACCTTCGGCGCTGGCATCCGCTGTTCGCACGGCGTTTCGCTCAAGCGATACGGGAAGCCTGGCGCCTGGAACGTCTCGCCGCCCACTTCCACCGTGCCAAACCATTCCCGCGCCGCGAGTTGCGCGTTTTCGGCGACGTCCGACATGGTGTTCACCGGCGAAACCGCGATGCGCAACTCCTGCGCCGCGTGGTAGATCTCTTGCCGCGTCTTCGTCGCCGCCCACTCACTCAGCGCTGCGGAAACCTCGTGAAACCGCGCTATCCAGTTCATCGGCTGCAGCAGCTCTTCATCCGCCAGCAGGTCGAAACGTTCCATCAGCAAGAAGAGATTGGGGTACGGCGCCAGGTTGAAGAGGTAGACGTGCCCATCAAGACACTTGATGTAGACCGCTCCCGTTCGGCGCTGCACCTGGCCCATGTGCGTCCACATCGTCGTCACCCATGCGTGGTCGCTCAGGCAGGCCTCCTGGTGCGAAATCTCCACGCGCTGCCCTTCGCCGGTCTCCCGCGCATGCCACAGCCCGGCCAGAGCAGCCACCCCTGCGTGCAGGCCCGCGTGATATTCGGCCTGGAAGCCGGGTAATGCCAGCGGCGCGCGCTCCGGGTCGCCAGCAAGGTATTGGAACCCGCTCGTCGCCCATTCGGTGAGCGGGCTCGCCTGCCAGTTCGCCCGTCCCCCGCTCCGCCCGTACGGAGTCAGTGAGATGACCACCGCCGAAGGACGTACCGCTGCCAGCCTCGCCTCCAGCGAATCCGCCGCCGCCCCGCGCAGCGAGTGAATAACTACGTCCGCCCGCCGCGCCAACTGTTCGATGCGTTCGTCCGTGAGTTGCAAGGCCGCGCCAAGCTTGTTTTCATTCAGGTAGTTGAAAAGCGCGCTCTCGCCGTTGTGTTGCGGCGCGTGGCGGCGCATGGGGTCGCCTCGCGGCGGTTCTACCTTTATCACCTGGGCGCCTAGATCCGCCAACAGTTTGCCCGCGTACGGCCCTGCCGCCCCTGCCGCCAGTTCCAACACCACCACATCACTCAACGCGCCGTCTGCCATGACCCCTCCTCGAACGACGAATCGAAGCCTACAGGTCGATCCCGCCGTTGGGTACCGGCAAGTTGACGCCCTCCCACTCCTCCCACACGCTAGCTCGCACACGCCCAACACGGATGCCGATTGAGCCAAAAGCCCGCCGCGGATTCTCCCCGCCACGATCCCTTCGCTGCCCTTCGCCAGCGGAATTTCACCGTCTACGCCGGCGGCCGCCTCGCCGCCACCATGGCCATGACGCTCCTCAATGCTGCCATCGCCTGGCAGGTCTACGAAATCTCTGGCTCGGCGTTCCAGCTCGCCATGCTCGGCCTCGCCCGCTTTGTCCCCTCGCTCGGCCTCAGCCTCGTCGGCGGCGCCGTCGCCGACAGCCACGACCGTCGCCGCATCGTGATGATCGCCCAGGTTATCCCGTTATTCGCATCGGCCACCCTCTTCATAGCCACGCGCCAGGATATGGCCGAACTGCCACTTTTCTACGCCATCGTCCTCGTGGTCGCCCTCGCCAGCGCCTTCGAAAACCCGGCCCGCCAGGCCATGCTCCCCCAGATTGTGACCAAAGAAACGTTCGCCAACGCGATCGTCGCCAGCTCCACCATCCAGTCGCTCGGCTTCGTCAGCGGGCCGGCGCTGGGCGGGCTGATGATCGCCTCCGCAGGCGTCGAGGGAGCATACCTCGCGCACGTCCTCCTTATTGTCTTCTCCATCGGCGCCCTCGCCATCCTCAAGCTCCGTCCTCCCGAAGGTGAGCGCCGCAGGGTCAGCCTCGAAGCGATCAAAGAGGGCGTGCGCTTCGTCTGGCACCGCCAAGTCCTTCTCGGGGCCATGACCCTGGATATGTTCGCCGTCATCTTCGGCGGCGCCACCGCCCTCCTCCCCGTCTACGCCAAAGACGTCCTCGAAGTAGGGCCGCGGGGCTACGGCCTGCTCTCTGCCTCCCTGGAAGCGGGCGCGCTGGTCATGGCCGTTGCCCTCATCTTCCTGCCCCCGATACGCAAAGCCGGCCGCGCGCTGCTCATCACGGTCGCCCTTTTCGGCATTGGCACCATCGTCTTCGGGATTTCGCGCTCGTTCCCGCTCTCCCTCGCCACCTACATGTTCATCGGCATGGCCGACCAGATCAGTGTCGTCATGCGCCAGACCACCATCCAACTCTCCACTCCCGACGAGCTGCGGGGGCGCGTCAGCAGCGTCAACATGCTCTTCATCGGCGCCTCGAACCAGCTCGGAGCCGTCGAATCCGGGCTCGTTGCTGCGGCCACCAGCGCCACGTTCGCCGTCGTCAGCGGCGGAATCGGCTGTCTCGCCGTCGTTGGCGCCGTCGCCTGGCGCCTCCCCGGCCTGCGAAAGTACGAAATAACCTCCCGCACGGTCGAAACCAGCATTCCGGTCCCGACCGCGGCGGTCGCGGCAGCGGCTGCCATCGGGCCCCCTCCCGAAGACCGCGAGCCCCTCGGCCATTAAAGGGATCCAATCGACGCTCTTCCCACCGCTAACTGGCGTTGACGTGATCAGACCATTTGTTCTATTCTCTCCCTCCAACTCGGCGCCCCAATCCCCGCGGCGACCGAAGACCTACGGAGACACAATGAAAACTGAACTCGGCCACCTCGACTCCATGTCCAACCGGCGAGCCTCCCGTTCTACCGCGACCTCTTCGCCTTCCTCGGCTGGAACACCATCGTCGGCAACGATGAAATGCTCGGCGTAGGCGGCGCCAATGGCGCAAGCTTGTGGTTCGTCGCCCACGTCAAAGAAGGCGTTTCGAACGACTACGACGGCCTCGGCGTGAACCACGTTGCGGTCAAAGCCAACACCATCGCCGATGTCGACAGCACCGTCACCTACCTGCAGGACCGCGGGATTCCCGCGCTCTTCGAAACGCCCCGCCACCGCCCCGAATTCAGCCAGGACGAGAAGGCCACCTACTATCAGGTCATGTTCGAATCACCCGACAAGATCCTCTTCGAAGTCGTCTACACCGGCCCAAAATGACGCCTGATCCGAGCCTCACGCAACGTATCGCTTCTCGCGTAAGGCCTCCTCAACAGCCAACAGCCTAATAGCCCTTAAACAGGTTGCCCCACTCCGTGTCCAGCATCTTCACGATGCGCCGCTTACCAAATAGCGGATACCAGTAGTAGTTGTGGTAGACGTTGCTCGCGAAAAAGCTCCACGGAACGATCGGCGTCCGCAGTAGCGTCTTTTCGAACTTGTGCAGCTTGCCCCAGTAGATCTGCTTCTGACCCCAGCTCACAAACGTGTCTTCGTCCTTGCTGAAGCCGAAATCGACGTTGCTGATATCCAGCCCTTCGACCGTGATCTCGCTGGGATTGCCCACGCCCAGGCCCGCCTCGTGCGCCAACCGGATGAACGGGATACTCATCGGATCAAAGCCCATCATCTTCGCCGCCACCGCATCCATCGCCACTGAGTCCGAGCTCGCGAGGATCACGTTCTTGACGTGCGGACGCATAGCCCGCGGCCCCGGGCCGTCCCCCGCAATCGTCCCATCCATCACCGCGAACACGCCCGTGTGAATCTCCTGCTGGATGCGCAAAAGGTCCACCAAAGTCTCGTGGATCACCGAATGCGTCCAATGCCTCCGGTTGTTCAGCAGTCCCCCAAAAGCGTTCTTCATCGCCCCCGTCATCGTCGTGAAAACGTGCGTCTTCAACGTCGGCATGTGGATGATGTTCGTCCCGAAGAACATCTCCGGCACCTCAATGCCGTCCGGGAATACCTTGTCCAGGACGAGCATCTTGCCCTTCGGCGCGTAGGGCACCCACTTCGCACCTGGGTCCTGCAGGTGAACGCTCTTCATCCCGTGCTTCGCCAGCACTCGGTCGTGCTTGTTGCCCCGTTCGCCATCGTGCGAATCCACCACTACGGTGCCGTTCTGCACCGGCGTGATGCGGTCGTAGCCTGCGTCTTTCAGCGTCTGCGTGACGCCATCCAGTTGCCACGGGCTGGTGCTGCAGCCCGGATAGTAGTGCTGCCAGCTAATGTTTACCTTCAGCAGCGTCTCGCTGGTCTGCGGCAGATGGTCGCGAAAGTGCGCGAGCTCCATCACCCGCCGAAAGTCATCGAGGACGGTTGGCGCACTCGTGTAGAGCACCGAAACGAGTGGTTCGTGCGTAGGCGCGAGTTGGCTGCTCGGGCCGCTGGATGCTTCAAGGGTCATGCCTCCAGTCTATCTCAACCCCGCCAAAGGTGGCGTCTGCTAGACTCCCGCCCACTCCTCGTCCGGTGTGACTCACGTGACAAACGGTCCAGCCGCCCTCCTTTCCCTCGAAGACTTCCCCTACCCCTCGCAGCGCATGCCGGTCGTCGCCACTCACGGCGTGGTCGCCACAAGCGAGCCTCTCGCCGCCCAGGCCGGCCTCTGGATGCTCCGCCAAGGAGGGAACGCGGTCGATGCCGCCATCGCCACGGCCGCCGCCCTCACCGTCGTCGAGCCCGTCGCCAACGGCATCGGCTCGGACGCCTTCGCGCTCGTCTGGGACGGCGCGAAGCTCCACGGCCTCAACGCCTCTGGCCGCGCCCCGGCCACCCACACCCCCGAACTGTTCACCAGCAAGGACCTGCGCGAAGTCCCGCAGCACGGCTGGCTACCGGTCACCGTCCCTGGCGCCCCCGCCGCCTGGCGAGACCTCCATGCTCGCTTCGGCCGCCTCCCCTTCACGACCCTCTTCGAACCGGCGATCGCCTACGCCCGCGATGGCTTCCCCGTCGGGCCGGTCACCGCCCACGGCTGGCAATTGACCGAACGCGCGTACCGCCGCCAGCACGTCGGTGCCGAATTCGCTGGATGGTTCGAAACCTTCGCACCCGAAGGCCGCGTCCCGAACGCCGCCGAGCTCTTCCGTTCGCCCGGCCACGCCTGGACCCTCGAACGCCTCGCCGCCTCCGCCTGCGAAGACTTTTACAACGGCGAGGTCGCTGAACGCATCGCCCGCTGCGCTTCCGAGACGGGCGGCTACATCACGAAAGCCGACCTCGCTGACCACACGAACACCTGGGTCGACCCGGTCAGCGTCAGCTATCGCGGGCACGAAGTCTGGGAGATGCCCCCTAACGGCCAGGGTATCGCCGCCCTCATGGCCCTCAACATCCTCGAAGACTTCGACCTCGCTCGCTGGCCGCGCGAATCGGTCGAAAGCTACCACCATCAGGCCGAGGCGATGAAGCTCGCTTTCGCCGATGCCCACCGCTTTGTCGCCGATCCTGAACACGCTGAAATCCCCGTGGCCGCCATGCTCAGCAACTCCTACGCCGCCGAACGGCGAGCGCTCATCACCCCGCGCGCCGCCAATCCCGCCCCCGGCGCGCCCCCGAAAGGAGGCACCGTCTATCTCTGTACCGCCGACAGCGACGGCATGATGGTTTCGATGATCCAATCCAACTACCTCGCCTTCGGCAGCGGCATCTGTGTGCCAGGCACGGGCATCGCCCTCCAGAACCGCGGACACGGCTTCACCCTGGATCCCGCTCACCCCAACTGCATTGCGCCAGGCAAACGCCCTTACCACACCATCATCCCCGCGTTCCTCACCCGGAACGGCGTGCCCATCGGTCCCTTCGGCCTTATGGGCGGTGATATGCAACCCCAGGGCCACGTCCAGCTCATCGTCAACCAGCTAGACTACGGGATGAACCCCCAGACAGCGCTGGACGCTCCCCGCTGGCGCTCACTCGGCGGCCGCCACCTCGCCCTCGAACAGTCCGTCCCCCAGCACGTCGTCAACGGTCTCTCCGCCCGCGGTCACCTCGTAGACCTCACCGAACGCGGCGTTACTTTCGGCAAAGGCCAGGTCATCCGCCGCCTCGAAAGCGGCGTCTACATCGCCGGCAGCGAACCCCGCTGCGACGGCTGCGCTGTCGGATATTGACGCGAGAACTTCGCAGCAGATCGCGTCGGCGGAGCGAGACCGGTGCGATCAGGCGGAGCACAAACGCGCCCGGTGCCTGGCTATGTGAGCACGCCAATGGCGCGAGTCGCAGTGGGGATGCACATTCAACCAACGAACCATCACTAGAGGGAAACATGCGCGGGACCATTGTCGTCGGAAGCCATACACGGGAAGAGGTCCTCGATTCGCTGGACGCGATCGATGAGGTAGCAGTCTGCACGACCGCCGGAGATCGTCTGCGGGCGCGGATGATGCACTTCGCCGCGGACAGCGAGTTCAACGTCTACCTCGCGTCCATGAAAGGCGACCCAAAGACGCTCCAACTGGCGAACAACCCGACGATCTCGCTGCTTGTCCTTGATCGCCGGGCGGACCAAAGCGGGTGGCGGGAAGTGGAGATCACAGGCCGCGCGGCAATCGTCTCCGACCGCACAGAGCGTCAGAAGGCGTTGGAACTGACCGCCATCCCATCGCCGATCGTCGCTCACCTCCAGTCCGCCGGCCAGACAGACATCCTGGACTTCATTCGCGTCACGCCGCACGAAGTGAAGATGCGCATATTCGGCGAGATCGTTGCGGGCATGCCGCCCACCGTCATCGAGTTTGATGAGAACGCCCGCGCCGTGAGCGACGTGGCCCAGGCCAAAAAACGGATCTGCAACTGGCGCGAAGGAATACGCACCATCTCGCTCCTGGCCACTATCGTCCCCGTGACTCTTGGCGTCATGGTCGCCTGGAATACGACGGGCCAGATCGAGTGGGTGCTGGCCCTGCTCACGTTCCTCGCGGCCTTGTTGATACAGGCCGGGACGAACGTCCTTAACGACTACTTCGACCACCGCACGGGAAACGATGCGGCCAATCGCGAGTTCGTCCGCCCATTCACGGGCGGCAGCAGGATGATCCAGTTGGGCCTGATGACGCCGGTGGAAACGCTCCTCCTCGGGGCGCTCTTGAGCGGCTTGGCCGCGGTGCTTGGCGCCGGCCTGGCGCTCGCTGACCGGCCCTGGGTATTGCTCTTTGGCGCGGCTGGGCTCGTTTCGGGCGTGTTTTACAATGCCAAACCGTTCTCCTGGGTCAATCGTGGGCTCGGCGAACTGATGGTCGCCCTCAACTACGGCGTGCTGATGACCCTCGGCGCCTTCTACGTCCAGACTGGCACAGTCAGTCGCGAGGCTGCTCTCGCCTCGCTTCCCGTGGCCGCCCTGATCGCCCTCGTCCTCTACATCAACGAGTTTCCAGACTTCAACGCCGACAAGCGTACCGGAAAGACGACCCTCGTCGTGCGCCTTGGGCTGGCGCGCGCGGCGACGCTCTACCCTGTCCTCGCCGCGCTGCCGTTCGTGGCGGTGGTTGCCCTCGTAGTCGGGGGTGTGGCGCCAGTCCCATCGTTGGCGGCGCTCGCCGGCATCCCGCTCATCGTCAACGCAGCGATGATCGTGCGACGAAACCACGCCGCGCCGTTTGAACTTGCGCCAGCCAATGCCCTCACAGCGATCGCCCACCTCGCCGTCGGCCTGCTCTTTGCGCTCGGCTATGCCTGGGACGAACTGGGCCGCGACGGCCTGCCAGTGGCTATCGGCCTCGGCATTGTGGGTGTTGGATACATCGTCTACATGTACCGCTCGGTCGAGCGGCAGAGGGCGGTATTCGCCGGCGTGAAGACAGCGCTCAGATAACGCAGCCTCACGCATTGGAGGCTAGCCTGAAAGCCGAGGAGTCGCTTCCGGAGGTTTGCGTTATCTACCTGACGCGCGATGCGGACGGCGGCCAGCAGGAAGTATTGCTCGGCGAGAAGAAGATGGGCTTCGGCCTGGGCAAACTCGTCGCGCCCGGCGGCAAGCTCGAGGCTGACGAATCATCGCACCAGGCAGCGGTGCGCGAGGTGTTTGAAGAGTGCGGGCTGGTTATCAACGAGGGGGACTTGGTTTCGCTGGGGCGCATCCGGTTCGATTTCCCCATCGGCCAGCCTGGAGCCAACTCTGCTGGGTCTTCTCTGCGCGAGTGTCGGATGGCGAGGCTGTGGAATCGGACGAACTTACGCCCGCCTGGCATCCCGCCCACGCCCTGCCCTTCGACCGAATGTTCGACGACGCCCGCTACTGGCTCCCCGCGGCCCGCGCCGGCGAATACAGCTACCGCACATTCATCTTCGGAGAGGATCTGGCGATCGTGGCTGGTGCAGATGTGTCGAGGACAACAGCGAGGTGACCGTGGCCGAATCTGCGTGCGCTCAACTCGCGGCGCAGGTGGCAACATCCACGCCAGCTGCGGTGTCCAGCCGGATGTGGATCGGGTTGCTCGCCTCGTATTCAGCGGAGATTGGGATGGTCACAGTCGTCCAACTGCCGGCTGGCGCGTCGAACGCAATCGAGCCGAGGAGCTTGAGGTCCCCCGCGTTGTCGTGCCAGGCCCGGGCTTCACCCTTGCCGTTGCGTAGCGAAGCCGTCGCCTGGTGCACCGATTCGCCTCCGATCAGATAGATGTCGCCCACGGGGCTGCTGCGCCGAAAAGCAACTCCGTCCGCGCCGTGATGCAGGTCGCTCCAGCCCATCGCCGTGTGGATAACGTCGTTTTCTCCCATCACCACGCGGCTGTCGCGCGGGGCCATGTGGAAGGCGAGGTGTCCGCCATCAAACAGCCGGTCAGGAAATCGCCAGACGAACGGTTTCGCCGTCTTTCGGGCGCGCACGAAGAGGTGGAACTTGTAGTGCCCGTGGGTTAAGCGCGCGAGGACGTGGTTGGCAAACCAGCGGAAAGCGGCACGGTTGCGGCCCAGGGGCGCGGGTAAATATCGATGTCCTCAGCGCGGTCCAGTGCGTAGCCGCACCCTTCGAGCAGGTCTTTGAGTTCTGGCAGGGTGTATTCGCGGCTGTGACGAGACCCCTTGAGCGGCGCGCCGAGGTGGTACGGGTCGTAGATGTTCCGGCCAAGCAGAAAGTTGACGATGCTGTCTGCGCGGCTGGCGTTGGGCGTCGAAAGCACGAGCGCGCCGCCGGGCTTCAGCACGCGATGAATCTCGGCCAGCGTGTGCACTGGGTTTTCGGTGAGGTGCTCGATCACTTCGCACCAGGTGACCAGGTCGAAGCTGCCGTCTGGGTAGGGGAAGCGTTCGGTTTCCGCGTTGAAACACGTGCAGGTGAAGTTGTAGGTTTCGCCGAACTCGGCGCTTTCTAACGTCTGCTCGATTTCGGGACGCCCGTCGCTGGCGAAGCCGGTGAGCGCAAAATCGTAGTTGCGAAACTTTTGGAGCAGGAGGGTGATGTGGAACGGTGGGCTGCCCAGTTCAAGAGCCCGGCCGCACTCCTTTGGGTTCGGCACGAAGCGCAGGATTTGGCGCCAGAGCGGGAGGCCGCCATCCACCAGCACCTGGTGCACGGCCTCGTTGCGGTAAGGCCAGCGAAAGCTCAGCAGGTAGCGGGTCAGCGCGGAAGCGTCGCGCTCAGAGACGCTGGCGGTAGTTGGCGTCGCTTCGGACATTGAGGCGATTAGACGGGGGTGGCGCGGCTGGTGCAACAAACACGCTGAGCGACTTCGAACCAAAGCGAGAGCGAGGTTGGGGGGTTGTGTTTCAAAGTGCGCTGGCTGCTGCTGGGGTAGAGCGGCACAATCGGGCGATGGATCCTGTTGCAGCCCTGAAGCGCATCGCCTTCCTTCTGGAGCGCGCGGATGAGCCGAGCTACCGCGTGCGCGCCTTTCGCAACGCCGCCGCCGCGGTAGAGGAGGCCGGTGAGGCGAAGTTGACGGACCTCGCAGCGCGCGAGGCTTTGAAAGAGTTGCCCGGCGTCGGCGAGGTGACCGCGAAGGTCATCGCTGAAGCGCTGGCCGGGCAGATCCCTTCGTACCTGGTGAAACTGGAAGAAACGGCGGCCAAAGCGCCGATGCCGGAAGCCGGCGCGGGCCGGGAGATCATCGAGGCCATCCGCGGGGATTGTCACGTGCACTCTGACTGGTCCGATGGTGGCAGCCCGGTGCGCGAGATGGCGGAGGCAGCGCGGGACCTCGGCCACGAATACATGGTCCTGACGGACCACTCGCCCCGTCTCACAATTGCGCGCGGTTTAAGCCCCGAACGTCTTCGCGAGCAGCTCAAGCTGGTGGCCGCTTTGAACGACGAACTGGCCCCGTTTCGCATCCTCACGGGCATTGAGTGCGACATCCTGGATGACGGCGCGCTGGACCAGGAGGACGAACTGCTGGCGCAACTGGACGTAGTGGTGGCCAGCGTGCACAGCAAGCTGCGGATGCCCCCGGACGAGATGACGCCGCGTATGGTGCAGGCAGTAGCCAACCCGCATCTGGACATTCTCGGGCACTGTACGGGGCGGATGAAGGCGGGGAAGAAGGACCGTCCGGAGTCCGAATTCGAGGCGGAGATGGTCTTTGCAGCCTGCCAGATGTTTGGCAAAGCGGTCGAGATCAACTGTAGGCCAGAGCGGCGCGACCCTCCCCGACGGCTGATTCAGCTAGCACTGGAGATGGGCTGCGATTTCACGGTGGACACCGATTCGCACGCGCCCGGGCAGTTGGCGTGGCTGCCGTTCGGCGCCAGCCGCGCGGCGGAGTGCGAGGTCCCGATCGCGCGCATCATCAACACGCGCGGTGCGGATGCCCTTCTTGCCTGGGCGAAGGGCCACGATTCGCGTTAGCAGCGCGCACGGGAGCAGGCAAAGCAGAAGGGCTCCTTGCGGAGCCCTTCTGGATTCGAAGCTGGTTAGAGCGAAACAGCCCTGAGGCTACTCGCCGCCCTCTTCGTAGGATGCGACGCCGCCGAGGCCCCTGCGCGGAGGCGGGGGAGGAGGAGGCGTGCCGCCTTCGTTGCCGTTGTTCCCGCCGTCCGGACGCCGCGTCCAGCCGCGCGTTGCGCCGCCGAGCGGTGTTCCGCCGCCACGCTGGCCGCCGCCGAAGCCGCCGCCTTCACGTTGGCCGCCGCCACCGCCACCGCCGCCGCCGCGACCGAAGCCACCGCCACCGCTGCGCTGACCGCCGCCGAAGCCGCCGCCACGCTGGCCGCCGCCGCCACCGCCACGGTCGCCACCACGATCACGGCCGCCGCCGCCACCGAAGCCGCCGCTGCGCTGGCCGCCGCCACCACCGCCGCCGCCGCGGGGAGCACCGCGAGGCGGGCCGCCGCGACCACCACGGTCGCCGCCGCCGCCGCCACCACCGCTTGAAGGCGGGGGCTCTTCGCCGAGCAGGACCGCGCGACGCGAGAGGTTAATGCGTCCGAGGTTGTCGATCTCCGTGACCATCACGGTCACTTCGTCGCCAACATCGACTTCGTCCTCAACGCGCTCGATGTGGTCTTCGCCGAGCTGGGAGATGTGGCAGAGGCCTTCCTTGCCGGGGAGGATTTCAACGAAGGCGCCGAAGTTCAGAAGGCGAGTGACCTTACCCGTGTAAATCTCGCCGGTTTTCACTTCCTTGGTCAGACCTTCGATCATGCCGATCGCCTTGCGGGCTACGGTTTCGTTGATGCCACCGACGAAGACCGTGCCGTCCTCTTCGATGTCGATCGTCGCGCCGCCAGCCTCTTCCTGGATCTTGCGGATCATCTTGCCGCCGGGGCCAATGACCGTGCCGATCAGCTCAGGATTGATCTGAATGCGGTACATCTTCGGGGCGTAGTCCGAAACTTCTTCGCGAGGCAAAGGGAGGATTTCGAGCATGCGATCGAGGATGAAGTCGCGAGCGACCTTGGCCTGAAGCAGGGCAGTCTTGAGGAGTTCGGGGGAGAGGCCACCGCTCTTGTTATCGAGCTGCAGGGCAGTGATGCCATCCCGCGTTCCGGCGACTTTGAAGTCCATGTCGCCCATGAAGTCTTCCTGGCCAGCGATGTCGGTGAGTACCTTGTAATCGCCGTTTTCGCCGCTGATCAGGCCCATTGCAATGCCAGCGACGGGGGACGAGATCGGGACGCCAGCGTCCATCAGGGCGAGCGTGCTTCCGCAAACGCTGGCCATGGAGCTGGAACCGTTCGACATCATCGTTTCGCTGACCACGCGAATGGCGTAAGGGAACTCGTCCGTCGTGGGGAGGACCGGTTCAAGGGCGCGCTCGGCGAGCGCGCCATGGCCGATTTCCCGGCGGCCGGGGCCGCGCATGGGACGAACTTCGCCGACCGAGTAGGGCGGGAAGTTGTACTGGTGCATATAGCGCTTGGATTCGTGCGGCGAAAGCGTGTCCAGCTTCTGCGCCATGCTGATGCCGCCGAGGGTGGCAACACTGAGGACTTGCGTATCGCCGCGCTGGAAGAGGCCGGTGCCGTGGGTGCGTGGGAGAACGCCAACGTGGATATCCAGTTCGCGCACCTGGTCGGTTTCGCGGCCATCGGCGCGCTTGCCGGTCTCGAGGATCTGCTTGCGCATCGCCTTCTTGATCACGGCGCTCAGGGCGTCGCGGATCTCGTTGGGCTTGTGCTCCTCGCCGAACTTCTCCTTCAGCTCTTCGGTGATCGCCTTGTTCGCGTCGCTGCGCTCACTTGAGGCGTTGGCGATGAGCTCCGGGATGCGGTCCTTAAGGTGGTCGGTGACCTTCGCCGTCACTTCGGCGTTATCCGGGGCGGCTGCGAAGACCTTCTTCACCGGGGCCGCCACGCGGGCGATCTCTTCCTGCAAGGTGATGATCGCCTTGTTGGCCTCCTGGGCGACCGCGACCGCTTCCAGGATCAAGTCTTCGGGAGCCTCTTTGGCGCCCGCTTCGATCATCACGACGGCGTCCTTCGTGCCGGCGACGATGAGGTCCAGGTCGCCTGCTTCGGACTGTTCGAAGGTTGGGTTGATGATGTATTCGCCCTCAATGCGCGTCACGCGAACGCTGCTAACGGGGCCGTTGAAGGGGATATCGCTGATCATCAGGGCCGCGCTGGCGCCGATGGTGATCAGCGTGTCCGGCTGGTTCTCGCGGTCCGCGGAAAGCGTGGTGGCCACGATCTGGACATCCTGGCGGAAGCCCTTGGGGACGAGCGGGCGCAGGGGGCGGTCCGTCTGGCGCATGGCAAGGATGCCATCGTTGCTGGCGCGGCCCTCCCGGCGGGGGAAACCGCCCGGGATCTTGCCAACGGCGTACAGCCGCTCTTCGTAGTCAATCGTCAAGGGGAAGAAATCGAGGCCTTCCCGTGCATCCGCCATACAGGCGGTGACGAGGACCACGGTATCGCCGAGGCGAACGGTGACGGCGCCGTTGGCTTGCTGTGCAAGGATGCCGTGCTGGATGGTGAGGGTCTTGCCCCCAATTTCGAGTTCGTAAGTCCTGGGTTCGTTCATTATCTCTCTGTGTCTCTGTTCTTTGCCCTGTGTCCGGGTACGC
>JBBQGT010000028.1:0-27846 GCA_038323265.1 Tepidiformales bacterium
GTCGAAGTCTAGCGCGGGCTCGCGATGCAAGCGTTGCCCGGCCCCGGTAGGCTGGGCGGATGAGTCAGCACGCGATTGATGACGAGCAGGCGCTCGCCCACCTGGCGGCGGCGGACCCGGTGATGGGCAGGATAATCACCGAATGCGGGCCGTACGAGCTGCGCGCGGATGCCACCAACCCGTTCGCCTCGTTGGCCCGTTCGATCATCTTTCAACAGCTCAGCGGGAAGGCCGCAGGCACGATCTTTCGGCGCTTCGTGGCCCTCTTTGAACTGCCGGAAAGCGTTGCGGTGCCGGTTGGGCCTGATTGGAACCCGTTCGCCCAGCCGTTCCCGGAACCAGCGCGCGTGCTGGCGCTCGATGATGGAACGCTGCGGTCGGTGGGCCTCTCCCGCCAGAAGGTGGCCTCGATCCGCAGCCTCGCCGAGCACTTCGCCTCGGGGGAACTGGGCAGCGAACAGTTCGACTCGTGGACCGATGAGGAGATCATCGTGCACCTCACGCGAGTGCGAGGGGTGGGCCGCTGGACGGCTGAGATGTTCCTGATGTTCCACCTGCGCAGGCCGGACGTGCTGCCGGTAAACGACGTTGGCATCAACCGGGCGATCATGCGGCGCTACGGACTGGAGGCGATGCCGTTGCCCGACGACGTTCGCCGCGTCGGTGAATCGTGGCGACCGTGGGCTTCGGTGGCGTGCTGGTATTTGTGGCGAAGCGAAGACGCGAAGCCGCCAGAGAGTGTGTAGTTGGCCCGACTTGCGAGGTGCCCTCTGGGCTAGCGCCGGCTACCCGGCCCGCGCCGCGAGGTGCCCTCTGGGCTAGCGCCGGCTACCCGGCCCGCGCACCTAACGCCACGCGCTCCGCGGCGTTCACTCGCGCAGCCTCGGCGAAGGCCGCCCCGTGCATCAACCGGTAGGTGTACGCCACGCCCACGCCAATGGCGCAGATGACCGCCTCGATTGAAAGCGTGGCGCGCACGCCGATGATCTCCGCGAATGTGCCGGTCAGCCACCCGCCAACGGGGGTTGAGCCCGCAAATAACAGGAAGAAGATGCTCATTACCCGTCCGCGCAATTCGTCAGGCACGGTGAGCTGGAGCGACGTGTTAATCGTGGTCGAAAAAGCCACCGCCGCAATCCCGAGCACCACGAGCAGCGCCATGGTCAGCCAGAAGATTTCGGAGATGGCCATCAGGAAGAAGATCACGACGAAGGCGGAAGCAGCCACGAGGAGCACCTTCGAAGATGCCTGTCCCAGGGCCGCGAGGATAAGCGCGGAGATCAGTGAGCCCACTCCCATTGCCGAGGTGAGCAGGCCGAATTTCCCCGGACCAACCTTCAGCACGAACTCCGCGACGAGCGGAATGATGACCGTGAAGTTGAAGCCAAAAGTGCCCATGAAGGCGAGCAGGATGAAGACAAACAGCACCGTCGGTGTGCGCCACGAGTACCTGATGCCTTCGGCAACCTGGTGGAAAACGTTGCCCGTCATCTGGCGCTTGGGCACGGCAGCGAACTCCTTCGGATGCATCATTGCGTAGGCGATAATCACCGCCACGAAGCTGGTGGCGTTGGCGAAGAAGGCGAGCGAAAGGCCGAACAGCCCGATGGCGATGCCCGCTACCGCCGGCCCGATGATGCGCGCCACATTGAAGATGCTGGAGTTGAGCGCCACGGCGTTGACCAACTGGTCGCGGCCGACGAGTTCGACCACGAACGATTGCCGGACGGGGCCATCGAAGGCGTTCACGGTGCCGAGGGTGAGCGCGAGGATGTAGATATGCCAGAGTTGCACTGTGCCGGTGGCCACCAGCGCGCCGAGCACAAACGCCTGAGTCATGGCAATGGACTGCGTGATCATCAGCATCCGGCGCTTGGGTAAGCGGTCCGCGAAGACGCCTCCGAAGAGGGTGAAGAGCGTAATCGGCAGGAACTGGAGGGTGGTGACCGCGCCGAGGGCGAACGGTGAACCGGTGATCTTTAGCACCAGCCACGCCTGGCCGGTGGTCTGCATCCAGGTTCCGACGAGCGAGACCATTTGGCCGAAAAAGTACACACGGTAGTTATAGATAGAGAGCGAACTGAACTGCCGGGCCATAAGTGGGCGAAGACTTGCCACGCCTACCAGTATCCCTTACGTGAACGTAAGAGTCACCGTCAGAGCACGAAGTTTGCGTGAAGCCGCAGCCGGGGCCCAGGCCGTGCTCAGGAAGATTCGAGGCGGAATACGGGGTGATCCCGGGCGTCCGGCAGCTTCTCGAAGTAGCCCTTCACTTCGCGGCCCACCTTCGAACGGTAGTCAGCGAGGATGGGCGCGCGCTCTTCGGTTGGAACCTCGACGGCGCGAAGCTTTTCGATGGTCTTGCCTTTGCGTAATTCGCAGTAGCCGCCGGCGGCGCGCAGGTTGCGCACCCACTCGGCTTCGCCCCGCGTGGAGACGACGTAGCGCTGGCCCCCCACCTCGACGGGGATGACCGGCACGGTCTTGGGCTCGCGGCTCTTGCGGCCAGTGACGACGAACGTCTGGGCGCCGCCGATGCCAAACTTCATGGCGAGATTGTTGAAGATGCGCCGCTGGAAAACGGGCGGGCGGAGATAGGCCATGGGAACTCCAGGCCAGCCGTCCCATAGAGCGCGACGGCTGAGCGTGGCGGAACGTAGCAGCGCGTGAATCGTCCGTCAACGCGTGCGCGCCGCGCGCCTTCGCTGCCGGGCGCTGCGGCATGGGGTACGCTTGAGCGGTGAGCGTCTCCAATCTTCCGCGACCCGATTGGCTGAAAGTCCGCTTCCCGGCGGGCGGCAACTACCAGCGGCTTCAGAATCTGATGCGCGAACAGGGTCTGCACACCGTCTGCGAAGAGGCGCGCTGCCCGAACATCGGCGATTGCTGGAACCGCGGGACGGCCACTTTCATGATCCTCGGCGATACCTGTACGCGTTCCTGCGGCTTCTGCGCGGTAGCCACCGGCCGCCCGGGGATGGTTGATAAGGGCGAGCCCGCTCGCGTCGCCCTCGCCATCCAGAAGATGGAGCTGAAGCACGCCGTGATCACCAGCGTGAACCGCGATGAGTTGGCGGACGGCGGGGCGAGCATCTTCGCCGAGACGATCCGCTGGACGCGCCGCCTTTCGCCCGAAACGACGATCGAAGTGCTCATCCCGGACTTCAAGGGCGACGACGACGCCCTGCGCACGGTCACCGATGCGCACCCCGAGATCCTGAACCACAACACGGAGACCGTGCCGCGCCTCTACTCCACCGTGCGTCCCCAGGCGATCTATGAACGCTCGCTGGAAGTGCTGCGCCGCGGCAAAGAGCTGGACCCGGGCACGCTCACCAAGAGCGGCGTAATGGTCGGCCTCGGCGAAACGCGCGAAGAGCTGCTCGATGTCTTTCGCGACCTCGCGGCGAACGGCGTCGAAATCCTGACCGTCGGCCAGTATCTCAAGCCTTCGCCCAAACACCTGGACATCGTCCGCTACTGGCATCCCGACGAGTTCGCGGAGTTGAAAGCGCGGGCCTTCGAGATGGGTTTCCGACACGTCGAAAGCGGGCCTCTGGTGCGCAGTTCGTACCACGCCGAGGAGCAAGCCTCGCGCGGTGCGGGCGGTGCCCTTCGCGCGCGGCGGTTCGACGGCGAGGCCTTGCCGATGGCCCGGCAGTGAGAAGGACATCCGCAGGCCGCATCCCGGCGTACGGTAGGTGAAACCCCTGATTGTGCCGTCCCGGCAACGGCCTTAACGTTTCCACGGAAGGTTATGACGCTGATACACGACGCCGCGCTCACCGAAGAGGATTATCGCCGCGAAGCGATGGGCGCCTTCGCGCATGAAGTGCGCACGCCGCTCACATCCATCCGGATGGTGATGGAGCTGGCGCGCCGCCAATCAGCCGAAGGCCAGCTCTTGCTCGATTCCGAGTTGGCCGAGATGCTCACGTCCTCGGTGGATGACCTCCAGCACCTGGCGGATGACCTGCAGGAAGCGTCCCGCATGGAGCGTGGCAAGCTAGCCATCTCGCACGGACCCTGCGACCTTGGCGCGGCCGTGGAAGCGGCGCGCGGGCTCACTGGCCGGGAGATCGAAATCACTGGGCCAGTACCGCAAGCGATTCACGGCCCCTGGGACGTACCCCGGCTCGTGCGCGCCATCGCCGGATTCGCCACTGCGGCCAACCGAATCGGTAACGGCAGCGGCAAGGTGCGCTTCAGCCACAAAGCAAGTCCGAGGGCCACCCGCCTCACTTTCGAAAGCGGCACGGCCGGGCCCGAAACGAAGGCGGTCTCCGCTGATGCCGGATTCGCCTTCTTCCGTTCGCGACAGCTGATCGTTGCTATGGGCGGCGAGGTGGTTTGTACCCGCGGCGAGCGCTACGTAAAGATCGTTGCGGACTTACCGCAAAGGCGCGGTAGTATTGCGGTCGAGGGTACGCGCACCGGATGAGAATTCTGTTGGCTGAGGACGAGCGCACCATCTCGCGCCTGATACGCCAGGTGTTAACCGCGGCTGGCCATGAGGTGAACGGTGTGCAATCCGCGGCTGACGCCATTCAGAGTCTCAAGGTCGGCGGATACGACCTCATCCTCCTTGACCTTCACCTCGCCGACGGCGACGGCTTCCAGGTGGTCGATTCGATTGAACTCGGCGCGGGGACCTCGCCGCCCGTCGTGGTCATGACCGGCGAGCGATCGTTCGCCGTGGAGGACCCTCGCGCCTCGCGCGTTGCCGGAGTGCTCTCTAAGCCGTTCGATTTGGACGAACTCGAGGCTACGGTCCGCAGCTTCGTCGCCTAGTTCGGCCCTACCGTGGCGTTTGATGGCTGCTGTCATGCCCACCGTATACCTCTGCCTTCTATTTCGGCGTGTAGACGAACACCCGGTCGTTCGGGCCCAACTGGCGGGTGACGGCCGCCACCTGCGATTCATCGAGGCGCTTTGCCGCCGCCACCTGCGGGTAGAGGTAGTTCACGGTGGGAAACAGGTTGGCGTCGCCGAAGAGGGCGAGGACGAGCGGGGTGTTGACGCAGTAGAGCGTGCCGCCAGCGGGCAGCACGGGGTATTGCGCGCGCAGAGCATCGACCCAGGCCTGCTCGCCTGCGCCCGTGGTGGCTTTCCAGTTGCTCACGCGTTGGTTTCCGGCCATGGCGAAGCCGATCACGAAGACGGAGAGCAGCGCGCTCCCCGCCAGAACGAGCATGCGTTCGTTCACGCGCGGCCTGGCCAGCGCCGCCACTTCGACCACCGCCTGCCCGAGGACCAGACCAAGGAATGCCGACGAGAAGTAGAAGTAGCGCGCGCCCAGCCCAATTCGTAGCGGCGCAAACGGCAGGACGGAGGCGAAGAAGCCTACGAGCAGCGCCGCCAGCAGCCAACGCCGGGTGAGCAAGGCTACGGCAAACGAGGCCAATAGCAGGATCCCGCCGACATTCGAAAGGGCAAAGACGAGCGGCCGGCCCTCCGTGCTGAACGGGAGCAGCCCGTAGCGCACCATTCTCCAGGCGTTGCCGGGAATTCGCGTGCCGAGTTCGTACTGCGGCGGATTGGTGAACGGGCCGGTGAGGAAGCGCGTGCGCAGGATTTCGTACGCGAGGCAGAAGGCGATCAGGCCAAGCACCGGCAGCCAGGCGCTCGGCCCGCGCAGCTTCGCACGGGCGGGGACCAGCAGGTACCAGGCAGCCATCGCGAGCACCACCACGATCGCGGTCTCGCGGAGGCCCACCGCCAGCAGCAACAACACCGCGGTAAGCGCGAAAAGCCAGCGCTTGCGCACGATCTCCGCGCTTTCGACGGCGGCAGCGAACGCCAGCCAGGCGCCGAGCGCGCACGGTACGGCGGCGCTGTTCATCGCCGACACCCAGGCGACCGATTCGAAGCCCGCCGGGTGGACAGCGAAGACCATAGCCGCCACGGTGGCCGCCAGCTGCCGACCAGATAGGCGCATCGCCAGCGCCCAGACCATGGCGATGCCCGCGAAGTGGATCGTCAGCAACACCAGGTGGTAGGGCAGCACGTTGTCGCCGAACGGCGGTTCGAAAACCTTGAACGCGAGGAAGTAAACTGGCCGCCAGAAGTTGTTGCTGAGCAACAGGACCGGGTCGCTGGCGTAGGGCGCGAGTGCGGCGTGCAGGTAATCGGGCCACGAAAGTGTTTGGGCGGCGCGCAGATAGATGTAATCGTCGGCGTAGAACGGGGCGTTGAGCGCTGGCCAATAGAGCACCGAGGCGGCCAGACAACCGATGACGACCGGCAGGAAACGCAGCAGGTTGTGCAGCCGCGTGGCGGCGAAGGGCGCGTCCTCGCGCGGCGGGTGGGGCTCGGCCACCGTTCGGAAAGCCACAGAGGCGGAGTGTAGCCGCGCGCGGGTGCGCGCTGCAAAGTTAGAGCGGAGCACGGGGCACTGCCATCCTCCCCTACGCGATAGGCCGTGGCCTCCTCATCGTGGTCTCCAACTCACCCCCGGAGGTCACCAATGCCCCTGACGCTTGTTGAGGCGTCCAAACTGAGCAACGACAGCCTGCTCGCCGGCGTCATCGAGACGATCGCCATCGAAAGCCCGGTCTTGCAGCGCCTGCCGTTCATCGAAATCGTCGGTAACGGCCTGACCTATAATCGCGAAAACGCCAGCCCCACGGCCGCCTTCTACGACGTTGGCGATACCTGGACGGAAGACACGCCGACCTTCACCCAGGTGACCGCCAACCTGCGGGTGATGGGCGGCGACGCAGACATCGATAACTTCCTGAAGACCACGCGGTCCAACATCCAGGACCTCGAAGCGGCCGTCGTTCAGCTCAAATCGAAAGCCGTCCAGGGGCTCTTCGATAACACCTTCGTGAACGGCAACATCAGCACCAACGCCAAGAGCTTCGACGGCATCGACCGGCTGGCGGCGGGCGGCCAGGCGGTGAGCATGGGCGTCAATGGCGCCACTCTCTCGCTCGCCAAGCTGGATGAACTGGTGGACGCCGTGAAAGGCGGCAAGCCGGACCTCCTGCTCATGAGCCGCCGCACGCGCCGCAGCCTCAACGTCCTCGCCCGCACCTCGGGCTCCTTCCTCGAAGCGGACCGCGACGAATTCGGCCAGATGCTGCAGTTCTACGACGGCATCCCGATCGGCATCAACGACTACATTAGCGACGCCGCCACCGTCGGCTCGAGTTCGGACTGCAGCACGGTCTTCGCCATGCAGTTCGGCGATGGCGCTCTCAGCGGGCTGACCGCCCCCGGCGGCCTGACAGTCGAGCGGGTGGGCAGCCTGGAGACGAAGGACGCCAGCCGGGTGCGGGTGAAGTGGTACGCCAGCCTGGCGCTCTTCAACACCGTGAAGCTGGCGAAGTTGAGCGGTGTGCGGCCCTAATCCGCTAGCGGCTGCTATTGTTCGAACGAAGGGCGTCCCGGTTGGGGCGCCCTTCTTCGGGTAAGCGCGGACCTTCCGTCTAGGTGGTGCGCGCTTGCGAGCCAACGCCCGGGCGCTCGGCGCGCTCAAGGATCGCTGCGGCTACCGCCTCGCCGAGGACGCGATGGCCCGCCTCGTTCAGATGGAAGCCATCCGCCGTGATCAAGCTGCCCTCGGGATGAGCCGCGAACTGCCGGTCGGCCACGAGCAATCGATAGTGATGCGCCTCGGCTGCTTGACGGATATCCGCCAGGAAGCGCATTCGCCGTGCGGGGGTTGCCAGCTTCTTGTTGGCCAGCCGCCCGGTTTCGGCGGGGTAGGCCACCAGGAGGACATCCACCGCTTCGACCCTTGCGATGGCGTGAAGAACCTGGCGGAAGCCTTCAGTCAACTCCTCTTGCGTGGTCAGCGGGCGCGCGCCGATGACTGTCCGGGCCAGCTTCCGGCCAGCGTGGTTGAGCGCTGCCTTTGCGCCCCCGGGCTGGCCGCCGTTCCCACTGCCCGTACGCTGCTCAAACGCACCCTCCAGCCGCTTATAGAGCCGCCCCGCCCGTTTGCCGAAGCGGTGGCGGACCTGCACGCCGACAAATCCGACGGTGTAGGCGAACGTCCCGGCTGGGAGGATGACGAGATCCGGCTCGAACTCCCGCACTTTTCGCTCCGCCACTTCGGCGGCCCGAGCGCCAATCGCGCCGAAGCGCACTTCGGTGATTTCCGCCGTCTCGCCGCTCTGTTCCGTCACCACATCCGCGGCGACCCGCGTCCACGTCTTCGCGTGCACGAACTCTCCGGCCGTGTCGCTGTTGCCGAGGACGAGGATTTTCACTCGCGGATAGTAGCGTATTCGTGCGCCGTGACTCCGTTCCGAAGCATTGGTTGCCACACCTCGTTCATGCTCTCTTCGCAAACCCCTGCCAAACTATGCGCACTATGAGCACAGCCAGCTACCAACCCGAAGGCATCCACAACTTCCGTTCCATCGCCGCCTACCCCACCACAGGCGGCGGGCACTTCAGGGCGCACGCCGTCT
Source organism: Tepidiformales bacterium (assembly GCA_038323265.1). GTDB lineage: Bacteria > Chloroflexota > Dehalococcoidia > Tepidiformales > Tepidiformaceae > PNKC01. The sequence goes on from JBBQGT010000028.1 coordinate 8,424, forward strand.
ACCGTTCCGGCGCGCTCGAGCGGATGACGCCCGCCGACGCCGCCTGGCTGCGCAATTCGGCCTGCGTGCAGACGGTCATTGACCTGCGTCACCCGGACGAACTGACCGGCGTCCCGCAGGACCACGGCCTCGCCGACCGCGTCGTGCCGATCTCCATCTTCTCCGAGATTACCGCCCAGTTGAACGTGACGGCAGAACTGAACGGCCTCTACGGCGCGGGCATCTCCGGCGGCCGCTACCTGCATTATTTAGGGATGGCCGGCGAACGCTTCGCCAAGGCCTTCCGCCTGTTCGCCGAGGCGCCTTCCTACCCCGTGCTCGTGCACTGCACCGCCGGCAAGGACCGCACCGGCGTGCTCCTCGCGCTCGTCATGGACGTCGTAGGCGTGAGCGAAGCGGACATCGCCGCGGAGTACGGCCTGAGCAACAACAGCATCGACGCCCTGATCGACTACCTGCACGCCACGGGCCGGGTGCTCGAAGGCACGGACGCCGAGATTCGCGCTCGCCTCGCCACGCCGCCGGAGAAGATGGCGGAGTTCATGAAGCTCCTACGCACGAAGTACGGCACGGCGGCCGAATACCTGCTCTCCGAGGGCGTCAGCGAGGCTGAACTGGAGGCCGTCCGCGGCCAACTGCTCGATGTCTGAGCCGCCGCTCCCGCTGGCGATTATCTGCGACCTCGATGGCACGCTCGCGCATCTCAACGGCCGCAGCCCGTACGACGCCAGCAGCTGCCTGGACGACATCCTGAACGAGCCCGTGGCCCACATCGTGCGCACCTACGCGGGCATTGGCGTCGCCATCATCCTCATGTCGGGGCGCGAAGCGCGCTACAGGCGGCCCACCGAACAGTGGCTGGCGAAGCACGCTATCCCGCATGACGCCCTCCATATGCGCCGCACCAAGGACTTCCGCAAAGACGCGGTGGTCAAGACCGAACTGTTCGACGCCCATGTCCGCGGCCGGTACGACGTGCTCTTCGTGCTGGATGACCGCAACCAGGTGGTGGAGATGTGGCGAGCGATGGGCTTCACCTGCCTGCAAGTGGCTCCCGGCGATTTCTGAACGTGCCCCGGCGCCAAGAGCCGCAACGGAGCCGCAAACGATCAGGGGAGCGATTCGCTGCGAGGTCTAGCCTCAGCTGATGGCCGGCGCAGCCGCGCCGGGCGCGACGGCCGCTGACGCGTTCGCGTGTAGCATCGGCCGCATGAGGCGGTGGGTTGCAGTCCTCGGTTTGGTCGTCCTCACCGTCGCCGCCTGCGTTGAGCTCGAAGCGGCAATGGCGCCTGTGGCCGAGGGCAGCGTCACGGCGACCGCCGGCGTCCCCGCAGGTCCGCAGCCAGCGAACGAACCACCCGCCCCCACGAGCACACGCACGCCCGGCATCGCCTACCCGGACCCGCTGCGCACGCCCGGCGACGTTTTTCCGGTGGGCCTCGACGTGATTTGCGTGTTCGGCTACACAAAAGGGGTGCGGGACGTTTCGACGGCGACGAAGACCCGGATCTACGCCACGTACGGTGTCACGCGCGTACGCCTGCCGAACGAATTTGAGATGGACCACCTGATCCCGCTGGCCCTTGGCGGTTCGAACAGCGACCTCAATCTGTGGCCCGAACCGGCGGAGCCGTCCCCCGGCTTCCACCAAAAAGACCAGCTGGAGGTGAAGCTCGCGCAGATGGCCTGCGCCGGTCAGATCCCGCTCGCCGAAGCACAGCGCGCCATCGCCGACGACTGGTACGCGGCGTATCTGCGCTACGTGCTGGGACGGTAACTGGTGGTTGTCCAATCAACACTGCGTTACGAAATGCATGCACAGGCCCGCTAGTTCCGCGCGTATTTCCCACCGGGCCTCACTGTCAGGCCGCTGAGCGATCCATCGTGACCCGGTTACCCTGAAGTAGTAGCTGGATCGACACCAGCAGCACCCAGACCTGCGCCGCAATGAGGCCCACCAGGGCAATTACACCCCAAGCTCCCTCCTGGTCCCCGTCCAACACCCACAGTCCGCCGACCACGCCCGCAACTGCAGCGAGCGCCGCCAACAGGGCGAGCCATCGCCAGAGCACGCCGCTCTGAGCGATCACCACTGCGGCCGCGATGAGCATCAGGGCGAAACCTAGCCCCAGACCAACGGACGAATACGCGCCGATGCGCGTAGCGAACAGCATCGTTGAGTCGTCCAATCCGTCGGCGCCGCTGATCGCCAGCCCGCCCGAGGCCGCCGCTCCGGCCCCACCGAGGATGACGGCGATTAACGCGCCCAGGACGAAGGTGCGGGCCCACATCCCCCCGCTTCGATCAGCAGGCGCGAGGACGCTCCTAACAGCTGACACGAAGGGCACGAAGAATAGGACGACGGCGATTCCGAAGAGGAAGTCGCCGGCGAGGTAGCGGTCACCGTCATCGACCCAATAGCTCCGTACGTCCTGAGCGGTATCGTTCACGGTCGGGACATCGCCCGACAACACCGGACCTCCGATGATGAACAGAAGGGTGAAGATCACCCCGCAGGTCCCGCCCATGCGACGCGGGTTGTTGACGAAATCCCAGATTGCTTGCACGCTGCCCCTCCTGGTGGTGCCACCTTTCGCTGAGGTAGCCCTGATAGTCAGGATGCCTTATAAATGACGCGATGCCAGCTCGTCAAGACCTCCAACCTGAGGAAATGAACACCATCGCCATGCTTGGACGGGCGTACAGCCTGCTCGGCTTCAAAATTGTCGATGGCGTCGTCGGCTCCGGTTTTCCCCAGAAGCCGTCCCATTCGGCGGTCTTCGCGCAGATCAAACCCGAGGGGTCGAGGCTAAGCGACCTCGCCCGCGGGGCGAATATCACTCCCCAGGCTATGGGAGAGCTTGTCGATGAGCTCGAGGCCATGGACTATGTCGTCCGCCGGCCCCACCCGACCGATCGCCGCGCCAAGCTGGTCGTCCTCACCGACCGAGGGCGAGCCTGCATCCAAGCGGGGATGGCTACGATCGAGGGCATCGAAGCAAGCATCACTCAAGTACTGGGCGAACGCGGACACCGAAACCTCCGCGTGCTCCTTCGTAAGCTTCTCGCCGCCGGATGAGCCAAGTCCTGCAACCTCGTCGATGAAGCGGTGCTGTTCAGCCTGCATGAAGAGTTCATCGGCGAGGGCACGGTCCCGCCGGAAGGCCCCCCCGAGGGCCACAGCAGCGAAGCGGACGAGTTCGCCACGACGAACAACAGCCAGCTTCAACCATGTTCGAGGCGACAGCAGGCCGACGACGTGCCTCTCTTTTGGTTGCTGTGGCTCCAGCCCCCGCCAAGCAGAGTTGGGTCTGGTTGCTAACCGCACGTGCACGGCCCGCCGCGAAGACCGGCCAGCCATCAAAGGCGACAGTCGGAGCAGCATCGAACTCCCGTTTGGTTCGCACGAAGAGAGGCGGGTAGAGCGACCCCGCGTCGAACACGCACCGCCCCAAACAGCCGAACAGGCCACCCCGCGAACGGGACGGCCTGTTTGGTGTGTACGCCGCACAGGGGGGACGCGGCGCACAAGGAGGGAATGGAGCCGACTGAGATGCGGTTACCCGAAGCGCCACTCGGGCGTCGCGACGTGGCACACGGGACAGTACTGGTCTTCCGCGCGGTATCCACTGTTGCATTCGGGGCAGCGCCGTTGCGAATCCTCACGTACCACCACGTACGCGGGGACAAGCGCCTCAGCAAAGAGACGGCGCCACCAAGGGGTCGATTGCGTTCGAAGCATCTGTTTCGCCTCCATCGTTGAGTGGACGCGAGGCCACCGGACGAACCGGCGGAGACGCGCCACAGATCGCATGAGAGGCTGATGCGGCAGGCTTGAGCGGCTGCCACGCCTCTCCCTATAAGGCCTACGGGGTTAGCTGACGGGTTCGGCGAAGGGAGTCGCCTATTCCACTTACGTGGAAATACACCCCAAGAGTTGGTTCCCCCGTTTCACCTTGCGGTGAACTCGGCAGACATGTTGTACCACAGGCCGCATAACAAACGCGTTAACGCAGTGTAAAATTCTGGCGGGCGAAGACGGCGTGGGCGTGGCGGCGGCGCGTGAGCCGCGCAGCGCTTACTGACGTGCGCACCCCTGCGGAGGGCGAGCACCAGCCGAAGGCAAGGCTCGCCTTCGCTCGGCCGCCCTTCTCCCGTCGCAATCGGGAGAAGGGGTTGGGGATGAGGGCCGCGCGCGTTGGGGTGCGTCCGGCGGTTGCCCGTGTGTCTGGCCGTCCGCGTGTTGACCCGAGCAGCGCACCACTTCCTAACGCGCGGCACCGAATCGCGCTGAGGTCCCATCCCGACCCTCTATACTTCGTGGGTGACCGAAGACCGCCTTGTGGCCGCCACCGAATCGCCGGATGACTCGGAACTCGAACGTTCGTTGCGGCCCCAGGCGCTGGACGATTTTCCCGGCCAGGCGCGCGTCCTCCAGAACCTACGAATCGCCATTGAGGCGGCGAAAAAACGCGGCGAGGCGCTGGACCACCAACTCCTCTACGGCCCGCCGGGGCTCGGCAAAACCACCCTGGCGAACATTGTGGCGAACGAAATGGGAGTGGCGATCCGCACCACCAGCGGCCCCGCCATCGAACGGCCCGGCGACCTCGCGGCGATCCTCACCAACCTTAAAGAACACGACATCCTGTTCATCGATGAGATCCACCGCCTCTCGCGTTCAGTGGAGGAGATCCTGTACCCGGCGATGGAGGATTTCGCGCTTGACCTGGTGATCGGCAAGGGGCCGGGGGCGCGCTCCGTGCGGCTGGCCATGCCGCACTTCACGCTCGTTGGCGCCACCACGCGCTACGCCATGGTTAGCGCCCCCATGCGGGACCGCTTCGGCAGCGTCTACCGGCTGGACTTTTACGATGCGCCAACGCTGGCGATCATCGTCAAGCGCTCGGCCCACATCCTTGGCGTACCGCTGCCGGAGGATTCCGCTTCGGAGATCGCCCGGCGGTCACGCGGGACGCCGCGCATCGCCAACCGCATCCTGCGCCGGGTGCGCGATTACGCTGAGGTGCGCGGGGACGGCGTGATCACGCTCGAAAGTACGCGCGCGGCGCTCGTGCTGCTCGATATCGACGAACTGGGGCTGGACGAAACGGACCGCATGGTGCTGCGGGCGATCATCGAAAAGTTCAACGGCGGGCCAGTGGGCCTGGAGACGATCGCCGCCTCGATCAGCGAAGAATCAGACACGATCATGGACGTCTACGAGCCGTTTTTGCTGCAATGCGGCTTCCTCCAGCGCACCCCGCGCGGGCGCACGGCCACACCCGCCGCGTACCGGCACCTCGGCCTTGTGCCGCCTCGCAACGTGGAGGCGCAGCCCACGCTCTGGGAGGACAGCGAAGCGTGATCGGCATCGCCGTGCTGGTGGTGGCACTGGCCGTGATCGTGCTGATGCTCGCGCTTGCCGTGCGCGGTCGCGGTCAAAGCGCGCTTTCAGCGCCGGGCGGACGCGCACTGCCGGACGAACGGGCGAGCCCCGTCCGGGAGGGCAGCCGCGCCCTTATCGCCCGTCTTTCGAAGCCCGAAAGGGTCTACGATTCGTTGAACACGGGGAACAAGATCAACGCCATCCGTGCCTTTCGCGAGCAGCTCAACTGCGGCCTCAAAGAGGCAAAAGACGCGGTCGAACTGATGGAGCGAGAGATGGTTTCGGGCTCGAGCCCCGGCGCCACCGCGCCCCGCCTTGTGCAAGCGCCGAAGCCCGTGCCGGAGGCCGAGCCGCCGTTGCCCGCGCTCTCGGAAGTGGTCAGCCGCAAGCTCATTGCCGCCCTCCCAAACCGCGCGCTCGTCGACGAACCGTTGCGCGCGGGCAGCAAGATCGGCGCGATCAAAGCGTTCCGCGACCAATCGCACTGCGGCCTGCGCGAAGCGCGCGAGGCTGTGGAGTTGATGGAGCGGGAGAGAGTATGAGCCGTGCGCGAACGTCGCCCGTGTGGATTCGCCTCCTCGACCGAACTCGGGTTCCTAGCCACCCCGTTCATACCGCGTTAACCCGTCACCTCTTATCGTCTTTCTCCGATGATGTTGCGCCCGCGGCCCGCTTTTGCGCCTTACCTGGCTGAGGCCCTGGGGACGTTCGCCCTGGTCTTTGCCGGGCCGGGCGCGGCGGCTGTTGATGCGGCCAGCGGCGGAGGGGTCTCGGGCGTGGGCGTGGGCATCTCGTTCGGGCTGATCGTGATGGTCATGATCTTCTCCATCGGGCACATTTCGGGCTGTCACATCAATCCCGCGATCACGATCGCCTTCCGGGCACTGGGACGCATCGAAACGAAGCGCGCGGCCGGCTACAGCGTCTGCCAGCTGGCCGGCGCGGTGATCGCCGGGCTGGCGATCAGCGCCATCGTCGGGCACAAGGGCGACGCCGGGGCGAGCGCGCCGCACATCAACGGCGCGGACGCGGCTTTCTGGTCTGAGCTGATCCTGACCTTTTTCCTCGCCTTCGTGGTCTTCGCCGTGGCCACCGATGACCGGGCACAGGGGGCATTCGCGGCGATCGCTATCGGGGGCTATGTGGGGTTCGCAGCTGCCGGTTGGGGCGCGGTTGCGAACGCTTCGATGAACCCCGCACGCAGCTTCGGGCCGGCCGTTGCGGCCAACGTCTGGGAGGCTCACTGGGTCTACTGGGTGGCGCCGATCGCGGGCGCGCTGCTCGCCGCCGCCGTCTACGAACTGTTGCGTGAGCCCCATTCCCCGGGCGCCAGCCCGCCTTCGGAGGAGCCCAGATGACTGCCACACGCCCTGAGATCCTCTTCGTCTGCGTGCACAATGCGGGGCGCAGCCAGATGGCCGCGGTGCTCACCGAGCACCTGGGCGCGGGCCGCGTCACGGTGCGGAGCGCGGGTTCCGCCCCCGCCAGCGAGGTGAACCCGCGCGTCATCGAAGCGGTCGCCGAACTCGGGCTGGACCTTTCGCGCGAGTTCCCCAAACCGCTGAGTGACGACGCCGTGCAGGCGGCCGACGTGGTGATCACCATGGGCTGCGGCGACGCCTGCCCGTTCTACCCGGGCAAACGCTACCTCGATTGGGAGGTGGACGACCCCGCCGGGCAAACGCTCGAACGCGTATGCGAAATCCGCGACGACATCCGGGCGCGCGTCGAAGTGCTTTTAGCGGACCTCGGCCTCGACGGACGGATTGAATCGCAGAGCCACCGAGCTCTATGAGTCGGTGCGAATGGCCCGCAGTTGGACAGCGTGCGGACGTTTCGCCGCTACCTCTCTGAATCTCTGTGACTCTGTGGTTCGTGATCGTACCTCGCGCTACGCTGGCCATCGTCCAAGAAGTCGCCCGACAGAGTGGTGCGTAGTGCTTGAATCCTTCCCACCTCCGTGTCGCTGTGGTTGAAATCGCGCCCGTTGAGCAGCGCGCGGGCCTGGGCGCGGTGCTGCGTTACTTCTTCCGCCTGGGCTGCATTGCGTTTGGCGGGCCGGCGGCGCACATCGCCTTGATGCGCCGCGAGCTGGTGCGCGAAAAGCGCTGGCTCACCGATGCCGAGTTGATGGACCTGCTGGGTGCCGCGAACCTCATCCCAGGCCCCAACTCCACCGAACTGACGATGCACATCGGGGCCAAGCAGGCGGGATGGCGCGGGCTCTGGCTGGCAGGCTTCGCGTTCATCGTGCCCGCCGTTGCGATCGTCCTTGTGCTCGCCTGGGCGTACGTGGAGTACGGCGATACCCCGGCAGGCGAGGGCCTCATCCTCGGCATCCAGCCGTTCATCCTGGCGATCATCGTGCAGGCGATCTGGGGTTTGCGCGGTGCGGCCGTCAAAGGCTGGACCACCGCCCTCATCGCGTTCGCGGCCATCGTGCTCGCGCTCCTGGGCGTCAGCGAAGTGTTGTTGATCCTGGCGGCCGGGCTCGCCGGACTGCTCATCGCCCTGCTTTCGCGCGGGAGGCGCCCACCCTCGCCATTGACACTCTTGCGGCGGCTGCCCAGGCCGGGCATGCACGTCCTCGCCGCCGTCCCCGCGGGCTCGGTTTCGGCCTGGGACCTATTCGTGGTCTTCGTTCGAATCGGCTCGGTGCTCTACGGGAGCGGCTACGTACTCGCCGCCTTCCTCCAGTCGGATCTCGTGGACGCCCATCACTGGCTGACTGACCAGCAGGTGGTCGACGCAATTGCAGTCGGCCAGTTCACGCCAGGCCCGCTCTTCACCTCTGCGACGTTCGCGGGCTACGTTGCCGGGGGCTTCCCGGGTGCGTTGGCGGCGACGGCTGGCATCTTCTTGCCCTCGTTTGTGCTGGTGACCATCACGCATCCGCTAGTGCCGCGTATCCGCCGGTCGCGCTGGGCCGCCCCGTTTCTCGATGGCGTGAACGCCGCGGCGTTGGCGCTGATGGCCGTTGTCACCTTGACGCTGGGGCAGCAGGTGCTCGATACGGCGTTCATCGCGGCGCTCTTCGCCGTGGCCGTTGCCGTGCTCCTGCGCTACAGCCCAAACAGCGCCTGGTTGGTGCTCGCCGGGGCGCTGGCGGGCCTGGCCCACGCCGCGCTCAGCTGAGACCTGGGTTCGCCGCTGAAGCCGGCACGCCCTCAGGCGATGGCGGGCAGGGCAGCGCGCGCCGCGCCGCACGAGTTTTCGAACAGGCGGAAACGCTGACTGATCACGGCGTAGCACTCGCAGGCCGCTTTTTCGAGCCCGTTGCGCTTGAGGATGGTGAGCCGCCCGCGTTGATAGCTGATCAGACCGTCTCTCTGGAGGGTGGCGGCCGCGAGAGCCACGCTTGGGCGGCTGACGCCAAGCATCTGAGCGAGGAACTCCTGTGTGATCGGGAAGGTCTCCGAGCCCACCTGGTCGTGCGTCATCAGTAGCCAGCGGGCGCAGCGCGCGTCCACATGGTGGGCACGGTTGCAGGCCGCCGATTGGGCCACAAGGGCAAGCATCAGGCCGCTGTAGCGCTTGATCACCCTGGCCAGGTTTGGAATGCGTTCGGTGGCTGCAATGAAGTCCTCGCCGCTCATACGCAGCGCTTCGCCCGGGACCTGGGAGACGAGCGCCATGTTCGAATCGGCGACGCCAAGGAAGATCGGCACAGCGGTAGTCCCTTCGCGTCCCACCGTGGCGAACTCGATCATCATCCCGTTCTCCATCACCGTGAGGACGGAAACGATGCCGCTCGTTGGGAAGTAGACGTAGCTGGTGCCATCGCCCGCCTCCTGGAGTGCCTCTCGCATCCTCAGTGGATAGACCTCGAGTTGTCCGCGCAAGCTCTCGTAGTCCTCCACTGCGAGCGACGCCAAGATCAGATTGCCAGGGATCGAATGTTGTGTGGGTCGCAGGGGTACCGGTTGAGTAAGCGTTGATTCCAGCTTTCGGCCCACGCCCGAGCCTAGCTCTTCAGCCCGACGCGAATCCTATGTCATCACCATAACATACTGTGTAAAGCCTGCCATTACCTTCCGTGAAGACAGTCCGCGACCGTCTGCTAATTAGGGGCAGACGCGTGCAGCAGGGATGGCATATACCTGTTGGGCTCGCTGTTCTCCGACTGGCTACCACTCAAATGGCCAGTAGCCGCATCGGCCAGAGATGCAAGGATATGGACTCTGTTTCACTCGCCGAAATCCCCTGTCACCACCACTGGGTCATTCAGCAACCGAACGGCCGCTACAGCAAAGGCGTGTGCAAGCTTTGCCACGGTTCACGCCGGTTCCAAAACTGGCTGCCGGAAACCGATTTCCTCACCCGGAATGAGCGCGGCTCGGATGGTTTCGGCAGTCCAGGAATGGCGAAATGAGTCAGCTATCCACGAAATCGCGCACGGCGGCATTCCGGCAAACGCTTGAAAGCTTCCCCGGCGATGCGACGGCCATCGCCGGCGGGTCCACTCTTTACGACCCGCCGCTCAACGTTACGGCCTTTCCGCCGCAACCCCGCACGCTCCAGCCCTTCAACGAAGAACTTCTCGGCCTGATTTCGCACGAACTTGGTGCGCCGTTGACCATCATCCTTGGCAACGTCGTCCGCCTGGCGCGGTCCGGCACCGCTCTGAGCAGCGACGATGTTGAGTCGCTCGATGCGATCGAAGGGCAGGCATTGCGGCTACAGCGCATCCTCGGAAACATGCTGGCCCTCGCCCGCTTCGCCACCGACGTCCCAACGGCGACCGAGCCAGTCGACCTCGACGAAGTGATCCGCGCCGTCATGAAGCGCTTCGTCCACGCGCGACCACACCGCCGCGTGGAACTGAAAAACGAACTTGGCCGGATCTTCGTCCTTTCCGAACTCACCTCGGTAGAGCAGATCCTCGAAAATCTGTTGACGAACGCGGACAAGTACGGTTCGCCCTCCGACGCGATTGAAGTCTCGGTGCAAGGTTCCGGTGAGTTTGCAGAGGTCGCCGTCCGGGACTACGGGGCGACACTTTCGCCAATACGTCTCGAGGAGCTGTTCATCCCCTTCTTCCGGTCGCCGCTGACAACCGCCGGCGTACCCGGCATTGGCCTGGGGCTAACGGTGTGCAAACGCCTGGTTGAACTGCACGGCGGGCTGATTACCGCGGGGGCGGCGCCGGGCGGCGGCTGCGTGTTCCGCTTCACGCTTCCGCTAGACGCCCCAGCCCCGGAGTAGAGCCGGGCCGCGGAGCCGCAGAGATCCGGCGGCGGCTCCCCCAAACCCTCTTTCGAAATCCCTTGTGCCTCGGTGGGTTTCGGCCCTGGTTGCCAGCCTACGCGCCGGCGGCGGGCACTGGAGCCACTTCGCCCTGGCGGCGGCGGGCGAACGCTTCGTCTTCACCGACCACTGACTCGGCCTGCTTCTGCTGCTCCTGCTCGTACGTCATCTTGTAGAGGTTGGCGTAGATGCCGTTCCGTTCGAGCAGCTCATCGTGTGAACCCACCTCCGCGATCTTGCCCTGGTCCAGCACCACAATGCGCGTCGCTTCGCGGATCGTGCTCAGGCGGTGGGCGATGACGAAGGAGGTGCGGTTCTTCAGCAGCCCACGCAAGGCGCGCTGGATGATCACTTCTGTCTGCGTGTCCACGTAGGCCGTCGCTTCGTCCAACACCAGGATGCGCGGCTGCGCGAGGATGGCGCGCGCGAAGCTAATCAGCTGGCGTTGGCCCACCGAAAGGTTCTGGCCGCGCTGCTGCAGGACCGTGTCGTAGCCCTGGTCCAGGCGGTCGATGAAGTCATCGGCGCCCACCGCGGAGGCTGCTTCTCGGACGGCTTCGTCTGTCGCCTCCGGGCGACCGTAGGCGATGTTTTCGCGAATCGTGCCGCTGAACAGGTACGGGTTCTGGAGCACGACGCCCATATGCTTCGTCAGCGAACGGCGCTGCACATCGCGGATGTCGTGGCCATCGATGCGGATTGCCCCGCCGGTCACTTCGTAGCCGCGGCTGACCAGCGAGGTGATCGTCGTCTTCCCGGCGCCGGTATGGCCGACGAAGGCGATGGTCTCGCCGGGGTTCACGTGCAGGTCAATGCCGCGCAGGATCGGCACGCCTTCGATGTAGTGGAACTCGACGTTGTCGAAATCGACGCGCCCTTCGACGGTCACGAGTTCGATCGCGTCTTCCTTGTCCATGATGCGCGCCTTCGTATCGAGCACTTCGAAGATGCGCTCGCCGCCGGCCATCGCCCGCTGGAGCATGGTGTACTGGAGGACGAGGTCCCGAATCGGGTCGAAGAAGCGCCCGACGTAGAGTGTGAAGGCGGTAAGCACGGCGAAGAGCGTGGCTACTTCGGCGGTGTCCAGAGAATCGGCGTTTAGGGCGCGCAGACCGCCGACGATGACGACGGCGCAGGTAGCGATCGCCACCGCCAGCTCGATCACGGGCATGATCGCCGCGCTCAGCATCCCGGCCCAGATGTTCGCCTTGCGGTTGTCCTGGTTGAGGGCGTCGAAGCGCTTGGCGTTTTCGTCTTCGCGGGACATTGATTGCACGGCGCGCACACCAGAGACGTTCTCCGCGAGCGTGCCGTAGAGCGCACTGATCTTGATGCGAACGTTGACGAACGCGGCCTTCGCGTGCTTCGCCCACCAGACCATGATGAGCACCAGCGGCGGGACGACGGCGAAGGTCACCAGCGCCAGCTGCCAGTCGAGGAACAGGAGGACGACGACCACCACGCCGAGTCCAACAAAGTCGGCGGCGAAAGTGAGCGAGCCGGAGGTCAGCAGTTCCTGCATGACCGTCACGTCGCTCGTCAGGCGGCTGATCATGCGGCCGACTTCCATCTCATCGTAAAAGCTGAGCGAAAGGCCCTGCATGTGGTCGTACATTTCGCTGCGCAGTTGCAGCAGCAAGCGGTTGCCCATCCAGGCCGTGGTCAGTTGCTGGACGTAAGCCGAGAGCCAGCTGATGACCGCCAGCACCACCATGATCGCGAAGAGGGTGCCAACCATACGGTTGTCGTTCTGGATGCCCGCCTTCACCGTCAGGCCAATGAGCAGTGGCTGAATGAAGCTGGTGACGGCCGAAATGACCATACAGGCGAAGGCCAGGATGGCCTGTTTCTTGTAGCCGCTGAGGTACGGCAGCAAGCGCCGCACCACGTCGGCGTCGTACGCCTTGCCGTAGGCATCATCGTCCCAACCATCCGCGCCGCGGCTACGGTTGGGGCCCATGGTCTGGCCGCCGATGCCCGTGCTCCAGCCTCCCGCGCCTGCGCCGCCACCCATCATTCCCATTACGAAGCTCCTTTAGCTGTGCCAAAAGCAGTACTGCGTTGCTGGCTCATGAGGCGCCCCCGGCCGGGCTTTCGGCGGCCATCGAAGGCACGCCTGGGCGCGCTGCTGGCTCGTGGCTATGTCCGTTGCGGCTGCCATTGCCGTTGGCGCGCGAGTCCGGCGATTCATCGCGCGAATCCGCGCCGGCAGTGGGCCGGCCCAACGCTTGCTCCTGGTCGCGTAGTTCAAGGTCGAAGATGCGGCGGTAGAGGCCTTCTTCTTCGAGCAATTCGCTGTGCTTGCCGCGCTGCACCACCTTGCCGCCGGCGAGAACGATGATCTCGTCGGCGCGCATAACGGTGCGCAAGCGCTGGGCGATAACGAAGGTGGTGCGCCCCTTCATCAGTTCCTGCAGCGCCTGCTGGATGAGGAATTCGGTCTGCGAGTCCACACTTGCCGTTGAGTCGTCGAAGATCAGGATCTTGGGGTCCAGCAGCAAGGTGCGGGCGATAGCGATGCGCTGCTTCTGGCCGCCCGAGAGCGTCACGCCGCGCTCCCCCACCCACTCCTCGTACCCGTACGGCAGGCTGACGATGAAATCGTGGATGCGGGCCGCTTTCGCTGCCTTCTCAATGTCCTCTTGGGTCGCTTCTGGCCGCCCGTAGGCGATGTTGTCGCGAATGGTGCCAATAAAGAGGAAGACGTCCTGCTGGACGATGCCGATGTTGCGGCGCAACGAGTCGATCGTCACATCGCGGAGGTCCGTGCCATCGATCGTGATCTTGCCAGCGGTCACATCGTAGAAGCGCGGGATGAGGTTGACGACGGTGGACTTGCCGCTGCCCGTTGGTCCGAGGAGGGCGATCACCTGGCCGGGCTTGGCATCGATGTCGACACCGGCAAGCACCGCGCTCAGGTTGTCGTAGCCGAAGCCCACCCCTTCGAAGCGGACATGGCCCGTGACCCCTTCGAGGTCCGGCGCGTTGGGCTTCTCCTGGACAGCGGACTGGGCATCGATCAGTTCGAAGACGCGCTCAGCCGAACTGATCGAGCGCGCCACGATGGTGATGATGAAGCCGAGCATGCGCACCGGCAGCTGCAACAGGTTGAGCCAGAGGGTGAAGGTCAGGAGGTCGGCGGCCCTGAGGTTGCCCTGGGAGATGAGGTACGAACCGAAGCCAACGGTGAGCGCCACCTGGAACATCGAAAGGCCGGTCATCAGCGGGCCGTGGGTAGCCATCTGGCGGGCCTGCTCGTAGTTCATATCGGCCTGGCGCTTGGCCGAGGCGGCAAACTTCGCGCTTTCGAACGGTTCGCGGCTGAACGCCTTGACCACGCGGATGCCGGTCAAGCCCTCTTCGGCGATCTGCGTCATCTCGGCCTGGTTTTGCTGAATCTGCATCCAGAGCGGGCGCATCCGCGCACTGACGACGATCGACCGCCAGGCGATGATCGGCAGAGTGACCACGCTCACGATGGCCAGCTCCCAGTTGATGATGAACATGCCGCCAATAGAAATCAGCAGGATGAGGGCGATGTAGCCCAACCGCAGCGCACCCATATTAATGAAGATGCGGATGTTCTCCACATCCTGGGTGGCGCGAGACATGATCTGGCCGGTCTGCACCTTGTCGTGGTAGGCGTAGCTCAGCCGTTGGAGGTTGTCGTAGATACCGTTGCGAATGTCGTAGGCGACGCTCTGCCCGATGGATTCGCCAAGATACTGTTGGCCAAATGAGGCGAGCCCGCGGCCGATGGCGAAGACGATGATCGCCAGCGCGCCGTAGATGAGCAGCTGCTCGTTGCCATCGAGGCCAACCAGCTTGTCGTTCGAATCGCGGATGGGGGAGAGGCCGAAGTTGATCGCGTAGCGAATGAGGAGCGGGCTGATCATCACGAACGCGCCAGCAAAAAGGACGCACAGCCAGGCGATGATTAATGACTTTTTATACGGCTTCAGGTAGTGCCCGAGGCGAAGAAGATAGCGCAAGCGGATGTCCCCCAGTGTGAGAGGGTAGCATACCCTAACGCGAAGGTGAAGGTAGGCGGCCGGCGGGCCGCGAGTGCTGGGTGCGGAAGTGCTTAGTGCTTGATGCTTAGTGGTTCCTGAGTCCTCGCCGCGCTGCGGCGAGTATGCTTGCGCGCACTACCGTATGGAGGCTTGCCACGTGAAGTTCGGCATCCAGATGTTCCCTACCGATTACGCCATCCCCGTGACGGAGCTCGGGAAGGCTTGCGAAGACCTCGGGTTTGATTCGCTCTTCTTCCCTGAGCACACGCACATCCCCACCAGCCGCCGCACGCCCTGGCCGGGCGGCGCGCCCCTGCCCATGGAGTATTCGCACACGTTGGACCCGTTCGTGGCGATCGGCGCTACCGCCGCCGTGACCAAGACGCTGCTTCTCGGCACAGGCATCTGCCTGGTCATGGAACGCGACCCGATCACCCTCGCCAAGGAAGTGGCGAGCGCCGATTTCCTTTCCGGCGGGCGCGTGCTCTTCGGCATCGGCGGCGGCTGGAACGAAGAGGAGATGGAGAACCACGGCACCAAGCCCTCCCTCCGCTGGAAGATCCTGCGCGAACGGATCCTGGCGATGAAAGAGATCTGGACGAAGGACGAGGCCGAATACCACGGCGAGTTCGTGAACTTCGACCCCATCTGGTCGTGGCCCAAGCCGGCGCACAAGCCGCACCCGCCGATCATGATGGGCGGCGATGGCGCCCGCACGCTGGACCGCGTGCTGGAGTACTGCGACGAATGGATGCCGATCGGCGGGCGCATGGGTGGCGTGGAGCACCTCAAGTCGCGCATCGATGAGTTGCAGACGCGGGCAAAGGAGATGGGCCGCGGGCACATCCCCGTCTCCATCTTCGGCGTCGCACCACAGCCGGCGATGATCGAGGCCTACCAGGAGATGGGCGTGGACCGGCTGCTCTTCGGCCTCCGCCCGCAGGTCTCGGAAGAGGCGTTGGGCGCGCTGAAGCACTACGCGGAAGTGATGCAACCGTA
Organism: Tepidiformales bacterium; assembly: GCA_038323265.1. Taxonomy (GTDB): domain Bacteria; phylum Chloroflexota; class Dehalococcoidia; order Tepidiformales; family Tepidiformaceae; genus PNKC01. The sequence continues at coordinate 24,072 of JBBQGT010000028.1, forward strand.
CGCCTAGCGACAGCGGAGTGGTTAGTGCTTAGTGCTTAGTGCTTAGTGCTTAGTGCTTAGTGCTTAGTCCGGTCGCCGAGCGCTTAGGAGCCGGGCTTCGCGCCCACGAAGCACTCGGCACTCTGGGTCCGCTCGCCCTGGGCTTGCGGCATGCACCCCATCCGGTTGTAGAATCCGGGCCTGAGGTGACACCTAATGGCCGTTCGATCTGCATCCTCGTCAACCAACGGGCTCTCCAGATTCCTCGCTAATACGCGCCGCGTCGGCGGAATAGCCGGGATCATCTACGTCGTACTCTTCGTCGTGGGCGTCGTTTCGCAGGGTGATACGCCGATGCTGGACGACGACGCGGCCACCGTTCGGGACTTCTTTTCGAACAGTGACGATGCGAACCGCTACCTGATATTCGATTGGCTGATTGGCATGGCATTCGTCATCTTCTTCCTGCCGTTCATTTCCGCCCTGCGCAGCCTGTTGGCGGCGGGCGACCCGAGCGGCGGCATGTGGGCGCGGCTTTCGTTCATCGGTGGATTGGTGCTGCTCACGGCGGGCCTGGCATCCTCGGTCGCCTGGGGCGCGTTGGCCATCACCTCCCCGCAGGACCTGGACGATTCGACGCTGCTCTTTGCCAGCCGGATGAATGCCTACGGGTTTGGGTCGGCGGTGTCGCTCGGCATCGTCGCCTTCTTGCTCCCTGCATCCCTCGTCATCCTCGCGTCACACGTGCTCTGGCGTTGGCTTGGGTTCGCGGGTGTGGTGCTGGCACTTCTCAACCTTGTGGGCGCGCTTTGGGTGGTGAATGGAGAGCAAGAGAGCTTCCTCGGCGCCCTCGGCATCATCGGTTTCATCGGCTACGGCCTGTGGGTGCTGGCGACGAGCATCGGCATGTTGATGACGGGAAAGCGCGAGACGGCGTAGGGACGAAGTAGTAAGGGGAGAGGTGCTTGGTGAGGCTGAAGCGCAGCCTCCGTAACCGCTCCGAGACCGGCCTAAACACTAAGCACCAGGCACTTCGCCCCTTACGCCGCTGCGCCCGCGCGCCACGCGCTCGGCGCCCAACCCGTTGGCGGCGTGCAGGCAGAGCGCGAGGCTTGCCACGTAGTCATCGTGGCCGCCGCTGGGCGCTTCCCACCAGAGCTGGCGGTTGGGGCGAAAGCCGCTGCGGCATTCGCGCAGTTCGGCGAGGCAGCGCAAAAGGTGGGCATCGCCTTCCCCTTTGTGCAAGGCGAGCCGCCCGCCGTTCACCGCCGCCAGCAGCGCGTAGCCAAGGTCGGACTTGGAAATCGCGCCGAAGACCACGCGTTCCACGACCCGCGGCCCAAGTTCACTTTCTAGCTGGGCGATGATCGGCGCGCCCATGCCGGTGGCATCGGCGGAGATGCGTTCTAGCCGCCAGGCCCGCGCCGCTTCGATCACACCGGATTGCATGCGCATGTAGGCCGCGCTGCGCCAGGCGACGTGTGCCACCACCTCGCATCGCCCGGCAGCCACGCGGGCGATCGTCAGCACAGTAGCATCGGCGGCTTCACCGTCTCCGCCGAAATCCAACCCGCCGACGTAGCGCTCGCCAGGCTGCGGTCCGCCCAGGGGCGGGTGCGCACCCACGAGTGCGGCCAGTTGCCGGCCGTTCAGCAGCCGCCCGGCATCCTCGGCGGCCACCAGTTCGTACTGGCTGAGGAAGAGCGGATGGCTGGCGCCCAGCCGGTCGCGTTCGGAGCGCACGTACGTCCCGTAGGCCGGCAGCGAAAGCGCCACCTCTCGCCAGCCAACTTCGTGGTGCAGCCGCACCGTGTCATGCTTATCCCGCGCGGCGTCTTTCGCACGGTTGCGCTGGACGGCCTCTTCGAGCAGCGTGCTGCCATCCCAGGGCGTGCCAAACATCAACGTCGAGGCGTTGGTGGTGGCAGCCATCGGGCGAAACTGGCGGTTGAACCAGTCGCGGTCCAGCTCCTGCGCCTCATCGGCGATGATCGCCAGCGAAGCGGTGTGCCCGGCCACGTGGGCCTGTGGCGACCCGCTGAGGAAGACGGCGGACGCCTGCCCCAGCCGCAAGGTCGACTCGCGCAGCCCAAACTCGCTGAAGCAGTCCGGCAGAAGTCCCAGCACGCTTGCCATTAAGGAGTGGGTGCGATCGAGGCTGATGGTGGCTTGCGGATAGAGTGTCGGCGCGCAGACCACGACGCTCCCGCCCTGCCAAGCGGCCTTCTCCAACAACGCCGCGATAACGAAAGCCGAAACTTCGTTCTTGCCGGCCTGGCGCGGAAACATGACGGTGAAAGTGGAGCCAGGCTCGCGCTCCATGCTCCGCAGCAACGACTCGGCCGCTTCCCGCTGGTACTTTCGCAGACCCACCCATCCACTCACATCGTCCAGAATCTTCGACCCGGCCGCGAGTGCCGAGAGGCGGGCGGCACTGCGGTAGGGGAAAACCCGGCCGATGATGCAGAAGAGGGCGGCACGTGAAGGAGTCAGCTGTCCTTCCCCGAAGGATGGCGAGGCGAATGGGAACCTACATCCGCTCAGCTACGGCCGCCCGACCGCCATGCATCCCCTGCTTGGTGCCGTCAGGCCGCGCAGGTTTGGCTGCAGCTTCAGCCCGCCGGGCTTTTGACGCCCTTGCGGCGGACTGCTCATGAACGTGCTGATCGCTGAAGACGATCCCGTCTCTGCCCTTCTCCTGCGCCGCACACTCGAACGCGAGGGCCACGAGGTGACGGTTGCGGTTGATGGCGCCGCCGCCTGGAGATACTTCGAGCAGGAGCGGCCGCAGATGATCATCTCCGATTGGATGATGCCGGGCATGGACGGCCCCGAACTCTGCCGCCGCGTGCGCTCCGCGGCCAGCGCCGAGGAGGCGTACACCTACGTCATCATGCTCACCGCCAAAGCCCAGGATACGGACCGCCGCATTGCCATTGAGGCTGGTGTCGATGACTTTTTGACCAAGCCGCTCAACCGCGTGGAGCTGAGTGCCCGTCTGCGCGTGGCCGAGCGCATCCTCGCGTGGGAGGAACGCCTGCGCCGCGCCAGCGAAGCGATCGCCGCCAGCGAAGAACACTACCGGGAAACGTTCGAATCGCTTCACGATGTCTATTACAAGACAGACCTTGCGGGTCTGATCACCCTCATGAGCCCATCTTCGCTAGGCCACACTGGCTTCACGCCAACCGAACTGCTCGGCCTGCCAGTCTCCGCGCTCTTTCCGATTCCCGGAGACTTCGAAGGGTTGGTCGAAACCTTGCGCAAGGAGGGCGCGGTCAACGATTACGAAGCCACCCTCCAGCGCAAGGACGGGGCGAACGTCGCAGTCTCCCTCAACGCTGAGGTTCTGCGCAATCCCGCGGGTACGATCACGGCCTACCAGGGCACCGTGCGCGATATTCAGAGGCGCAAAGACGCCGAAGCGGAGCGCGACCGGGTCTTCGCCCTCTCGGTGGACCTGCTCTGCCTCCTGAAGCCCGATTTCACAGTGAAACTAGCAAATCCCGCCTGGTTGGCAACGCTCGGCTATACGCCGGCGGAGATCGCCGGGCGGCGCTTCCGCGAGATGGTCCTACCAGACGGCCGGCCGATTGAGATGCACCCTGCTTTCGCCGTACACGAAGGCAAGGGCTTGCGCGGCGCCCGCTGCCTAATGCGGCACGCCGATGGCAGCGACCGGTGGATCGAGTGGAACGCCGCGCCGCCATCCGAGACGGGCCTCACCTACGCCGTCGGCCGCGACGTCAGCGCCGACGTCCGCGCGCAACAAGAGATGCAAGAGATGGTCGAGGCG
>JBBQGT010000029.1:0-27530 GCA_038323265.1 Tepidiformales bacterium
CTCCCATCGTCGGCTCGTCGCTCTCGCCCGATTTCAACGCGATCGCAGCGCTCAAGCCGGACCTCGTGATTGGCGACACCGCCTTCGATGGAGCGCGGCTGCGCGATTTCGACCGCTTTGCCTACCCCGTCTTCCTCCTCACGGTTTCTAGCTACGAAGACGTGCTCTTCGCCTTGGGAGCGCTTGGAGAAGCCACTGGCCGGGTGCAAGAAGGCCGCGATGTCGCAATGTCCATCGCCATCCAGGCTGATTCCGTCGTCCAGCGCGTGGCCGGGCGCGTTTCGCCAACGGTAGTCATCCTCACCGGTTCGGGCCGCGAGGTGTATGCCGGCAGCGACCAGACGTACATCGGCAGCCTGGTGAAAAAACTCGGCGGTACGAACCTGCTCGCCGAAGCAGCCGCCGGCGCCCCGATCGCAGGCTTCGGGACCGTTGAAGTGACGGCCGTCGCCAGCAAAAACCCGGAAGCGGTACTCACGCTCGCTTCGGGCGCAGGCGGCCTGGCTGCTCAGATCGCGTCGTCCCCAGCGTGGGCGAATTCGAAGGCCGTGAAGAACCGCCGCGTGTTCGAGTTGGACACAAATGTGTTTCTTCGCGCGCCAGGCCCAGGAGTTGTGAAAGCGCTGCAATTGCTGGCAGATCTGCTCTATCCGCAGTGACTGGCAGCGATTCGGACGCCGACGAAAATCGTGAGAATTCGCTCAAACTGCATAATTCCTTCATAACTTCTTCGCAGGCTGTTGTGTATCTTTCCGGCAACCGGTCATCAAACCGGGGTTCCCTCCCCTGCTTCCCCGGCGTCAACAACGGGGAAGCAGGGCTAAACAAGTGACACGGAACGGGCCGCAACGCGCACAGCGGACTGGAGACGTGATGAAGCCTGGCGTACTCGTCGTTGAAGACGATGCCAAAACAGCCGAACTGATCCGCCTCTACCTGGATCGGGACGGTTACCCCGTGTCCATCGCCCGTAACGGTCGCGAAGGCCTGGAGATGGCCCGTCGCCACTCCATTGGCGTCGTCCTGCTGGACGTGATGATGCCGGAGATGGACGGCATGGACGTCTGTCGCGAGCTCCGTAGCGAATCGGACGTAGGCATCATCCTTGTGACCGCTCGCAGCGGCGAAGCAGACACGCTCCTTGCCCTTGATCTTGGCGCCGATGACTACGTAACCAAGCCCTTTCGGCCCCGCGAACTCGTCGCCCGCGTTCGCGCGGTGCTGCGCCGCAAGGGCGCCAATCTGCCGCCGGACGCCAGCGAGGTGAGCATCGGCGAACTCGTGATCGATGGGCGCCGTCACGAAGTTCGCTTGGCAGGCTTGGACGCCGGCGTCACCCGTAAGGAGTTCCAGTTGCTCGTGACGCTGGCGAAGGAGCCCGGCAAGGCGTTCAGCCGCCTTGAACTTCTCGAAACAGCCTTCGGCTTCAACTACGAAGGGCTCGAACGCACCGTCGATGCTCACATTCGTAACTTGCGCAAAAAGATCGAACGGGACGTTGACCGCCCGATTTACATTGAGACCGTGTACGGCGTCGGCTACCGCTTCGCGCAGGACCTGGATGCTTAGGAGCCTCCACCTTCGTCTACTGGCGGCCATGATCGCCATCCCCGTGTTTGCCCTTGTCTCCGTGGGTGCCGCCGTTACCTACTTCAACCGCGATCGCCTGGAGCAGGGACTGCAGTTCAACGTCCTTCCGCCTACACGCTCGACTGGAGCCATCCCCCGCCCTCCAAGCATCGACGATGGAATCCCCCGCGCCGATCCCGCCGCTGAGCCAACTGCCCTGCCCGGCAACGTGCGCGTGTTCTACGACGCTGAAACGGGCCAGGGCTACCTCGTACATACCGAGCCGGGATTCCTCACGGCCTACCGCAAGGACCGCGAAAACGTCGTCGAGGCGCTCAACAAGCAGTTGGCTATTGCCGTCGCACTCGTTTCCGTCCTCGCCACGCTGGTCGCAGTCGCGCTCTCCCGACGCATCGTGAGGCCCGTCGAGTCGCTGACCAAGGCCGCCCGGCAGATGGAGGCTGGCAACCTTAGCGAGCGGGTCTCCATCAAGTCGCGCGATGAGATTGGCGAGTTGGCCAACGCCTTCAACGCTATGGCGTCCAGCCTCGAGCGCAACGAAACCCTACGCAAAACGATGACCTCCGACATCGCCCACGAACTGCGGACACCACTGAACAACGTCTCCGGATACCTCGACGCCATCGCCGACGGCGTGGTCGCGCCAGATGCGCACACCATCGCGTCGCTGCAGGAAGAAGCCCAACTGTTGGTCCGCCTCGTGGGCGATCTTGAGCAGCTCTCAATCGCCGACGCTGGCTATCAGCAGCTTCTGTTCGAAGAGACGGACCTTGGCGAACTCGTGACCCGCGCAACCGAACTGGTTGCTGCGCGCGCCCTTGCCAAAGGCGTAACCGTGCGACCCCACGCGGCGCCGGGCTTACCGCCGGTGGATGCCGACCCGGCCCGGTTGGCCCAAGTGGTCCGCAACCTTCTCGAAAACGCGGTCACCCACACGCCGACGGGCGGAAGCGTCGATGTCCACCTCAGCGCCACAAGCAGCCAACTGACGATGGTGGTCACAGACACTGGCCCCGGTATCCCGGAACTTCACCTGCCCAACATATTCGAACGCTTCTACCGCGCGGATCCCTCCCGCAACCGCTCCACCGGTGGCGCCGGTTTGGGGCTGGCGATCGTCAAGCAGTTGGTCGAGGCGCACCGCGGCGCGGTGCGCGCCGAAAACATGGACGGCGGGGGTTCGCGATTCACAGTCACCATCCCCGCGCGGGATACCAGCCAGGCGTCGCCAGGGGCTGCCCCGGGACGCCCAGCGCACCCAGCAAGCTCCTTTCCCGTTGCGAACTGACCCGTTCCGTTCGCAAAGCGTTCGGAACTCGCTCTAAATTGGCTTGGCCGAACCCCAGTCATAACTATGTTCTCGTCAACTTCATTGATTCTTCGTCAGTTATTCGTTAGTTTGGCGCAGTAATCACATCCTCTTTCCACAACAGTTAACGCCTGGTATTGAACCTTAGTACAATACCGTAAATACGTATTGACTCAGCGCGTGTTGACGCTCAGCGTACCGGTCGAGGGAACCAATACGCAGGAGGAGTACCGCGCAGTGTCTCGATCCAAATTGATGTTCGTCCTCGGATTGTTAGCCGTTTTTGCGGCCCTGGCCATTTCGGTGGCCTGCGGCGATGACGACAACAGTTCAACCCCCGCAGCTGGCAACACCACAGCCAGCGGCACTACCCCGGTAGCGGGAACACCCACCAAGGGCGGCGAAATCACGGTTCAACACCGTCCGTTCCGCTCGTTCGACCCCCACTTCACCGCCTTTGGCCGTGACATCAGCCAGCAGGGAATGGTCTTCCGCGGGCTCTACAAGCTCGACAAAGAGGACAAGATGCAGCCCGAACTGGCGGTTGAGTTGCCTAAGATCTCAACTGATGGCAAGACCTATACGATCAAGATGAAGCCCAACCTAAAATGGTCCGACGGCGCCGCGTTGACCGCGAAAGATGCCGTCGCTGCATTCCAGCGCACGTGTAACCCGGTGGTCGCGGGCCAATACTCGGCGAACCTCTTCAATATCGTTGGTTGCGAGGAGTACTACACCTCCGCCAAGAAGACGCCCGCGGAGCAGGACACGCTTCTCAAGGCGCTCGGCGTCAGGCAACTGGACGACACGTCCCTCGAGATCAAAGTGAAGGAGCCGCAGGCCACCTTCGCCATCCAGCTCGCGCTCTGGTTCAGCTGGCCCTTGCCTTCGCACGTTGTTAAGGCCCCCGGAGACGCGTGGCCAACTGATCCCACGCAGCTCGTCTTTAGCGGCCCGTTCAAAGTCCAAAGCTACAAAGACAAAGACAACCTCGTCCTCGTCCGCAACGACAACTACGCCGGGCCACATCTCGCTTACCTGGACAAGATCACCCTCAAATACATCGAAGACCTAGAGACAGCGAACAACGCCTACCGAAACAGCGAACTGCTGATGAGCCGCGCCAACCAGGCCAACCTGGACGTGCTCCGCAGTGATCCGAAGCTTGGCAAGGAGATTACCTCCGCCGCCAAGAGCCCGAGTGTCCAGGGCTTGACCATGCTTTCCAACGTCAAGCCCCTCGATAACGCCAAACTGCGGGCCGCGCTCTCCCAGGCCACCGACCGAGTGACGCTTAACAAGGTGGTCCTTAAGGACGCCAACATCCCCACAACCACGTGGATCCCCGGTGACCTCATTGGCGTGAAGTCGGACGTTTTCGACAAGTCGATCGGCTACAACCCGGACGCCGCCAAGAAGTCCTTTGCCGATTCAGGCGTCGCCAAGGATGTAAAGCTGACCCTCACGATCCTCGACGACGCCCAAAACAAGGACATCGCTGCCTTCCTCAAGGAACAGTGGAACAAGACCCTCGGCATCGACCTCCAGGTCGAAATCGTGGACTCGCCCACACTCCAGAAGAAGTACGAAGACGAGAAGTACCAGATCATCATCCAGGGTTGGACACAGGACTACCCGGACGCGGAAAACTGGGTGGACGGACTGTTCAACACTGGCGGGCCGAACAACCACTATGGCTGCAGCGACTCAAAGCTCGACGACCTCCTGAAGAAGGCCAAGGCCAACCTCAACGAGGAGAGCCGTAAGGCCCAGTACGTCGATATCAACAAGCTGATCGCTGAGAACATCTGCGGCATGGCTCCGCTTTACCAGCAGCGCATCTTCTACCTCGTAAATCCAAAGCTGAAGGGCGCAGCCGATTTCTCCACCTCACAGGACCGCTATCTCGCCGGCGACTGGGCCGTCGAGGAGTGGTACCTGGCGAAGTAAGAACAGCCGTTCAACCGCACGCAAAGGGAGCCGGGCAATCGGTTCCCTTTCCGCGCTGGCCGGGGAGAAAAACATGACCGGGTACATCATCCGCCGCCTTCTTACGTTCATTCCGCTGCTCTGGGCCGTGGCCACGCTCACTTTCTTCCTCATGCACGCCGTGCCGGGCGGCCCCTTCGATGCAGGCGATAAGGCCCTTTCGCCCACGACTCGAGCGGCCCTCAACAAGAAGTACGGCCTTGATGATTCGCTTCCAAGACAGTACTTCACTTTCCTTGGCGACCTCGCCCACGGTGACCTCGGACTCTCGTTCCAGCGCGCCCGCCCCGTGACCGATGTCTTGAAAGACGGTCTCCCCACCACCGCGCAACTTGGCATCTGTGCCTTCGTCTTCGCGCTGGTATTTGGGCTGACGCTCGGCGTGGTTTCGGCGGTCAATCAGAACGGCGTCATCGACTACATATCGGTGTTGTTCGCCACCGCCGGCGCTGCCGTGCCGAACTTCGTCATCGCCGTCTTCCTCGTCCTTGTGTTTTCTCTCAAATTCGGTTGGTTCGATGTCATCGGTTGGGAATTCGGAAATCCGCGCAAAATGGTCCTGCCCAGCGTAGCCCTGGGTCTGTTCCCTGCCGCCTACATCGCCCGCATCACCCGCGCCTCAATGCTCGAAGTGCTCCGCCAGGACTACGTCCGTACGGCCCGCGCCAAGGGGGTCACCGAGTTTCGCCTCATCCTCCGGCACGTGGTGCGAAATGCATTGGTGCCGGTATTAACGGTTGCTGGGCCGATTTTCGCGACGCTTATCACCGGGTCGTTCGTCATCGAACGCGCATTCGCTATCCCCGGGGTTGGCGATGCATTCGTGAACGCGGTCTTCGTCCGCGACTACGGGATCATCATGGGCACAACGCTTCTGTTCGCCCTGATCATCGCGATTCTGAACCTCGTGGTCGATGTCGCCTACGGGGTCGTCGATCCCAGGATCAGGTTCTAGGCATGGCCACCGCAGAACAGGCCATCGTTCTCGAACCTCGCGGGTTCGAGTTCCAGACCAAGCAGTACGGTTTGTGGGCGCAGGCCTTTCAACGGCTGCGCCGGAACAAGCTCGCCGTCATGGCCGGGTCTCTGCTCCTCGCCATCATCGTCATGGCGACGGCCACTTCGCTGGTGCCAGCGCTCGAAGGCCACGCGCCGCACGAACAGCAGTTCGAAGACCTCCAGAGCAGTCCGTCTACAACTCATCCGCTCGGCACCGATAACCTCGGGAGGGACTTGTGGGCGCGTATGTGGGAAGGGACACGCATCTCGCTCAAAATCGGCCTCGGCACGCAACTCGTGGTGCTCATCTTCGGCATCGGAATTGGTGCGGGAGCGGCCCTCGGCGGCAAGTGGACCGACAACATCCTCATGCGCTTCACGGACCTGATGTACGCCTTCCCGGACCTGCTCGCGATCATCATCATGAAGTCCATCCTTTCGCAGCGTCCGTGGCCGATCATCGGCACCGGTGACCCGCAACTGCCGGGGCTTCCGGGTGCGCTCATCCAGGTCATCCTCGCAATCGCCTTCGTCAGTTGGGTGACGCTGGCACGTCTCGTGCGTGGCCAGATGCTCTCCCTGCGCGAGACCGACTACGTGCTGGCAGCGCGGTCGATGGGCGCGAGCACGCGGCGCATCGTCTTCTCGCACATGCTGCCCAACACCCTCGGGCCGGTGATCGTGGCGGTGAGCTTCGGGATCCCTTCGGCGATCTTCGCCGAGGCGGTGCTCGGGTTTATCGGCTTCAGTCTTCCTCCGCCCACGGCCAGCCTTGGCACGCTCGTTTCTGAAGGCCAGCGTTACTACCGCGCGAACGAGTGGATGATCATTGTCCCCTCCGCGGCGATCGCCGTTCTGATGCTCTGCTTCACCTTCCTTGGCGATGGGCTGCGAGACGCGCTAGACCCAAGGACGCGTCGCTAGCGTGCAGGCCCGAGACACGCCTCGTGCTCCCGTGCTTGTGCGCGCAAGCCGGGAGCGGGGGCTTAGCGTCGCGCACAGAGGATGGCTCGCCCAAGCTGCTGTGGAGCTTCGGTGGAACGCTGGAGGGCGCGGCCTCGAAGGTGACATGACGGTGTTGTGATACTTTCCAGAAAATTTGTTTTTCGCGAATAGCGCTTGTAGCGCTTGACGGCGTGATGGTGGTTTTTGGAAGGTTTTCGCGGGAGTGTCGGAGCGTTGGGGTGCGTGGTGTTGGTCGCGACCGGGCATGAGCTGGGGCAGCGGTCCGCTCCCGCGAGTCGCGGTACGGATCCGGGCGAACGCGCTTGGCTGGCGTAGGGCGTGCATTTTGGGAGGTTGGCACGGGACGGGGGTTAGGGCGGAGGGGCGGGTGGCAGTGGGGCAACCAGCCGGGTGCAGCGAGGATGTACAATCGCGCCTCTATGAACTGGAGCGAGTTCGTCCGCAGATGGCAGGATTCCTCGTCAGGGGAACGGCAGGGGTCCCAGACGCAGTTCAACGAACTGTGCGCGCTGCTGGGCGAGCCCGGCCCCAACCACGACCCCAATTCCGGCGATTACTACGCCTTCGAATTCGGGGCGGCGAAGACGGACGGCCGGAATGGGTTCGCGGATGTAGCTTTGAAGGATCACTTCGGCTGGGAGTACAAGGCGAAGAAGAAGGACCTCGGGGCGGCTTACAAGCAGTTGCTCGATTATCACGAAGCGCTCGGCCAGCCGCCGTTGCTTGTGGTCTCCGATATGGAGCGCTTCGAAGTGCACACGAAGTGGGCGCAGATGGAGTCGTGGACCTACCGCTTCGGCCTCGCCGACCTGTTGAGCGATGAGCCGGTTGTTGTGACCACACCAACGGGGACACCTAAGGAGCCTCACAAACTGACAGCCCGGCAAGTGCTTAAGGCGCTGTTCGAAGATGTCGAGAAGTTGAAGCCGAACCGCCCGCGGGATGACATCACGAAGGAAGCGGCGGCGGAGTTTGAAAGGATCGCGGTCTCGCTGCGGAAGTGGAAGAACGCGAAGGGCGAGCAGTTGGTGGATGACCTGCGGATCGCGCGGCTGATCACCAAGCTCATCTTTTGCATATTCGCGACCGACGTTCAATTGCTGCCGAAGTTCGCGTTCTCCGACCTCATCAAGGACCTCCGCGATGACCCTCCAGCGTTCCGCGCCTCGCTGAGCGAACTTTTTCGCTGCATGGAATCCGGGGATAACTTCGGCGGACGCAAGCTGAAGAAGTTCAATGGCTGGCTCTTCGCGGATCACGACGTCCCAGAGTGGTTCCTGGGCGACGAGATCCGAGTCTTGGAGCGACTGGACGCAATGAACTGGGCGGACGTGGAACCGGCTATCTTTGGGACGCTGTTCGAACGGGTGCTTGATAAGGGCACGCGGGCGAAACTGGGGGCGCATTACACCTCGCGTGATGACATCGAACTGCTCGTGAAGCCGGTGCTGATGTCGCCGCTGGAGCGCGAGTGGGACGGGGTGCGTGAGGCGGCGATCGCGGCGTTGCAGAAGGCGCGCGAGCGCGGGGCGACGGAGCAGACGCGCAAAGAACGGCTGCGAGAAATGGTCGAGCCGTTTCTTGAGCGGCTGGGGAAGGTACAGGTGCTGGACCCGGCCTGCGGGAGCGGCAACTTCCTCTACGTCTCGCTGGCCCTGTTAAAGCGACTGGAGAAGGAAGTGCTGGCCTTTGCCGAGGTGCATGGCGTGGAGCTGGAGCCGCGCGCCCAAGACGTTGTCTTACCGCGTCTCCGGCGGGCTGTCGAGGCAGCCTAGGTGATCGGTCGGCGGCCGGTTTAGGGCGTGCAAGTGGCCGTAGTCGTGGAGTTGCTGCATGGGCTGGGCAACCGCTTGCTGCCGCACGCGCCGCGGATTCGGAATTGGTGGCCCTGGGTGCTGCAGCCCGGGCGAGTGTGGAGGGGCGGCCCGAAGGGCAAATGGGGCAGGGGCCCCGTTTAGCCTCCGGCGTAGCGGCGCGGCCGGTGGGGTTGCGGTGTGGTTCGATCACGAAGCCGCTTTAGCCCAGCACCCCGTTGACTGCCAACTCGTTCAACGCCTCCCCTTCAATGCCGAACTCGGCGAGCAAATCGAACGTGTGCTGGCCCGCCTCTGGCGCCGGTCCCCGTGCGCCCGTGTCGCTGCCGTAAATGTGGAACGGCGTATCGAGTACCTGGAAGGCGCCGTACTCCGGGTGCTGCAGTTCAGCGATCCAACCCATCTCCCGCACCTGGGGGTTGTCCATCACCTCCGTCAGAGTGGCCACGGGAGCCCAGATCAAATTCGATTCGTCTAACTTCGCGGCCCAGTAGGCCTTCGGATGCGCGGCGAAAAGTGGTTCGATCATGGCCGTGATCTCGGCCGTCTGCTCGCGTAGCTTCGCCAGCGTGTCCCAGCGCGGGTCGTTCGCCCATTCCGGCCGCCCAACCATCTCGCAGAAGCGCGGCCAGTAGCCGGGGAACGGCACCGGCATGACCATTAAGATCCAGTGGCCATCTGAGCAGCGGTACGTATTCCAGAGCGGGCTCGTCGGCGATTTGCGCGTGATCCGAGGCGCATTCGAACGGGATGCCAGCGCCGCCGAGTAGTCGCCAGCGATCGTCCACATGCCCGAAGCCTGGAGCGTCGTCTCGACGTGCTGCCCTTCGCCCGTCTGGTCGCGCAACCGCAAAGCTCCAAGGGTGGCCGCGAGGATGTTCAGCGCGGTCGCATGGTCGCCCTGCCCACCACGACAGAGCGGCGGCGGAGCATCTGGCTCGCCCAACAGCCCCATGATCCCCGACGCCGCCCAGAAGGCCGCAAAATCGAACCCGGAGCGGCCCGCGTCCGGCCCCCGGGTGCCATACCCGCTGAACGAGACGTAGATGCCCTTCGGGTTGATCGCGGCGACGTCTTCAAACGTCAGGCCATACCGTACGCGTCGGTCTTGCACCAGGTTCGTCACGAAGATGTCGACCGTCTTCGCCATCTCGCGCACAAGCTCCGGCCCTCCCGGACGATCCAGCGCGACCGTGATCGAACGCTTGCCCCGGTTGTCCGTCTGGAACCCGTAGTTTGTCGGAAAGTCGTATTCGTAACCGAGCGACCGCAGTTGGAACTGACGAAAGATGTCCCCGCCCGGCGGTTCCACTTTTATCACGTCGGCGCCCATGTCAGCCATCAACGCCGTAGCCGCGGGAGCAGCCAGCCAGTTCGCGACTTCCAAGACGCGGATGCCATCAAGGGGAGCGGCCATTCAGTTCCTCCGGATCCAGTGTGAGCGCGGATTGTAGCGCGAGGCACGGTTTCGCGAGTTGGCTCTCGCTGCCTGTTTTTCCGATATGCTTCGACGCAATGGATGTCTGTTTTTACGCAACCCTTCGCCAGGTCGTCGGGGGCAAACGCGTCGCATTTGACCTGCCCGATGGGACGACGACTCTTGACGTGCTGCGCGCGGCCGAGCAGCGATTCCCCGCCCTTACGCCCCTCATGTGGGAGAAGGACGGCAGCCTCAGCGATTACATCAAGGTGTTCGTTGATGGCCGGGAAATGCGCCACCTGCAGGGTCTCGCGACGATCGTCCCCCAGGATGCGCAATTGGACATCTTCCCGCCCGCCGCCGGCGGATGAAGCGACTTGAACTGCGGAACGTTCCTGCACAGTTCATTCGTGACTACCTTCTGACCGAATTCGAAGGCACGGAACAGCCGGACGGTTCCGTAACAGGCGATGGCTGGATGGTGCGGTTCGAAGACGGCGAGCCGGTGCGCTTCGCACCAAACACCCTGGTTCCGGTCCTCTTTGTAGAGATCGACGGCGCCCAGACCGGCCCAGTGACAACGTTCGTGATGCGAAAGTCGATGCGCGGCGGCGGCTGAACCACCCCTCAAACGTAAGATCACTCCGGCCCGAGCGCTTGACTTCAGGTGAACGGCGTCAAGTGCGGCGAGTACACGACCCGCGCGCCGTCAACCCGAGTTTGAAGAGCCGAGAAGTCCCGAACGACGGACCAGCCTCAGGGCGACGATCGGCTGCCGGGGTCGCTGCATCGAGTTCATCGGTGGCGCTCCTTCCGATCTTCAAGGGCTCTGCTATTGGTCGTGGTGAGTGGGATGCCGGTGGAACAGGAATCGCATCGCGCCCTTGAACATCCGCCAGTCCAGTGCAATGTGGGCGAGCGTCAAGCTCACTGCGACTGCGCTGATCCACCAGTGGATGTCGCCCCATTGCCCGGTGGTGAGGCCCCAGAGCATGATCCGCTCGCCCTTACCTGGGCCCTCCGGGACGATGCCAAGCGGTTCCCAAAGGATGATCCCCGTGAAGGTTGCGGGCAGCCATGCGAGCAGCAGGAACACATCGGTCACTGCGCGCGCGTAGACCCTCAACTTCCCGCCGGAGGGTAGGTGCGCCGGTAGGTGAGTGGTGTGAACTTGTGCTGACGGGGTGCCTGTCATGACTGATCCTCCGAGCCTTTGCCCCTGGAGGGCGGCGGCTGATAGCCCAAGGGTATACCCCACAGGGGTATTGGCATGAGACCATTGGTCCCTTCTGAGGGGCCGTCCGTCCCTCAGCTTCGCATCCGAGACTGTACGCAGGCGCGGACTCGAAAGAGGGCTGCAACCGATTCGGTTGCAGCCCTCCTAAATTCATGGTTGCGGAGCCGGTCTAGACGACCTGCAGCTCCTTCAGCTTCGCATCCGAGACCACCCCGTTGTCCCAGCCGCGCAGGTTGTAGTAATCGGCGAGCATCTTGTCCAATTCGCAGACCTGTCCTTCGGAGCCCTTGGACGTCGATGCTTCGGTGGTGAAGCGCAAGGGCAGCGTGTCCGAGCCTGCACCGAAGCCCGCCAGGTTGTTGTAATGCCGTTCGAGGTTGTAAATGCGCTCGCCCGTAAGCAGCACATCTTCCGCGCCGAACTTTTCCAGGCCGGTCATCACCCGATATTGCTCGGCATACTCCTCGGCCCCTTCGGCGAAGGCACTGAACTTGCAGAGATCCAGGCTGTCGCTGAAGGCATGCAGGTCTTGCAGCAGCTTGAGTAGGAAGCCCTTGCCTTCCCAGTCCAGCGGGTCCGTCTTCAGTCCGATGACGCCCAGTTCGCTGGCCGGGCTGTAGCCGCGAAGGTGACAGGCGCCGCGGTTGGAGGTTGCGTAGCCAAGGCCCATGCCCTTCAGTCCGCGAGGGTCGTAAGCAGGCGTTGCCTGGCCCTTCACGGTCATCGCCAATTCGGGGTGGCCGATGCGCTCGGTGAACGGGTTGATGCCATCCGCCAGGGCGGCCGCGCGTCCGCGCCGGTACGCGATGTCCCGGCAGAACTCCACCATCGCGGGCTTGTCCGCCCACTGCATGCCTTCGCCAGCGGGGATGTATTCGCGCTGCGTCGCCTCCATCAGCGCGGAAATTGCCTGGCCGATTTCGATCGCGTCGTAGCCCAGGTCGTTTGCGATGTCGATCATGTAGGCCACCGATTCAATGTCGTCGTTCCCGCAGTTCGCCCCCAACGACCATGCCGGTTCGTACTCCACCGACTCCATCTTCACCTTGTACGGGCCGCTGGTGATCTCCACTTCCTTCTTGCACGCCACCGGGCAGGCGTGGCACGTGGGGTCGTGGATCAGGTAGTGCTCTTTCACATACTCGCCGCTAAGCTTCTCCGCGCCGTCGCCGAAGTTTGTCTCCTGGCTGTTGCGCGCCCCCAGCCCGCCGATCGTGTTCGTGGCGTTCATCAGGCTGTTCGTGCCGTACACCGAAAGGCCGCCCTTCTTCGGCGAAGTAATATTCGCTTCGTCCATGATCATGGCAAGCGAGGTGCGGTGCACCGCCCGCCAGGCGTCGCGGTCGGCGGCTTTTGGCTGGTGCGTCTTGTCGGCCTTCACCACAATCGCCTTAAGCATCTTGGCGCCGCCCACGCAGCCCGTGCCGCCGCGCCCGCAGGCACGGTCGTTTTCGTTCAACCAGGCGGCAAAGGCGACCTTGTTCTCGCCCGCCGGACCGATCGCGTTGACGCTCAGGTCGTCGGCGCCATGACGCGCCTGCAGCACGCGGATCGTCTCGTGAATGCCTTTCCCCCAGAGATCTGAGGCATCCCTCAGTTCGAGCATGTTGCTCTCGATGTAGGCGTACACAGGAGTCGGAGAGATGCCCGAGAAAATCAGCCCATCGAACCCTGCCCAACGCAGCCGCGCGGCCGTCCAGCCGCCCTGGTGGCTGTCGGTCACGGTGCCTGTAAGCGGGCTCTTCGTGACCACCGCGAGGCGTCCGCTCATCGTTGCTTCCGAGCCTGTAAGCGGCCCGTTCATAAAACAGAGCAAGTTCTCCGGGCCGAGCGGGTCCACCTGGGGACCAGCTTCGAAGACGTAACGTACGCCCAGCCCGCGAGCGCCGATGTACTTCAGCGCCCACTCCTCGGGGATCGGCTTGTACTCCACCGAGCCAGACGAAAGATCCACATGGGCAACGCGCCCTGCATAACCGCCAAGAGCCATCTCGATCACTCCTTCAGGCGCGCGCAGACGCGCGCCTTTCGAGGTGAGCCTACGCGGCTGGTCAATATGCTCGTGCTGGCATAACGGAGGGGGTAGGCGGAACCGCTCCTGCAGCGTCCGTGCTCCGTTCGCTGGCTGCGTCTCCAACGCGGCCCTATTGGTCCGCCGCGAACGCCTGGTCAACAGGAATTGCGGAACCTCGCAAGAGGTCCTTGTAACCTGGCTGTAAGTTCCCCGGCGTGACGTAACGCGCTACCCCCGCGGATGCCCCGGTGGTAGCATCACCGTTCCGAACATATGTTTACCCATCTACACACTCACACCGAGTTTTCCCTCCTTGATGGCATGAGCAAGATGGCCCCGCTCATGGATCGAGTGAAGGCCCTGGGCATGGAATCGGTCGCCATGACGGACCACGGCGCGATGTATGGCACGATCGACTTCTACCGCGAAGCGACGTCGCGCGGGATCAAGCCGATCATCGGCGTCGAGGCCTACGTCGCGCCCGGCAGCCGCCACGGCAAAGAGCGTGCCGATGCGAGCCCCTACCACCTGATTATGCTCGCCCGGGACATGACCGGTTACAAAAACCTCATCGCCCTGGTAACGAAAGCCAACCTCGAAGGCTACTACTACAAGCCGCGCATCGACCGTGAGCTCATGGAGCAACACAGCGCGGGGATTACGGTGCTCAGCGGCTGCCCCTCGTCTGAATTCCACCGCCATATCCAGCAGCAGGACCGTGAAGGCGCGATGGCCGTCGCTAAGTACTATCGCGAGGTCTTCGACGGTCACTATTACCTGGAAGTCCAGGATCATGGCGATGAGAAGTTCTCGCGCTTCAACCCCGTGATCGCCGGCATCGGACGCGAGATGGGCATCCCCGTGGTCGCCACCAACGACAGCCACTACACCCTGCCAGAAGAACACGAAGCGCACGATGTCCTGCTCTGCATCGGAACGAATGCCACGGTCGACCAACAGGATCGCTTCAAGATCGAGGGCACCGGCTACCACGTAAAGAGTGAAGCCGAAATGGGCCAGCTCTTCCCCGACAATCCCGAGTTCCTTGCGAACACGGCGAAGGTCGCCGACGCCTGCGAACTTGAATTGAAGTTCGACCGCCAACTGCTGCCCGAACCGCCCCTGCCGGCGGGCAAGAACAGCGTGGATTACCTCGCTGAGATCTGCTTCGAAGGGCTCCATCGACGATTCGATGACGTCACCTCCGAACTGCAAGATCGGCTGACTTACGAACTCGAGGTGCTCAAGCAGACCGGATTCACGGACTACATCTATGTCGTTAAGGAGATCGGTGATTTCGCCCGCCGGGCCGGCATCCGCATGGGCGTTCGTGGCTCAGCGGCGGCCTCGCTCGTTCTCTACGTGCTCGGCGTTACGGACATCGACCCAGTGGCCAACCGGCTTGTCTTCGAACGCTTCCTCAACATCGAACGGCGCGAAATGCCGGACGTTGACTTCGACTTCGCCGACGACCGCCGCGACGAAATGATCCGCTTCGCCTACGATCGCTACGGATCGGACCGCGTGGCCCAGATCATCACCTTCGGTACGCTCGGCGCCAAAGCAGCCATTCGTGACGTCGGCCGTGCCCTCGGGATGAGCTACGGCGACACCGACAAGGTCGCGCGGCTGGTGCCGGACGTCCTCCACATCACTCTCAAAGATTCGCTTGAACAGTCCACCGAGATGAAGGAAGCCTACGCCGCCGACCCGCGCGTCAAGCGCCTTTTGGACACCGCCCAGCAGTTGGAGGGCGTTTCTCGCCACGCCAGCACCCACGCAGCGGGCGTCGTCATCTCGCGCGATCCGCTCATCGAGCACGTCCCTCTCCAACGCCCGAACAAAGGCGATGAGACCAGCATCCCAACAACACAGTTCGCTATGGATCAGGTGGCCAAAATCGGCCTCCTGAAGATGGACTTCCTCGGCCTTTCGAACCTCACCATCCTTCAGCACGCCATCGACACGATTCGCGAGACCACCGGCGAAGAGGTCGACCTCCTGCGCATCCCCGATGGCGACCCGAAGACCATGGAGATGCTGAGCAAGGGCGAGACCTTCGGCGTATTCCAGTTGGAATCCAGCGGGATGAAGCGTTACGTCCAGGACCTCCGGCCCACGAATATCGCGGACCTCTGCGCGCTCGTTGCGCTTTACCGCCCGGGCCCGATGCAGCACATCCCGCGCTACATCCAGGGCAAACACGGCGATATCGAAATCCGCTACCCGCACGCCGACCTGGCGGAAGTCTTGGACGAGACCTACGGCGTCATCGTCTACCAGGACCAGGTGATGCTCATCGCCCAACAGTTCGCCGGCTACACGCTTGGCCAGGCGGACATCATGCGCAAGGCGATGGGCAAGAAGAAGGCTGAGATCATGGCCGCAGAGCGGGAGGGCTTCGTCGCCGGCGCCATGAAGAAGGGTTACACCAGCGAAGACGCCAGCGCGGTCTTTGACCTGATCGAACCGTTCGCCGGCTACGCGTTCAACAAGGCGCATAGCTGGTGCTACGGCAACATCGCCTATCACACCGCCTACCTCAAGGCGAACTTTCCAGCGCAGTACATGGCCGCCCTGCTCAAGCTCAGCAAGAGTGCGCCGGATACCCATGCGCGCATCGCCGCAGCGGTCGCCGAGTGCGCGAAACTGGGCATTGAAGTGTTGCCGCCGGACGTAAACGCCAGCCGCGACAACTTCAGCGTTGAGCGCCGGCAGGACGACACGCTGGCGATCCGTTTCGGAATCGGCGTGATCAAGAACGTCGGCTCGTCCGCGGTCGAAGGCATCATCGCCGCCCGCGAAACCGGCGGCCCGTACCGGGACATCGAAGACTTCTGCAAGCGGGCGGACCTTGCGGCAACCAACAGTCGGGCGATCGAGCACCTCGCCAAGGCCGGGGCCTTCGACCTCGTGGACAGCCACAACCGCGCCACCATCGCCTTCAACGCCGAGCGCCTGATGAGTCTCGCAAAGCGCGAACGCGACCTCCGCGACAGCGGCCAATCGACGATGTTCGACCTCTTCGGAAGCCAGGTGGACACGCCTCTCCCCGCGCTCGAACTGCAACCCGTCGTCCAAAAGAAGGAAGATGCGCTCGCCTGGGAGAAGGAACTGCTCGGGATTTATATCTCGGAGCATCCTTACAAGGCCGCTGCCGCCGACCTCGCGCGCTACACCTCTCACGGACTCGTTGAGCTGACCCAGGACCTGGCCGGCCAGACAGTCGCCGTGGCTGGGCTGGTCACGCGCATCCAGGCGCGCACCACGCGAGACGGCCGCAAGTTCTACGTAGTCGACATGGAAGACATGACCGGCGCCGCCGAATTCACCGTTTGGAACGATACCCTCGAACTTACCGGCGAGGCGGTGTGGGCCGAAGGCGCCATGCTCCTCCTCTCTGTGGAAGTACGGGACCGCGGCGACAGAATCGGCCTGAGCGTGCGCAAGGCCGCGCCCTACGACCAGGCCGAGGGCGCCGTAGTGGGCTTCGCCGCGGATCAGTGGCAGGTTGACCAGCCGAAGCAAAAGCCAGCGCCAAAAGCAGCTGTTCCAAACGCCGGCTCGTACGCTCCAACTGCGGCTGCTGGCGGCTATCCAAACGGCAACGGCAACGGCAACGGACAGCGCCCGGCTGCGAACGGCGCGCCCCGTGCCCATGGCTACTTCCAGAACGGGCGCGGCGCCCAACCGCAGCCGCAAGCAGCCACCACGGAAGCAGCCCGTCCCGGCGTTGAATCGCCGGTTAATGCTGATTCGGCGCGCCTCACGATTACGATCTACGAGACCGAGGATGTGCTCAACGACGAGGCGCTGTTGCGCGCCGTCGCCCGCATGCTCAAGGGCGCGCCGGGCACGGATGAAGTGCGCCTCGTGGTCCACGACGCCGAAGGCCAGGAAAGCGAATTCGACCTCCCCCGCGCGAACGTCAACGACGACCTCGCAAAGTCGGTCGAAATGCTCCTGCGTTCGAACAAAGGCAGCGTGCGACTCACCGGCCAGCGGGTCGCCGGCGCGGCCTGACCTCCCGGCGTTTCCAAAGCAAAACGGCACTCAAGCGAGTGCCCTCGGCGAGTAGGTTTGTTGTGCCAAAAACTACCAGCCGCGCGATGCCAGAAGTTCCTTCTCTTGCAGTGAACTGACGGCGATGCCCGGCATCGCCTTGCCCAGCCCCGTGCTCACCCGGGCAATCACGTCGGCGTCCATGTAATGAGTGGTCGCTTCCACGATCGCTTTCGCAACCAGTGCCGGGTTCTCGGACTTGAAAATGCCGGATCCAACGAACACGCCGTCCGCGCCAAGCCGCATCATCAGCGCCGCGTCAGCTGGCGTGGCGATCCCGCCGGCCGCGAAGTTGACCACCGGAAGGCGGCCTTCGCGCTTTACCTGGCGCACCAGTTCGAGCGGCGCCTGCAGCTCCTTGGCCGCTGTGTAGAGTTCGTCTTCCGACATAGTCTGGAGGCGTCGAATTTCTCCCTGCACGGTGCGCATGTGGCGCACGGCCTCCACGATGTCACCGGTGCCCGCCTCACCCTTCGTGCGAATCATCGCCGCGCCTTCGCCGATGCGCCGCAGCGCTTCGCCCAAGTTTCGGCAACCGCAAACAAACGGCACGGGGAACAGATGCTTATCAATGTGGTTCGCTTCGTCGGCCGGAGTCAGCACTTCGGATTCGTCGATGTAGTCCACGCCCAACGCCTGCAAAACGTCGGCCTCGACGAAATGCCCGATCCGCGCCTTAGCCATCACGGGGATGGTCACGGCTTCGATGATTCCCAGGATCATCTCCGGGTCGCTCATGCGCGCCACGCCGCCATCCTTGCGAATATCCGACGGTACGCGCTCCAGCGCCATTACGGAGCAGGCGCCGGCCTCCTCCGCGATCTTCGCCTGTTCAGGTGTGACGACGTCCATAATGACGCCGCCTTTCAACATCTGGGCCAGGCCAACTTTGACTGCCCACGTTCCGGTTTGGGTCACTTGAGGCTCCTCCGCGAGGCGTCGTTGCGCACCGCATGGTGGTGATTTGGTTCCCAGTCTATGGCCGAAAGGGCAGTTGCGATAGAACCACTTTCCGTCCACCGCACCCCGCGCTCCGCGACCAGCATCAGTGCCCATCGGTTCAGTCGCCGCTAACTCTGCCCGCTGACACAATCGTGACCATGTACGAACAGCTTGCCCGCGCGAAAGAACTGGCCGCTCGCATCTCAGACATCCTGGTGCGACTTTGACCTCGCGAACGATGAAGCGCGCGTAGCACAACTCGAAGCACTCTCCTCCGAGTCCTCCTTTTGGGACGACAGCGAGCGGGCACGCACCGTAATGCAGGAATTGGCCACCTTGCGCTCGCGCGTCGAAACGTGGCGCGGCCTTGAGCAACAAGTGAGCGATGTCGCCGAACTGCTCGAGATGGCGATAGCAGAAAACGACGAGAGCGTTGGACCCGGCGCCGACGGCGAATTGAACGATGTCGAAAAGAAGCTGCGCGACCTCGAGTTCCAGTTGCAGCTCGCCGGTCCGTACGATAGCCGCAACGCGATCCTCGCTGTCCACGCCGGCGCGGGTGGCACGGACTCCCAGGACTGGGCGGAGATGCTCTTCCGCATGTACCTCCGCTGGGCCGAACGCCGTGGCTTTTCGACTGAAGTGCTGGACGTTGCCGAAGGCGAAGAGGCGGGGATCAAAAGCGCCACGATCGAGATCAACGGCCCGTACGCCTTCGGCTATCTCCAAAGTGAACGCGGCGTGCATCGCCTGGTGCGCCAGTCGCCGTTCAACGCCTCCAGCGCCCGCCAGACCAGCTTCGCAAAGGTCGAAGTCTTGCCCGAAGTAGACGCCGCCGGCGAGATCGAAATCAGTCCGGACGATGTGAAGATCGACGTCTTTCGTTCCAGCGGCGCCGGTGGCCAGAACGTCCAGAAAAACTCCACGGCTGTGCGCCTTACCCACCTGCCTACCGGAATCGTCGTCACCTGCCAGAACGAACGCTCACAGGGCCGCAACCGCGATAGCGCCATGAAGGTGCTCGAGTCCCGCCTCCTCGAAATCGAACTGAACCGGCGCGAGGAAGAAAAGGCGCGGTTAAAGGGCAAGCACGTCGATATGAGCTTTGGCAGCCAGATCCGGAACTACGTCTTGCACCCGTATAAGATGGTCAAAGATGTGCGCACCGAGTACGAGACGAGCGATACCACCGCCGTTTTGGATGGCGAAATCGACCCGTTCATCGAGGCGTACCTGAAATCGCGTGTAGGTGAGGACGAATGACGCGTGCCCTGGGAATACTTCTAGGGGCGCTCTTTGCCGCTGCACTGTTCTCCGCCCAGGCGCCGATTGCGAGGGCTGCGACCGTAATCGAAGC
This sequence comes from Tepidiformales bacterium, assembly GCA_038323265.1. Lineage (GTDB taxonomy): Bacteria > Chloroflexota > Dehalococcoidia > Tepidiformales > Tepidiformaceae > PNKC01. Next base: position 19,700 of record JBBQGT010000029.1, read on the forward strand.
TTCGAGCATCGACAACGGCTACCCCAAGCAGCTGACCTTCAAGGTCACCGCCCGCTCGGATTCCGACATCACCGACGTGTCCCTTGCCTACGCCCTCACCGGGCGCGGCACGAGCGCCATCGGCAAGCCATCGTCACCCCCATCGGGCAAGAACATCACCGCCGAAGTGGTGCTCCAGGTCAACTCAGGCGCCAGCTACATTCCGGTCGGCTCCGAGTTCGTTTATCACTGGGAGGTCACCTCCTCCGATGGCAAGACCGTCAGCGGGCCTGAGCAGAAGTTCTTCTACCTGCCGCCAAACCAGGACTGGAAGTCGGTCAAAGGCGACTTCATGACGGTCTACTATCACGGCGACAAAGAAGCGCTGGCCAACACCTACCTGAAGGCAGGCGTGGAAACCTACGACAAAATGGGCAAGGCGATTTTCGGCGTGACCCTCAAGCAGGTGCCCGTGAAGGTCATCCTCTTCGACAACGAAAAAGAGAGCGACCCTTCACGGCCGGGCGCGGGGACGGGCTCGTTCGATACGGCAGTTACCACCTGTGGCACCAAGGTGACGAACGACATCATCCTCCTCATCCCTGTGGAATGCGGCTCGCCGGACCGTACGGACACCCTTCGCCACGAATTCGGGCACATCATCAACCAGACTGCCGGCGAAGGCTCGCTCACCAAGCTGCCCGCATGGCTGGACGAAGGCACCGCCGTCTACGCCCAGACAGGCCCCGGCGACTACCAGACAGCCTTCGCGCAGGCGGCCCGTGCCGGGCAGTTGATCCCCTTCAGCGAAATGGGCACGCCAACTTCCGACGCGCGCAAAGTAGGCATCTTCTACGGCGAGGCCTACAACATGGTGAAGTTCCTTGTAGACAAAGGCGGACCCGCGAAATACGGCGAATTCTTCGCCACCATGAAGAAGGGCCAGCGGTTCGACACCGCGCTGAAGACCACCTACGGCTTCGACATGACGGGCTTTGAGGCCGAGTTCCTTGCTGCGCAAGGGTCTGCCGCACCGAAGCCCACGGTCGCTCCGACTCAACGTCCGCAGCAGGCGCAAGCAACGGCAGTCCCAACCAAGGCGCCGCCAGCAGCCCAGGCGCAGTCGTCAGGGTCGGGCGGCGATGGTCTGAGCACGGCAACGAAAGTGATCATCGGGGTGGCGGTCCTGTTCGCGCTGCTCGCAGTGCTCAGCCTTCTGGTAGTGCAGATGATGACGAACAACCGCAAGCAGGCGGCTCTCAGGGCGGCGCCCGCCCCGCCTGACGACACTGGGCCGGGCAGCGCCTAGCGGAGCGTCACCGTCTCGCTATCCAGACCACGCAATCCACGCGCGATGAGCACGAAGCGCTGGATCGCCGTGACATTCGCCAGCACCGCCAGCACCCAGATGACCACGGTGAGGCCGTTAAACAGCAGCCCCAGGCCCAACAGCACTACCCGCTCTTGCCGGCGGAACAGCCCCTCGCGCATCGAAAGCCCGTTGATCTCTGCGCGCGCACGCATGTAGCTCACGGCGATGCTGCCGAACAGCCCAACGTAAGCTACGGCCGCCTGCACCTGCTCGTCGCGGTCCGCGAAGTACCACGCGCAGGCCACCAACACGATTGCTTCGCTCACGCGGTCCAGGATCGAATCCAGCACCGCGCCGAACTTACTCACCTTGCCAGTGGCCCGCGCGACTGCCCCATCTACGAAGTCGAGAGCGCTGAAAACCAGGAACACAATCCCGGCGGGCAGCAGGGCTTCGCGCGTTATCAGGTAGGCGGCAACCAGATTCCCGCCCAGGCCGAACAAAGAGATCACGTTCGGCGTAATGCCTGTGCGGCCCACGTTCCGCCCAATCGCCCCCGCCACGTTCGCCGGAATGCGCTGGGGCAGGAAGTTCAGCGGCACTAGACCTCGCGCCCGACCGTGGCAGCGAGCTTGCGCGCGGCGCGCACCTCGGCCACTTGCCGCCGCTCGTAGAGCAGCCGTTCATAGTACGAAAGCACGCGATGGGCCACGTTGTCCCAGCTGTAGTGCGCCGAATGCACTTGTCCGCGCGAGGCCAGGCCGGCGGCAAGCGTGGGGTTCTTCATCAGGCGAATGATCGCCTCGGCGATTGCCTCATCGTCCTTCGGCGGGATTAGCAGGCCCTCCACCTGGTCCGTAATAACCCCCGCGAAGCCTTCGATGTTGCTCGCTACCACCGGCCGCCCAGCGGCCAGCGCTTCCATCAGCACGTAGCCCTGGCTTTCGTTACCCGTGTTCGGGCAGCACACCACGTCGGCGCTCTTGTGGTAGCGCGGCAACTGGTCGTACGGCACGTTCGAACGGAAAATCACGTCACCGATTGGAGCCATGATCCGTTCGTAGCGGCTGAAATCGCCTGCGCCGACAACGATCAGGCGGGTGTCGGGGTATTGGCGCTTGATCCGCAGGTAGGCGCGCAGCAGGTACTTCAGCCCCTTGCGCTTCTCCGGACGCCCAACGAAAAGGATGTTGTACTTGCCGTCCGCGAACTCGGGCAGCGCCTGGTGGTCGCCCGCGAAGTGTTCGTAATCAATCCCGTTGGGGATGATGTTGAAGTAGCCCGCAAAGTAGCGGCTGACGAGGCTCACTGCTGCCGGAGAGACCGCGATCTTCCCGTCCAGCTTCCGGAACCACCGTCGAGTGATCGCCGTCGTGTAGCCGTAGAAGCGGTTGCCGCCGTCTTTCGCCGCATGGAAGGTGCCCACGTTCGCCGCCGAGGAGTAGCGCAAAAAGTGGTAAGGCAACAGCGGCATCAGCGGTTCGTGCAGGTGCACGATGTCGAAATTGCCTTCTGCCAGTACCGCCTTCACATCGGGCGATTTCCACGAGAATGTGATGCGCGCCACCGACCCGCTGACGCGCATCGCACGTGGCTTCCCCATCACCACAACCTCCTCGCCCACGGTCTCAGGCTCGGAGGCCGGCGCGAAAATCGTTACGTCGTGGCCCCACTGCCGGAAATAGGCGGCGAGGTGGACGATGTGCGACTTCACGCCGCCGTCCACGCACCAGTCATACGGGGACACCATGGCGATCCTCATTGCTCGTCCCCACCGCGGCGCAAGCGAAGCATCTTTCGCGGAGTGGCAGCGTATCCCCAGGCCAGGCCAAGCGCGACTTGCCCGAGGCCCACTTCGCGCAACGACGGGTAGCTCCGCATCCCCGGCCGTGTGGCGTCGTTGGCGAGAGCCGCCCGCAATTCGGCCACCGTTTCGCCAGGAAACTCCGTCCAGCCACAACCGATGTGGCCCAGGTGATGCGCGTCGCTGCCCCCCACTTCGGGCAACTTCCAGTCGCGAGCGTTCCGTTGGCGTGCACCATTGCCCGTGAGCTTCCCCGCCGGGCTGGGGTTCGCGGTTTCGATCGCGTCGAAGGCGATGGCCGGCTCCCGTGCTCTGATCACGCGATCGAGCGTGCGGCGGCTCACCGAGCGCGTCAGCCAACTCATCGGGTGGGGGACAACTGCCAGGCCGCCTTGCGAATGCACCATCTCAACAGTCGATTCTACCCTCCGGAAGCTCTTCGGAGTTGCTTCGATGAAGAGCGCCAGTAGATGGCCTTCCAAAGTGGTCACTTCGGCGCCCGGAATCACCTGCACGCGGTAACCGCGCTTCGCCGCCAACTCTCGCGCTCGCAGCCCGCCAGTCACGTCCTCGTGGTCTGTCACGGCTATCACGTCGAGGTCGGTCTGTTCTTCCGCGAACTCAACCACCTGTTCGATCGTCGCCATCCCATCGGAAACTCGGGTGTGGATGTGGAGGTCGGCCTTACCCATCGGTCTGCTCGCGGCAGGCGTGGACGCGCCAAAAGTCTTCAAGTACCGGCCATTGGCCGGGATCGCGGCGCAGATGCGCTTCGAGCAGAAAGGCGTAATGCGCAGCCGCTTTTCGCGCGTCCTCCTCCGCATCGTCGGTCACCTCCACCTTGAAAGGCTCTTCGACGTAAACATCGAAGAAGTCGCGTTTCGTGCGCGAACAGAACACGGGCAACACCACGGCGCCGCTCCGCCTGGCCAATTCCCACGGGCCCCGCGGCAGTTTCACGCATTGTCCAACAAGGTCCACGCAAAGGCCCGTCTGCTGGATGTCGCGATCGCCCATCAGGCCCACCAGTTGGCCGTGCTTCAAAGCGGAAAGCGAAGACCGCAAGCCGCCGAACCCGGCTTCGTGAAAGTTGCCGCCGGTCGACGACCGCAGCTCCAACAGGTAGTTCGACCACTCAGGCGGCTCCAGAGCCTCCACCAGGGCGATGAAGTCTCGCCCGCGGTAGGTCAGCGCCTGGATGACGAGTTCCACGTTGCCCATGTGGGCACTTACGGCCACGACCGGGCCGGCCTCATCCAGCACGGCCAGCCGGTGGCCGTTGATGAGCGTGATGCGCTCCGCTTCGAAGTGCTCCATCTTGCGGCGCGGCAGGGACGCAAGGTCTACCCAGTACTGGGCGACGAAGCGGCAAGCGCGTACGGCCTCCCGCTTGGCCCGCGGCAGATCCCCATCGCAGAGCGGCAGCATGTTCCGAACCACGTTGCGCCGTACGCCCGGTCGCAGGTGATAGGCCAACCAACCAATCAGCGGCGACAACCGGTAGAAGAATTGCGGAAATCGCCCAACCACCGGCTGTAGGACCCGGGCAACGCGAGCTTTGCTCACGAAGCTGCCCTGCTCGCACGGCGTGGCCACATCTCGCGAAACATGTACCACTGCTCCGGGTGCTGACGGATGAACCGCTCGGCGGTCTCCATAATCTGCTGGGTGAGCCGGACAACATCTTCGTCCGTCCGACTCGTCGGCGTAGCAATTGCGAAGTCGGTGAGCGTCTCCACTTCCAACCGCCGGGAGACGGCGCGGGGGAACGCCGCGACCACAACGGCCGCACCGGTGCGGAGCGCGAGCCGCGCCGGGCCCGATGGCGCATCCACTTCCGCGCCGAAGAAATTGACTCGCACCCCATCGCCAGTACCCGGCCGGTCAATCAACAGTGCTAACAATCCGTTGCGCTGCAGCGTTCGAATCAACGAGGGTCCCGCCCGCTCCATCTTCAGTACAGTCATGCCCAACCGGGTGCGCGCCCCAACCACCATCGCGTCCAGGCGCGAATCGCCGAAGGTCTCGGCGACCACGGTCACGGGATACCCTCGCGCGGCGACTGCCCCGGCGCCCAGGTCCCAATTGCCGAAGTGAACGCCGACGACGACCGCGCCCTTCCCGCCTTCAAGTGCTCGGTCGAGCGCACCGAAGTGATCGCCACCGCCAACCGCGGCTTGAATCTGTTCGGCGGTCAGCGAAGGGAAGCGAATGAAATCCAGGAGGTAGCAGCAGTAGTTGATCAGCGAACGCCGCGCGATCCGCCGGATCTCGCCTTGGCTGGCCCCAGGCAACACGTGGCCGTAGTTGCGGTGCATCGCCCTTCGCCCGCGCGGCCACAGGTAGTAGCCAATCGTCCCAACGACGCTTGCTAGCGCATACCCGGCGCGCGCCGGCAGCCGCGTGAGCACCGCCGTCGCCGCTTGCCACGCGCGAAACTGGACGCCCGCACCCAACTTCGCAAGGGTCGGGGAACCGAATCGGCGGGCCGGATGGGCACTACTAAGCGTCGAAGTTCGCTTCGCTGACACCGCACCATGCTAGCGTCCGCTCCCCTAACAGACGTGCCAGCAACTACCCACGAAGCCTCTCAGGCGAGACACTGGCCCGCGAGGCTGCTCAGCGCAACGGTCCGCCGGCCCTGGATCAGCGGGTCGATGAAGCCGTCCGTGCAGTACCCGATGGAGATACCCGATTCCGGGTCTCCCCAGGCGATCTGTCCGCCCGCTCCCGCGTGGCCGAACGCGCGGGCCGAACTGGAATGCCCAAATCCGCGCGCCGGCGCCTTGCCATCGGCCCCCGCGACGACTACCGAGAGCGCGCGGTTGATCGGATGGCCCAGCAGCGGGTCGACGTGAAAGTCTTTGGTCCGAACCGTGGTGGCGAATTCGATCGTCTCGGCCTTCATCACCCGCGTGCCGGCCGCGGTCACACCGCCATTGATCAGCGGCTGATAGAAGAGCGCTAGCTGCGCCGCCCCCGCGATCCCGCCGCCACCCGGCACACCTACGATGCGTTGGGAGAGAGCGTTCATGCCAGAGATCGCCTCGGGGGTCACCTCGCCCCAACCGCCCTCTGGCGGCACGGGCGGGCCCATATAGCGCACATCCGCCACGCTCCCGTTAACTGCTTCGGGCATGCCCACGTACAGGTCGTCCAGTTCCATGGGGTCAAGGATGCGAGCGCGCAGGTACGTGCGGAAGTCCTGGCCGGTGCGCCGCTCGATGATCTCGGCGAGAACCCAGTGAGCGGAGCTTGCGTGGTACTCAAATTTCGTCCCCGGCTCCCAGTTCAGGCGCCACTGTGCGAAGCGCTGCAACCGCCGCTCACGGTCGTCCCAGTCCGTGGCGCGGAACGGCGCCATCGGGAAGCCGGAAGTGTGCGTCAGCACCTGCTCGACGGTGATGACTTCCTTTCCGTTCGTATTGAACTCCGGGATGATGTCCACGATCCTCTCGTCCAGCTTCAGCAGCCCATCTTCAAACAGCGTCCAAACGGCCGAGCCGACGATTGCCTTTGTGCACGAAAAGATGGTGTAGAGCGTCTCATCCGTCGCAGGCGTCTCGGTGCCCCCGTGGTTCACGCTGCCGTAGGTGCGAAGCCCGGCGAGCTTTCCGTGCCGCGCGATCGCGATCTGCGCGCTGGGCACAACGCCGTCGTCCACGTCCCGTTTCGCCCTCGCGAAAACGGCTTCGAGCTTCTCGCTTTCGATTCCCAGGTCTTCGGGCCTGGCGGCTACGGCTTCTGGTGAGGTCATGTCGTTCTCCTTCAAACTGCGGTGCCAGAACCATACCGAGTGGTCAGCGTGATGTCTCGCGCTTGACAGCGCTCGCCCGTTGGCGCACGACTATGCCCATTCATCCGCGGAGAACCACACAGTGTCCGAACTCGAGTACGTCGTTGCCGAGAACATCGCCACCGTCACGCTAAACCGCCCCGAGGCGATGAACGCGTTGACCCGCAGCCTCTACGGGGAGCTGGAGGAAGCCTTCCGCCAGGCCCACCGCGACCCCGAGGTGCGCTGCGTCATTGTCACCGGCGCTGGCCGCGCCTTCTGCTCGGGGGATGATGTCAAGCAGATCATGCTCGGCGAACAGCGCGATGCAACGGTCACACGCCTTCGCGACGTGCGTCCGCGGCCTACCCCGGCGGCGGTCGCCGTGCTCGAATGCGACAAACCGGTCATCGCCGCAGTGAACGGCCCGGCGGTCGGCTGGGGCATGGACCTCACGCTCTTCTGCGACATTCGCATCGCCTCGGACCGCGCGAAGTTCGGTGAACTGTTCATCAAGCGCGGGCTGGTTTCGGATATCGGGGGATTGTGGCGACTGCCGCGATTGGTTGGCCCGTCGAAAGCGGCTGAGCTGCTGTTCACGGGCGATGTCATCGAGGCGCCGGAGGCAGAGCGCATCGGCCTCGTCTCAAAAGTCGTCCCGCACGACGAACTCATGCCAACGGCGCTCGACATGGCGCGCAAGATCGCGGCCAACCCGCCGATTGCCATGCGCTACATGAAGGAGGGGCTGCGGCGAAGCGTCCACTCCGGCATGGAGGAGATGGGCGCCTACGTCGGCAGTTCCCTGGCCTACTTGTTTACCACCGAAGACCACCGGGAAGGCGCGCTCAGCTTCGTCGAACGCCGCGAGCCGAAGTTCAACGGGCGCTAGGCAGGCCTAAGCCGGCGGCTGTCCCGTGATGTAGGCGCTCATCTGGCGAATCTCATCTTCCTGCTGCAT
>JBBQGT010000030.1:0-27228 GCA_038323265.1 Tepidiformales bacterium
GATCAACTCCGCATACCTCGTCGAGGCCTTCTTCAAGTTGAACCCGGAGCGGACGACCAAGGCAGAAGTGGCCCAGTTGATCGAGAAGGGCACGTTCCTGGTCGCCGACGGGCTGGATGGCGGATTGAACGGCGCCGTCTACGTGACCGCGAGCGAAGGACGCGGGTACTTCGGCATGCTTTCGGTGGCGCCGTCGCGCCAACGGTCTGGGCTTGGGCGACAGCTAATCGCGGCAGCCGAAGCCTTCGCGGCGGAGCGCGGCTGCTCGGCGATAGACCTAACTGTGGTCAACCTTCGCGAAGAGTTGCCGCCGTTTTACGAGCGATCTGGCTACCGCGTTTCTGGGACGGAGGAGTGGCCCAAGGACGAACTGAAAGGCTTGAAGCTCCCGGCTCATTTCATAACGATGACCAAAGAGATCACGGCCCTGCCGGCCAGCACAGAACCGAGGAAGTGACCCGATGGCCGAAAGCGTCGCCCTGGCTACTCCCCTAACAGATCAGGTGATTGAGACCTTGAACGCCGGGACGCATGTGACGTTTACGGGCGTCATCTACACCGCTCGCGACGCAGCTCATAAGCGCCTGATCGAACTGATCAACAAGGGCGAGCCACTGCCGGTCGACCTCCGCGGGCAGGTGATCTACTACGTTGGGCCTACGCCGCCGCGGCCGGGCGAAGTCATCGGGTCAGCGGGGCCAACGACCGCGATGCGCCTGGACCCTTATACGCTGCCGATGCTCGAACTTGGGCTGAAAGGGATTATTGGCAAGGGCGGACGCGGGCCAGCGATTCGGGCGGCGATCAAGGAGCACCATGCGGTCTATTGCATCGCTGTCGGCGGTACGGGTGCGCTGCTGAACCGGCACATCAAGTCGGCAGAAGTGGTGGCGTTCGAGGACCTGAGGACCGAAGCGATACGGCGGCTGGAGGTGGAGGGCTTTCCGGCGATTGTGGTGAACGACTGTCGCGGCGGCGACCTGTTGGAATCAGGAAAAGCTGAGTACCGGACGAGCCAGAGGCCCATCCCGGCAGTCAAAAGCCTCGGTGGCTGAATCCGCTGGTGTGGTTGGCGACAATGTTGATACACTCAATCAACTTTATGACTGAAGCAGTGGCTATCGACGGTTTGCACGGCTGCGGCTGGACGACGGTATCGCTTGGGCCGAGCGACATGGCGCGCGTCGATACCGCGGTTCGAGACGCGCATATGGGGCGGGCGATCGTCAGCAGCTGCCAGCGGCTCGAGGCTTTCGGGTTGGCGCCGTGCGGTTGCGGAGCGCCAGAGAGCTGGACTGGCGAGCCAGCCCTTCTGCGCCTGGCAGAGGTTGCCGCGGGCTTGCATTCGGTGGTCCTGGGCGAAGAACAGATCATCGGACAAGTTCGTGCGGCATTCGCTGATGCTTCCGGGCAGCTGCGGAGTCTGGCGGATGTGGCCATCGCCGCTGCCCGGCAGTTGCGGCGGGAAACGAATTTCGATAGCCACGCGGGCCACCTTCTCGATCAAGGCATGCGAGTGGCGGCAGTTCCGGCAGTGGGGACATTGCTTGTGCTTGGCGCCGGCGCGATGGGACGGCTCGTCTCGCGGCGAGGGCGAGAAATTGGCTTCTCTCGGGTGGTTGTGGCCAGCCGTGCCGAGCCGGCCGGGGCAAAGGGTTGGCGACCGGAGTTCGTGCCGCTCGCCGATGCTGTTTCGCTGGTTCGGGTGGATGTTATTGCCGGGTGCCTCGGATCAGGAGCGGGAGAGATCGCAGCGAACCTGCTTCCCGAGGCCGCGCTGGCGATTGATTTGGGTACGCCGCGCAACTTCGGTGATTGGCCCGGGCCGCTGGTGACGATTGGTGACCTGTTGGCGGACGAAGAGTCACGTCCCCATGCGGTGCGCCGGCGATTGGAACTGCGGACGCGGCTCGCCGAGATCGTCATGCAGCGGGCGGCGGCAGCGCGAGCGAGCAGTGATTCGGCGGTTGGGGCATTGCGTTTCGAAGTCGAAAAGGTGCGCCAGCGCGAACTGTCTCGCATGCAGCGACTCCACCCGGAGGTTTCGCCCGAGACGCTGGACGTGTTGACGCGGTCACTGGTCGAACAGATTTTTCACCGGCCGTCCGTACGGCTGCGGGACGCAGCGCGCGCTGATCTTGGCCCGGACGTACTGGCCTTGTTCGCGGAGGCCTGACGCCTGTTTCGGCGGCGTGTACCGTAGCGCGCACCATCAGCGGAGAGACACGATGCGCATCGGAATTTCGCTCACCAGTTCACACATGATTGAGGACGTCCGCGCGGGTGCGCGGATGATGATCGAGCGGGCCGCGGCGGCCCGAGAGGCGGGGCTCGATTCGCTATTTGTTGGCGACCACCACGCGATGCCGATGCCGTACTACCAGAACGTGCCGATGACCGGCAGGTTGTTGGCCGAATGGGGTGACAAGCCAGCAGGATGTTTGTTTCTGTTGCCGCTTTGGAACCCGGTGCTGGCCGCCGAACAGATTGGCACGCTTGCATCGATCGCCGAGGGGCGATTCATCGTGCAATGCGCACTTGGGGCGGGACATCAGCAGTTTGCAGCGCTCGGGGCGAACATCCGGCATCGGCCGTCGCTGTTCGAAGAGGGTCTGGACGTCGTACGGCGGCTGTTGCGCGGCGAGACCGTGAACGCGGACGGCCGCTACCATTTCCAGGGAGCACGCATTGCGCCCTGCCCGCCAGAGCCTGTGGATTTCTGGATTGGGGGCAGCGCTGAGCCATCGATCGACCGCGCGGCGCGGCTGGGCGAGGCGTGGCTTGCGGGGCCAGAACTGACACCCGAGCAGGCCAAGCACTGGGCCGCCTATTACCGCAATCGCTGCGCTGCCCACGATCGCGAGCCGGCGGCAATCGCCATCAGGCGGGACATCTACGTGGGCGACTCAAAGGCGGACGCGGAGAACGTCGCGGGGCCGATCATTCGAGCCGGCTACCGCGGTCACGACCCCTCAGCCTCAACGTATGGGGATATCGACGAGATGACCGCCGCGTTCGCGGAGTACGGCGGGATGGGCTACACCGACATCATCGTCCGCCACTTAACGGACGACCAGGCGAAGGTGCTGGGCTCGATAAGGCGGTTGCGCGAGGTTCGATTGCGGGTGGCGCCGCGTTAGAAGCCGTTCGGACAGTGCGGCGCGTACTCCGCACAAAAGATGGCGTCGGCGATCGCGAGGGCTGACTGATCCGCGGCGACGAGTTGCCCGGCACGTTGGTGGTATGTCGCGCTCCGATGGCCGGCGAGCAACGACGCGAGGGTGTTGGGCGACAGCGTGAGTTGGGCGGAGCGAGTGGTGCGCTGCACCGCCGACGTGCGGCCATCGGTCTCCAACAGATACGTGCCGTTGTTCCAGGGACAGAGGTCATCGCCCTCGACTGCAAGCGTCAGTTCACCGCGTGAGCCGTAGGGGCGCTGCGGGAGAGCCTGTTCGACATCGACGACGCGCATCCAGATCTCATCGCCCGTGCTGCGATTGAGCATGCGCGGTTCGAGCAGGAGTGCGGGCAGAGAGTCATCCTCGGGCATTCCGTGGAGCTGGACGCGACCGACAAGGTCGTGTCTGCGGATGTACTCCCAAAGGGCGGCCTGAGCTTCGAGGTCGAGCGGGATGAAGTCGTTGACGACCATTTTCTGGCCCGGGCCGGGTTTGCTCCGCGGCTCCTCGGAGGTTGAGTAGACAAGGTGGCCGCGGGGCTCGCCATCTGCATTGCGGTAGACCGCGATGTAGAGCGGCTGGCCTTTCTTCGGCGGTCTGAGGGTACCTGCTTCCCACAAGGGCACGGAGCGGTGGATGTGCAGGTTGCGGGGTGTGGCGTGCTGGACATAGATCTGTTTGAGGAGCGGAAAGGCGTCTTCCTTGGTCATCAGCTCGATCGTGCCGGGCGTTGAGACGGGGCGTTCGTAGGCGACGTCTCGGGGGTCGAAGTTGTATCGGACCTGGGTGGAGGCCAGGCCATAACCGAAGCGCTGGTAGATGGCCGCCATGCTGGCCCAAAGGATGGCGTACGACTGGCGGCGGTCGCGCATGGTGGAGAGTGCTTCGACCATGATTTTTCGCAGCAAGCCCTGGCGGCGATGCGATGGCAAAGTACCAACGGCGGTGACGCCACCCATGGCCACGGGCGCCCCGTTCAGCCGAACGGTGAAGGGGAACGTGCCAAGGGTGCCGGCCATCTTTCCGTCCACGAAGGCGCAGGTGGTCCAATCTGGCTGCGTGGTGGCCAGTTCGTCGTCCATGCCTTCGGTGGAGGCGAAGACGTAGCTGACGATGCGGCCGTATTCGGCGAGTTCTTCCGCGTCTTTGCACGCGCGTATTTCGATGGCCATCTGGCGCCTCCGGTTGCAATTGGGGGTGATTGGGCAGTATACCGGCAGGCTAGGGTTGAAGCGGAACCAGCAGTGCATCGGCGGCAGAGAAAACCTGGAAGGCGCGGCAAGCTTGAACCTCAGTGAATCCCTGGGCCCACGGCGGCGCCCCTTCGGCGCTGTACGAAGACCAGGCGCTAGCAGCAGCGTTCCAGGCGTAAACCTCCTTGTAGTTCGCGCCCAAACTGGCGAAGGCGTCAGCCACCGGAGCCGAAGCACCGATGTAAACCACGGTGTTCCAGCCGGCCTTGAGTTGGACTGCGATGGGTGCGGAGAGCGAGAAGCCACCAGCCAGAGCGGCCGGTCCGTCAGCGAGGAACCAGTAGGCCTCGCCCGGCTCGAGCGAGAAGAGCGTTCGCGCGAACGAAGCATCGGCGAACCAGTGGGTGTAGTTGGTGGTGCCTGCAGCGAGGTGGTAGATCGCGCGGACACGTCCGGTTCCTGCGCCTTCGATGGGAAAAGACCCACCGAGGTTTACCGTTTCGGCGCCGAAATATCCAACGAGGTTCCAGCCGGTCTCGAGCGTGCCGTTGCCACATTGGATGCTCCCGGCGCCCACGCGGCTGCTGGGGGCGAACTCGCTGGTGTTGCCCTGGGCGTCGGTGGCAAGCGCCGTGACCCACTGGCCGGGGGTGACCGCCGGGCTTTCGAATGAGAACGTGCCGTCCAAGGCGGACTGTACGACGCCTCCGGGAACCGGAGTGGCCCCGAAATCGACGCTGCCGCCAGGGGCGTGGGCGGCAAGGTAGAGCTGTACCTGACAGCCGGCGCAGGCCGCGCCGGAGATTCGCGATTGGATCGCGCGGGTGATGCGAGGGTGGTTCAGCAAACCGTTCGCCCCGGTGTCGGCGTCGCCTTCATCGTTGGGGTTGGCCTGGTCGTCTTCGTTGAGGTCGATGGAGAGATGGCCGATTTTCGCGAAGACGTTTCCGGTGATTCGGACGCCCATCGCCGATGGGGAGACCAGGGAGCCCTGGACAGCGACGCCTGTGTGAGCGTTGGAGATGCTGTTCGAAGCGACCTGCGCAGAGGTAACGAGCGCGAGGATTCGGACGGCCGTGCCAACCGCGGCAGGACTGCCATCGCTGCGCGTTCCGATCGTGTTCCCGACGATCTTGATTCCGGCTATGGGAGTCGTCCCAAAGCCGCCCGCCAGCAGGCCACCCTGGGCATTCCCCACGCGATTCTGATAGCCGGCGCCGAGTCCGTCATCGCCGATGGCTGCGCCGGAGGCGGTGACTACGATGCCGATCTGGACTGGGGCGGCGACAAGGCCGTCTTCGCCGAAACCAACGCTGTTGCCGTGAATCCGGGCGTTTGTTCCCTCGGCACGGATCGCTGTCGAGCAGTCGCCGAGGGTATTGCCGTGACCAGACGCTCTATCTCCACCGATGAAACCGTCCGCGCCGGCTAATGTCAGGCAGGTGCCCGTGAACTTCGCGATAGAGATGCCCTGGACGCGCGCCCGCGCACCGGTCAGCACCAATCCGTCGGCAATGGGAGCGGTGCCCAGGGGTGGACCAGCAATGCGCACCCCGGACCCGGAGCCGTCGATGGTGAGATCGGCGCGCGTAGCGATCGGCAGCGGGAGAATGCCGACCGTGATCGTGGCGGGGGTGGCAACCGAAAATACGGAGGGGGCGAAGGTGATCGTCACGGCTGATGACACGACGTCGGCGTTCGCTGTTTCGAGTGCTTTGCGAAGGGTGCAGCGCGAGGCATCGGGGCAGATAGCAGCCTCCGCCGTGTCGGCCGAAGAGGTGACGGTGATGGCAAGAGGGGTCGCAGCCTCGGTGCGGCGAGCGCTGTCCACAGACGCTCCAAAAGAAACTGAGACGAGAAGCACCACCACCGCAGCCGCTATCCGCATGCGCGCAACCTACGCCGTTGGTCGGGCCGCGGGCAACCTTTCCCAGCGCCGGTTAAAGGGCCTGGAATAACCGCTTTCCTTCCAGGCGGACGATGCGGCCAATACCTGGGTACTGCCAGTGGCCGGCGATCCAGGTCCGATCTTCGGTGATTGCGCGGTCGAAAAGAGCGTCGCGAGTCTTCGCGGATTGTACAGGGTCGGTATCGAATGCTGGTGACCAATCGGGATGGAGGAGTTGGGCCGGGTGGTGACTGGCGTCGCCGACAACAACCGCGCGTTCCCCACCAGACATAATGCCGATGGCGACATGGCCGGGGGTGTGGCCGGGAGTCGGGATGAACGTCAGATTGTCGTCGATCGCCTGCTCTTTCTCGACGAACGTGATGCGGCCCGTGTCCTTCAACGGCTCGACACACTGAACGAGGTGGGCGTTTTGCGGTTGACTGAGCTGTTCGGTCGTCATCCAGAAGTCCCATTCGGCTTGTTGAAAGTAGAAGCGGGCGTTTGGAAAGAACACCTCCCGTTTGCCGTCCTCGCGATCCACGGTGTTCCAGCCGACGTGGTCTATGTGCAGGTGGGTGTTAAGGACCACGTCAATGTCGGAGGGGCTGACACCAGCTTCGCGCAGAGCCTGGTCGAGGTTCCCGGGTGGGAAGCCAGGACGCCGGCGATTGCCGAGGCCGGTATCAACGATGAGCGTTTTCCCCGCCGAGCGGACGAGGTAACAGGTGACCGCCATCGGCATCAGGCCGCGTTCATCGACGCTATCGGCATATTCTCGCAGCATCTGGTCGGCATAAGGCGGCAGAAACTGGTGCGGATTCATGAGGATGGCAGTGTCGAGCAGGGCGGTGATCTCGACGTTGCCGATGGTGACGTTGTGCATGTGATGCCTCCGGTGGCGCGATTCTACGTCAGCGCGTCATTCGAGTGGATTGCCCGTGTGAGTCAGGCAACAGCATGGTCTGCCAGGTGCAGACCGATCGCGGGCGTTCGAAGCCCGCCTACTTGGCCGAGGTGCGCGCGGCCACTTCGCCCATCGCCTCGCCGAGGCGGTGAATGCCCTCTTCGATGTCTTCCATGGCCACGTAGCTGAACGCCAGGCGCACGTGGTTGGTGGCTTTGCCATCGGCGAAGAATTGGGGGCCCTGGCCGACGATGACGCCACGCTCATTGGCCGCCATTTGGACGTCCCGTGAGCTCATCCCAGGGCGGAGAAGCAGCCAGAGGAAGAATCCGCCCTGGGGACGTTCGTAGGTGCAGTAATCGGCGCAGTAGTCCTTGAGGGCCGATTCAACCCGCTCCAGTTTGCGCAGGTAGATTGCGCGCAGGCGCTCGATGTGGCGATCCAGGTCGCCGTTGGTGATCATCTCGGCAATCACGCGGCCCTGGAATGGGCTGGTGCCCATATCGAAGCGGACGGAGGCCATGCGGCTGATGAGCGGGGCCGGGCCCATCGCCCAGCCCATGCGCAGGCCGGTGGCGATGATTTTGGAGAAGCTGGAAACTTTCACGCCGTGGTCGCCGTTGCTAAGGGCAAAGAGGGACGGGGGCGGGGTCTTTTCGAACCAGAGCTCGCCGTAGGCGTCGTCTTCGAGGATGAAAGTGTTGTACTGCTGGGCGAGCGCGAGCAGCTTTTCGCGGCGCTTGAGGTCCAGGGTGCAGCCCGCTGGGTTCTGGTGGGTGGGGATGCAATAGATGAACTTAGCGCGCTTGCCGGCATCGGCCAGCTTCTTCAGTTCGTCTTCAAGCAGATCGACGCGCAGGCCGTATTCGTCCATGGGTACGGCCACTTGCTCAGCGCCGAAGGACTTGATGGTGCGCATGCTGCCGGGGAAGTTGGGGCTTTCGACGAGCACGATATCGCCAGGGTCGAGGAGCGTTTCGCAGACCATGCCGATCGCGTGCGCAGAGCCCGAGGAGACGATCACCTGGTCGACGCTGACGGGGATGCCTTCGATTTTGGAAGAGCGTTCGGCGATCGCCGCGCGCAGTGGGCCTGCCCCGAAGGTGCCGCCATATTCGAGCGCTTCCTTCTGCTCGCGGTCGAGCACGGTGCGAGTAGCTTTCACAAGGATGTCGCCGGGGAGCGATGGGATGTCTGGCAAGCCGCCGGCGAAGGAGATGACCGGGCCACGGTCCGGCGTAGCGGCGGCCCAAACGCTGGGGCCAAGGATGCGGGCGCGCTGGCTGACGACCTCCTCGAGGTGTTCGGGCGTCCAGTACGATTCGTGGGTCATACGTTTGCTCCTGCGCGGCGGTTGCCACCAAGTATACGGCGTGGGCCAAATGCGATTCAGCGGGCGGCAGGAACGGCGGCCGAGGTTTTTACTCAGCGCCGGGCGCTCGCGAATCAGTTGACCATCCTGCTATACTGCGAACTCACCTCTCTGTTTCCGTGCATTTGGGATAGTTTTCACAAAGTGAAGCGGGCCCCGTTTTTCACATAGTGGCGACGCACATTCCCGAATTGGGAGCCGGCAGGCAAAGTCTCGCAGGTTGGGTAGAAGACGATGGGCCTTCCAGGAATGCCGTCCGCGCAAGGGCTGTACAACCCCGAGCACGAGCACGACAGTTGCGGGGTTGGGTTCATCGTCCATCTCAAGGGGCAGCGTTCTCACCAGATCGTTCACGACGGGCTGACGGCGCTCGAGAATCTGAACCATCGCGGCGCCTGCGGGTGCGAAGTAAACACGGGGGACGGCGCCGGGATCCTGATCCAGTTGCCGCACGAATTTTTCCGGCGCGAGTGCGCCAAGATCAACATCCGGTTGCCAGAGGCGGGGCAGTACGGGGCCGGGCTGTTCTTTGGGGCGAAGGATGCGCGCGACCGTGCCCAGGCGATGGCGCTCTTCGCCGCGATCGTCGAAGAGGAGGGCCAGCATCTGCTTGGCTGGCGCGAAGTCCCAACGGACAACTCGATGATCGGCGACAGCGCGCTTGCTGTGGAGCCTTCGATGCACCATGTGTTCATCGGGCGCGGCGCAGGATTGGCGGACGACGACGCTTTCGAACGCAAGCTGTACGTCATCCGCAAGCGATTCGAGAAGGCCATCAAGCGCTGGGGGATCAAGAACGAGGAGTTCTTCTACTTTCCGAGCCTCTCGTGCCGGACGCTCGTGTACAAGGGAATGCTCACGGCGCTGCAGCTGCGCGAATATTTCCCGGACCTCCGCGATCGGCACATGATTAGCGCCCTTGCGATGTTCCACTCGCGCTTCAGCACCAACACATTCCCCACGTGGGAACTGGCGCACCCGTACCGGATGATTTCCCATAACGGCGAGATCAACACGAAGCGCGGCAACGTGAACTGGATGACGGCCCGTGAGGCGCTATTCGCCTCGCCGCTGTACGACGACATCAACAAGATTCTGCCGGTGATGAAGAACGAACAGGGAAGCGACACGGCCTGCCTGGACCAGGCGCTGGAGCTACTGGTCCAGTCCGGGCGACCGCTAGAGCTTGCGATGCTGATGCTCATCCCTGAAGCGTGGAGCGGGCACGAATCGATGAGCGCGGAGAAAAAGGCATTCTACGAATACCAGAGTTGCCTGATGGAGCCGTGGGACGGGCCTGCTTCGGTGGCGTTCACGGACGGCAAGACAATTGGCGCTGTGTTGGACCGCAACGGACTGCGGCCGTCGCGCTTTTATGTGACCAAGGACGACCTGGTGATCATGGCCTCGGAGGTGGGTGTGTTGCCAATCGCACCCGAGCGGATCCTGCACAAAGGGCGGTTGCAGCCTGGCAAGATGTTCCTGGTGAGCATCGAAGAGGGGCGGATTATCGATGACGCGGAGTTGAAGGCGAAGCTAGCCGCTGAGCACCCGTACCAGAAGTGGCTGGAACAGAATCTCATCCCTATTGAGAGCATACCGGAAGTAGAAATGCCGGCTTCGCCCACGAGCGCGACCCTGCTCAAGCAGCAGATGGCATTCGGCTACTCGCTGGAGGACGTGAAGTACATCCTTGGGCCGATGGCGGCGAACAGCGAAGAAGCACTCGGTTCGATGGGCACGGATACGCCGCTTGCTGTCCTCTCGGACCGCCCGCAGCCGCTTTACAACTATTTCCAACAGTTGTTTGCGCAAGTAACGAACCCGCCACTGGATGCGATTCGCGAGGAGCTGGTCACGTCTGTGAAGACGGTGATTGGTCCAGAAGGCAACCTGCTCGACCCCGAGCCAGAGAACTGCCACCTGGTGAGCCTGGATACGCCGTTCCTGAACAACCAGGAATTGGCGAAATTTAAGTCATTGAAGGACCACGCGTTGCAGGCGACGGTACTGCCGATGCTGTTCCCGGCGAATGCAGGGCCGGCGGCGCTTGGGCCGGCGCTGGATGACCTGTTCGAACGAGCGGACCGGGCGATCGCCAGCGGCGCGAAGATCTTGATCCTCTCGGACCGTGGCGTGGACGCCGAAAACGCGCCGATGCCATCGCTCGTGGCGGTTGCGGGGCTCCATAACCACCTGGTGCGCGAGCGCAAGCGCACCCAGGTGGGACTCATCGTCGAGACTGGCGATGCACGCGAAGTGCATCATTTCGCGCTGTTGATAGGGTACGGGGCGGGCGCTATCAACCCGTATCTCGCGCTAGATACGTTCGACCAGCTACGGGAAGAAGGCTATCTAGCGCCCGACCTCTCGGCGGAGGTTGCGCGGGAGCACTACCTGAAGGCGATCAAGAAGGGCGTCGTGAAGGTGATGTCCAAAATGGGCATCTCGACGATCCACAGCTACCGCGGCGCGCAGATCTTCGAGGCGATTGGCCTCTCGGACGCGCTGATCGACCTCTACTTTACGAAGACGGCATCTCGCATCGGCGGCATTGGCATCGACGAGGTGGCGATCGAGACGCTGGCGCATCACTCCCGGGCGTTCCCAATCAGGGATGGTGGGCTAGAGGAACTGGTGTGGGGTGGGCAGTACCAGTGGCGGAGAGACGGCGAATACCATCTGTTTAACCCGGACACCGTGTTCAAGCTGCAGCACGCAACGCAGACGGGCCAGAAGAAAGTCTTCAGCGAATACACGGCGCTCGTGAACGACCAGAGCGAGCGGATGGCGACTCTGCGCGGGCTTTTCGACATGCACAGCGACCAGCCTCCAGTGCCAATCGAAGAAGTGGAGCCGGCGGAAAGCCTGTTCACGCGCTTCGCGACGGGTGCGATGTCCTTCGGGAGCATCAGCGCCGAGGCGCACGAGACGCTGGCGATCGCGATGAACCGCATTGGCGGCAAGAGCAACACTGGCGAAGGCGGCGAGGATCGCCGACGGTTTGTTGCCGATGCGAACGGCGACCTGCGCCGGAGTGCGATCAAACAGGTAGCCTCTGGGCGCTTTGGCGTGACGAGCGAGTACCTCGTGAACGCCGACGAGTTGCAGATCAAGATGGCGCAAGGCGCGAAACCTGGCGAGGGCGGGCAGTTGCCAGGCGCCAAGGTCTACCCGTGGATCGCTGCTGTGCGGTACGCGACGCCTGGCGTGGGCCTGATCAGCCCGCCGCCGCACCACGACATCTATTCGATTGAAGACCTGGCACAGCTGATCCACGACCTGAAGAATTCGAACCCGCGGGCGAGGGTGAGCGTGAAGCTCGTGGCCGAAGTGGGCGTTGGGACGGTGGCCGCGGGCGTTGCGAAGGCGAAATCGGACCTTGTGCTGATCAGCGGCCATGATGGCGGCACCGGCGCGAGCCCGTTGACGTCCCTGAAGCATGCGGGCATCCCCTGGGAGCTGGGACTGGCTGAGACGCAACAGACGCTTGTGATGACCAAGCTGCGCGATCGCATCGTTGTGCAGGTCGATGGCCAGCTGAAGACTGGGCGGGACGTGGTGATTGCTGCGCTGCTTGGCGCGGAGGAGTTTGGGTTCGCGACTGCGCCGCTGGTGGTGATGGGCTGCGTAATGATGCGCGTCTGCCACCTGGACACTTGTCCGGTGGGGATCGCGACGCAGAATCCCTTGCTGCGCGAAAAGTTCACTGGCCAGGCGGAGCACGTCATCAATTTCTTCCGGTTCATCGCGGAAGAAGTGCGCGAACTGATGGCATCACTTGGATTCCGAACGCTGGACGAGATGGTTGGACGGAGCGATCTGCTAGACATGCGACGCGCAGTCGACCACTGGAAGGCTCAGGGGCTGGACCTCTCGGCCATCCTTTACCGTCCGGAGGTTGATGCGTCGGTAGCCACGCATTGCATCACGACGCAGGACCACGGCCTGGAAGCGGCGCTAGATAACGAGCTCATCGCACTCGCCGAGCCTGCGTTACTGAATGGCGAGCGGGTGACGATCGACATGGCTGTGCGCAACGTCAACCGCACGGTAGGGACGATGCTGGGCAGCGAACTGACGCGCCGCTACGGCTTTTCTGGGCTGCCGGACGACACGATTCACATTCGGTTCGAAGGCTCCGCTGGACAGAGCTTTGGAGCCTTTGTGCCGTCCGGGATCACCCTCGAGCTTGAGGGAGACGCCAACGACTACGTAGGAAAGGGGCTTTCGGGAGGGATGGTGATCGTCTACCCACCGAAAGGCGCGACCTTCGTTCCTGAGGAGAACATCATCGTTGGCAACACGGTGTTGTACGGAGCAACGAGCGGGGCTGCGTTCTTCCGCGGAGTGGCTGGCGAGCGCTTCGCCGTGCGCAACAGCGGCGCAGTCGCCGTGGTCGAAGGCACGGGCGACCACGGCTGCGAGTACATGACGGGCGGGCGGGTGGTGGTGATCGGCAAGACTGGCCGCAATTTTGGCGCTGGGATGAGCGGCGGGATCGCGTACGTGTACGACGAGGATGGCGACTTCGAGTCCCGTTGCAACCAGCAGATGGTTGGCCTGGAGCGGTTGGAGGAAGCAGAGGACCTGGAACTGGTGCGGGGACTGCTCGAGCGGCACCGCGAGTACACGGGGAGCACCGTTGCGGCGCGGCTCTTGCAGGAGTGGCCGCGGGCGGCGATGCGGTTTGTGAAGGTGATGCCAACTGAGTACCGGCGCGTGCTTGCGGAGCAGCTAGCGGCAGCTGAACAGCCTCGGCAGGAAGTGGTTGGAGCGGCCATTGGCTAAGCCCACGGGGTTCATGGAACACCGGCGCCAGCTCCCAACCCGCCGTCCGGTTAGCGAACGTGTGACCGACTGGCTGGAGGTGTACGAGGAGTTCCCAGTTGAACGGCTGAAGCAGCAGGCGGCGCGCTGTATGGACTGCGGCATCCCGTTTTGTCACCAGGGCTGCCCGCTTGGCAATCTGATTCCAGACTGGAATGACCTCGTCTACCGGTCGCACTGGCGAGACGCCATCGACCGGCTGCATGCGACAAACAACTTCCCAGAGTTCACGGGCCGGCTCTGCCCGGCGCCGTGCGAGGCAGCCTGCGTGCTGGGGATCAACAGCGACGCGGTGACCATCAAGCAGGTGGAACTGACGATTATTGAGCACGCCTGGGCGGAAGGCTGGGTGACACCCGAACCGTCGCAGCATTCGACCGGCAAAGCAGTGGCCGTGATCGGGTCAGGGCCGGCCGGGATGGCCTGTGCACAGCAGCTGGCGCGCGCTGGCCACGCAGTGACACTGTTCGAGCGTGATGACCGGATTGGCGGATTGCTGCGATACGGCATCCCAGACTTCAAGATGCAGAAGCAGTTCATCGATCGCCGGATGGCGCAGATGGAAGCCGAGGGCGTGAAGTTTCGAACCAGCGTGAACATCGGCGTGGACATGGATATTCGCGAATTGCAGAGCCAATTCGACGCGATCTGCCTTACCGGCGGCGCGACGCACGCTCGCAATCTTGATGTGCCGGGCCGCGAACTTCGCGGCGTGCACCTGGCGATGGAGTATCTGCCGCAACAGAATCACCGCAACGCCGGAGACACGATCCCGGACCAAGACTTCATTTCGGCCTCCGGCAAACGCGTGATCATCCTCGGTGGGGGCGACACCGGCGCCGACTGCCTTGGGACGGCAACGCGCCAGGGGGCGACGGAGATCTTGCAGTACGAACTGCTGCCGAAGCCTGCGGCGAGCCGTCCGGCGGAGAACCCGTGGCCGACATGGCCAAACATCTACCGGGTCTCTTCGGCGCACGAGGAGGGCGGGATTCGGGACTATTCGATCCTGACGAAGCACCTTTCCGGCGAGGACGGCGTGCTGAAGAAGCTGCACGGCGTACGTGTGGAGTTCGCGGTTGAGGATGGGCGCCAGGTGATGCGCGAAGTGCCGGATTCGGACTTCGAGGAGGATGTGGACCTGCTGCTGCTGGCGATGGGCTTTCTCGGGCCAGAGAAGACGGGAATGCTCGAGCAGATTGGCGTCGAACTGACCGAACGCGGGAACGTGAAGGCGGACGAGAACAAGATGACGAATGTGCCAGGCGTGTTCACGGCGGGTGACATGACGCGCGGTCAGTCGCTGATCGTTTGGGCAATAGCCGAAGGTCGTACCGCGGCGAAGGGCATCGATCAGTACCTGATGGGGGAAACCGTACTCCCCTAGTCAGGGTCTGGCCTGCGCACCGCTCCGAGGATGGACTCGTGGGGCAGGATGCGTGCGGGCATCCCCACGGCTGTACTGTTCGCGGGAACGTCGCTGAGCACGACGGCATTGGCGCCGATGCGCGCGTTGTCACCAATCGAAACTGCTCCGAGGATCTTGGCTCCGGTGCCGATGAACACGAAACGGCCGAGTTTCGGGCCCGAGAAGCTAGGGTTCGGGCCGCCGGTGTTCAGGCCGATGGTGACGAAGGGTGAGATCTAACAGAGCGGTCCGATGAGGTGTCGCCATCGATGATCACGTTCCCGTGGGCCATGAGGAGGCCCGGGCCGATGATCGTGCGGTCGCCAATGGCGACCGCGCAGGTGAGCATCGTCAGCCGGCGGCAAAGCGACGGCAGAACAGGCACCCGGTTTTTTCGCAGCCAGACCTGGAAGCGATAGATCAGCACCGCCTGAAGGGTTGGCGACATAATAACCGCGGTGGTGCGCACGCCGGTCTCCCCGAAATAGCGGCGCACGAACTCGATATTGTGCCAGGCAGCGCCCACGCGAATGTCTTCACTAACGTTCTCGAACACGCCCAGAAGCTAGGTCACGGAAGGTGAAGGCGCAACGCTCAGGAGCGACGATTGATGATGTAGTTAGCAATGGATTGGAACCGATCAGATTCACCTGGAGTGAGTTCGAGCTGGTTTAATAGCTGGTCAGCGGCGCGGTTCAGTTCTTCGGCTTTCTCGCGGCAGGCTTGGGCCGCCCCAGCGGATTCGAGAGCATCTAGCACACGTGCGACGTCCTCATCATCGATTTGGGGTTGAGAGTAGATTTCTTGAATCACGCTCGCTGGAGCGTTTTGCTCGAGGGCATGGACGACCGGCAGCGTCTTTTTGCGGCGGCTGATGTCGTTGGTGTTGGACTTTCCGGTTTCGCCGGGGTCGCCCCAGATGCCGAGGTAGTCATCCTGTACCTGGAAGGCGAGGCCCACGGCCCTGCCCCATTCGCCCACCAGCGTGGCCTGCGTCTCGGGGACGCCGGTGAGGATGGCGCCCAGTTCGAGGGGTGCGCCGAGGAGAGCGCCCGTCTTTCCGGCGATCATCTCGATGTACTCGTCCGTTGTGACCGATTCGCGTTGCTCGAAGGCGATGTCGCGCCATTGCCCTTCGATCATGCGCCCGATCGCCTCATGAAGGACGGAGAGAGCCCGCAGGAGGCGGGCGGGCTCACCCGGGGCGTCCGTCAGAGAACGGACTGCTCGGGTGTAGAGAAAGTCGCCAACGTTGATCGCCTGGCCCTCGCCCAACCGCGCCCAGGTGGTTGGCCGGTGGTGGCGTTCGAAGTCGTGATCCTGGATTTCATCGTGGACGAGGGAGAAGTTGTGGACGAGTTCGATGGCGACGGCGCCGGGCATGGCATCTAGCGCCCGCCCACCAAGTGTTTCCGCGGCGAAGAGACAGAGCGCAGGGCGGAATCGTTTTCCTCCGGTCGCGACTGGGCGGCCGTCAGCGTCTTCCCAACCCATGACATAACGAGCGGCCGCTGCCAGGGCGCTCGGAGTACTACCGACGGCTTCCTGGAGGGCGAGCTCGAGTTCGGGCAGGTAGGCGCCGAGCAGCGGGAGAGCAGCGAGCCGGGCGGAATCAGGCTGAGGCGAGTGCGCCATGTGCCGGACCATCCGCTGAGAGTGAGGGGCCGGCGCCGAGGGCCTGGCGCGTGCGCTCCGCGATGCCCGCGGCATCCAGCTGCCAGAGCTTCCGGAAGGTGGTCTGTGGGCCGTGATCGAGGATGACGTCCGGCATCGTCAGGCCGAGCAGCCAGCGGTCGGCAAGGTGGTTGTCGGCGAGGAGGTCGAGCACTGCCTCGCCAAAACCGCCCGCGCGAACGTTCTCTTCGACGGTGACGAGGCCGCCGGTGGCGCGAGCCTGGGCGAGGATGAGCTGGGCATCGAGCGGCTTCGCGAAGCGAGCGTTGAGGACGGCCGCCGAGATGCCAGATTCTTCGAGAATGTCCGCCGCCTTGAGGCATTCTTGAACGCACACGCCGAAGCCAACGAGCGTGACGTCCTTTCCTTCCCGCAGGAGCTCGCCCTGGCCAACGGGGATGAGCTGCATCGGTTCGGTCGTGGAGGTGCCGGGGCCGGTGCCGCGAGGGAAGCGGAGAGCGAAGGGCGAATCGTGCATGACTCCGGTGTAGAGCAGGTCGCGGAGCTCTTTTTCGTCCTTCGGCGCGCTGACCACCATGTTCGGGAGGCAGCGGAGGTAGCTGATGTCGATGAAGCCCTGGTGAGTCTTGCCGTCGTCGCCCACGAATCCTGCGCGGTCCATGGCGAAGACGACGGGGATGTTCTGCACGCAGACGTCATGGACGATGGAATCGAAGCCGCGCTGCAAGAAGGTTGAGTAAATGGCAGCGATTGGACGGATGCCCTCGGTGGCGAGACCGGCGGCAAAAGTGACGGCGTGCTGCTCGGCGATGCCCACATCGAAGACGCGATCCGGGTGGAGGGCGTGGACTGGCGCGAGGCCCGTCCCTTCGAGCATGGCCGCGGTCACGGCTACGACGCGAGAGTCGGATTCGATCAGTTCTTTAGTGGCTTCGGCGAAGACCTGACTGTAGGTAGGCAGCGGGGCCGGGGTGCTCGGGCGGGACTCCTTGAGCCAGAAGGTCCCGCTGTGGCTTTTGATGGGGTCGGCCGCTGCTTCCGGGACGCCGTGGCCCTTTTCCGTGAGGATGTGGAGGAGCACGGGCTTGCCGCGGACTTTCTTGATCTGCGCGAGCGTGGTCTCGAGTTCGTGAATGTCGTGGCCGTCCACGGGTCCGTAGTATTCGAAGCCGAACTGCTCCCAGAAGCTGGCGGGGACTAACAGGTCGCGCATGCTGGCTTTCACGCGCTTCGCGCTGTTCCAGAGCTGGCGACCGAGGGGCAGGTGTTCGACGATGCCGCCGATTTCGCGTTTTGCATTGCGGTAGTGGGGGTCCACGCGAAGCTTATTGACGTTCCGGCTGAGTGCGCCGACGTTCGGTGAGATGGACATGGCGTTGTCGTTCAGGATGACGATCAGGTCCTGGTTTAGGTGGCCCGCGTGGTTCATCGCTTCGAGGGCCATGCCGGCGGTCATTGCGCCATCGCCGATGACCGCTACGACCTTGAAATCTTCGCCCTTGAGATCGCGCGCAACGGCCATACCGACGGCTGCCGAGATGGAGGTGCCAGCGTGCCCGGCCCCAAAGGCGTCGTGGGGGCTCTCTGTGCGGTCAGCGAAGCCGGAGAGGCCCTCGTACTGGCGGATAGTGCCCATCTGCGCCTTGCGGCCGGTAAGGATCTTGTGGACGTACACCTGGTGGCTGACGTCCCAGACGATCTTGTCGCGGGGCGTATCGAAGAGCCTGTGCAGGACGATCGAGAGTTCGACGACGCCGAGGTTGGAAGCGAGGTGGCCGCCATCGCCGATGCCGTGGACGCAATCGACCAGGAATTCGCGGACTTCGGCGGCGAGCTGCTCCAGTTGCGGGTAGCTTAGTTCGCGCAGATCCGCCGGGGACTCAACCTGGTCGAGTAGTGGGGTCAAGAATGCTCCTTGCTGGCTCCGCTCCAGTAGGCCACAGGGGTGGGAACCTGCGCGGTACGATCGCTTACCAGGGCGCAACCACCGGGCGGAAGGTCACCCTACGGGCCGCCGTTTGGAGGGTCAAGGCGACTCGCGGGCAGTCTGGCCGGACACTGCGCGCTCGGGGAGAGCGCGTTCGAATGTGTCCTCCTCTGGCAGCTCGCCGCGAGGGACACGAACGGTGAAGGTTGTGCCCGTTCCCACTTCGGAACGCACTGACACGCTGCCGCCCAGGCTGCGAACAAGTTCCTGAACGATCGCCAGACCCAGGCCGCTGCCGCCCTCCCGCCGGCTCCGTCCACGATCCACGCGGTAGAATCGGTCGAAAAGGCGGTCCAGGTTTTCGGGCGGGATACCGACGCCGTTGTCGCTCACCTCAAAATCGATGTTGGTCGCATCGAGCGAAGGGCGAATGACCACGTGGCTCCCCTCGCCTGCGTATTTTATGGCGTTGTCCACGAGGTTCGAGAGTGAGCGGTAGAGGAGGTCGGCGTTGGTGTCGATTTCGAGTCCCGGCACTGGTACCGCTTCGAGAGTGACGTGGCGGGACGCGGCGAGAGAGCCCATTTGATGGACGACTTCACGCGTAATCGCATCGACGGCGACGGGCTCAAATTCGGGCTTCTCGCCGTCCTCGTTCGAGAGGAAGAGGAGGTCTTCGCTAAGGCGGGTGAGGCGCTCGGTCTGGCTTTTTACCGTTTCGAGTAGGGTGCGGTATTCCTCGGGGGTGGCGTCCGGATCCATCTCGGTGACTTCAATATTGGTACGAATCGCAGCGAGCGGCGTGCGAAGTTCGTGGGAGGCGTCCTGGACGAACTGGCGCTGGCGGGCGAACGAGGTCTGGATGCGGTCGATCATGGAATCGAAGGTCTGCGCGAGCGCCCACAGTTCGTCCTTTGGACCCTGGTGGTTGATGCGGCGGCTGAGGTTTGAAGCGCTGATTTCCGAGGCCACCTTAGTGATATCGCGCACGGGGCGGAGCATCATGCCCGAAAAAACGTAGCCGCCGACGCCGGAAGCGAGGGCCAAGCCCACGACGGCCAAGAGGGACCAGTTGCGGAGCCGCGTGAGGTTGTCGGAGTAAATCTGGTCTTCGGCGCGCTGAAGGATGAGCCGGGGCGTGATGACGGGGGTGAAGCCGCTGATCGCCTGACCGGGGCCGTTGCGAACAGGCTGCCATTCGACCTCATTGACGCTGTCGTAGGAGAAGACCACGTCTGGCTGATCGAGACGGACAGCAATATTCAGGGCGACCACAAAGGCCACCCCGAAAACGAGCAGAAGGCTCGAGTACCAGACCGTGAGGCGGAACCTCACGGTCTTTGTGAATTGCGGCATGTGCACCCTAAAGCACGTACCCCTTTCCACGGATCGTCTCGATGAGCTGTTCTTCGAAGCCCTCATTGAGTTTGCGACGGAGATTGTTCATGTGCACTTTGACAGTTTGGGTGAACGGGTTGGCGTGTTCATCCCAGATGTGTTCCAAGAGCTCTTCCTGCGGTACCGCGCGGCCCTCATGGCGAGCAAGGTAGTAGACCAGGGCGAACTCCTTGGGGGTGAGGTGGATGTCCCGGCCATCGCGCTTGGCGCGGTTGGTGTTGGGATCCAACTCGAGGCCGCGGGTGTTGAGGACTGGCTCGCGGACGCCGCCTTCACGCCGGGTAACGGCCCGGATGCGGGCCTTCAGTTCGCTGAAGGCAAACGGCTTCACCAAGTAGTCGTCGGCGCCGTGGTCAAGGCCTTCGATTCGCTCTTTG
Organism: Tepidiformales bacterium; assembly: GCA_038323265.1. Taxonomy (GTDB): domain Bacteria; phylum Chloroflexota; class Dehalococcoidia; order Tepidiformales; family Tepidiformaceae; genus PNKC01. The sequence goes on from JBBQGT010000030.1 coordinate 20,115, forward strand.
ATGGAGCTGCGAGCGGTCAACATTATGATCCCGCCCGAGAATCGATCCTCGCGCAGGCGACGGCAAACTTCCAGTCCATCCACCTTTGGCAGGTTTAGGTCCAGACAGACGACGTCGTAGTTATTGATGCTTGCCTTCTCGATGGCTTCCTGGCCATCGACGGCTTTGTCGACGGCGTAACCTTCTTTCAGAAGGCCGCGCTCGATGGCGCTGGCGATCGCTTCCTCGTCTTCTACAACTAGCACTCTCATGCCGGCACTCTCCTTGGGGGTGATCCCACCGTAGTCCCTGAGTACCGTAGCTAAGGTAAAGATTCTCGGTGAATCACGCGCGGATGGAGATAGTCGGAGGTACAACCTCCACAGGTTTGTGGGTGACGTAACGAAGTGTGATGTCGCGGGTATCGTTAGCTTTCAGCTGGCGAATCAGGAACTCGAATTTGGACTCCAGCGCCTTGCCGAGAGTGCCCCGGCAGTCCACTGGCAGATCCCAAGTTTGCTGCTTGTAGGGGCCCCAGACCTTCTTGCGCGTCTTGTAAAAGAACTGCGAATCGGTCTCGCCGGCCTTGCGTTCGTCCGCCAGGTCGCGGTCGGCGTAGGCGCGCATTTCGCCGAGCAGGGGTGATGGGAAGGCGGCGTGATCGAGGAGGATGTTTTGGAAGCCGGTGGCAAGGTGAATCTCCGCCGTTTCGACGGTTGGGAAGCGATTAAAAAGCTCATCGGGGAGTGTGCTGGCCCCGTGTTGGACTGCACCGGCCATTCCATAACGGTCACGGGAGACCTGGGAGAGTTCGCGCAGAGTCTCGAAGTCGATCGCGACTGAGGCGATTGTGCCGTCCGGCAATGGGATCCCGCCGTGGCTGGTGCCGGTCTGCACGCTGACCTTGGAGATACTTTCGAAATCGGCGCCGACGAGAGCGCGGAAGCCATCGACATAACTCGTCAATTCCTCGACCGTGCTGTTGTTCTTGCCGACCTCGCCGATCTCGCCGCCGATTGAGATAATGACGCCCTTCGGTTCGAGTTCGCGCACCAGTTTGGCCAGCCGCGACGTGAGGTTGGCATTGGGCTGCTGCTGGTCCTCCACTTTGTCGAAGGTGAGATCCACCAGTGTGGAGGCATCGATATCGATGCAGTAAAACTGCGCAGCGACCGCCTTGCGGATGAGTTCCTCGAGCGCAATAGACTCAGCTTCGGGGTCGGAAGCGAATCTCTTGGCGTTTGCCTGGAAGTGGTCACCCTGGATGAAAACGGGGCCTGAATAGTCCTCAGCGATGGCCGAAGCGAGCACGACGGCGGCCAATTCGGCGGGCTCCTGAAACGTGTAACCCATCTCGGAGCGCGCCAGTTCGAACACAGTGGCCGCGGCGCCGGTAGATTTCATGGCCCTGAACAGGGCGCGCGACATGTCGTACGCCATTCCGCGAATGTTCACCGCGGGGACGGTGAAACCGGAGACCTCGCCGCGTCCGCGTGCGGCGTAAAGGCCAGCGATGGAGGAAGGCACGGCGCCCAGTTCCGGGGCTGCGGCGTGAATTGCATAACGCGCCAAAGCCTGCTCTTCGGCGGTGCCAAATACGGCGAGGCGGACGATGCCGTCAATCTGTTGCCGGACGGCGCGGGCGTCACGGAGGGATGGCCGGGCGCCGGAGAGGTTGAGGGCGGCGGAAAGGCTGTCATGCATAACGCCCATTCTACCATTCCGGCTTTGGGGCGGTGGCAAAATGGGCGTTGAGTACGCGTGTGAACGGGGTCCGGTTAGGCGGCTTCGGCTGCCCGGATCAGTTCGCGACGGCTGAGACGGCGTTCGAGCATGTAGCCGAAGCCGCGCACGTTGATGATGTAGCTCGGTTCGGCGGGTTCCAGTTCCACCTTGCGGCGAATACGGCGGATGTAGACCTTGACGATCTCCTGAGCCTCGCGGTCCGAGTAGGTGTAGTCCTGGACGGCCCGAAGGATTTCGACAGGGCTGACAACCTTGCCGGCGTTTTTGGCGAGAAAGGCGAGGATCTTGAACTCAGTAGGCGTCAACGGGATCGTTTCACTGTCTCGAATCGCCTGGCAGCGGTCGAAGTCGAGGGTGAGGTCGCGAACCGTGATACTGCTAGGGCCGTCGTCTTCTACTTCGGGGGCGGCTGGCGATTTGCGGCGCATAAGGGCGCTGAGCTGTGCGCTGAGCAGTTCTACCCCGTCGGTGTCGCGCAGACAGAGATCTGCTCCGGCTTCAAGCGCGAGGCTGAGGCCGTGCGTGTGCGGTCCCGGTGCGAGCACCAGCAGCGCGGCGGAGCTGGCTCGGGAGACAGAGCGAATGAGGGCGAGGTCTTCGTCCTGGCGTGGGTCGATTGCGAGGACCACAAGATCGGGATCGAACTGAGAAATTAGCCGTTCGGTCTCGCGGTCATGGGGGCGCTCCGTGGTGGTGTAGCCGTGGCGGGCGAGCGCGGGCAATACATCAGACGAGCGGTAGTCCCGCGTGTGCGTTACGAACGCCACGGAACCGCGGTAGGTATCGTCGTTTCGGTCTGCCATCTGTTCCAATCCTCCGTTCCCGGCCATTGATCGAATCTCAATTCCGGGATGAACTTGCGCTCTGGCCGGACAGCGCGTTTTGGGCGCATGCATGGCGGCGGTGTTACTTAGCTATGTTCGGCACGATCCGGCCCCCTAGTAGGGCGGAATCTGTTTCGGTGGCAGAAAAGTGACCAATTCACCCCAGTCTTTTCGGCGGACGTGCTTCAGATGTCCACCGCCTAACGCCAATCGCCCGGCCAAACTGGCCGGGCGATTGGCACTGGCGTCATGAGCAGACTTCAGGCGGCGTGCCGGAGGAGAGACCGGCGAAGGCGTTTGACCGCCTGGGCGTGCAGTTGGCTGATTCGCGTTTCTGATACTGAGAGCACGTTTGCAATGTCTTTCATCGTCAAATGCTCGACATAATAGAGAGAGACGACGAGCCGTTCGCGTTCCGGCAGAGACTGCACGCAGCGCGCGAGGGCTTCGTAGAGCTCTTTCTCTTCGAAGCCGCGCGTGAAATCGATGTCTTCGTCGGCGGTGGGCATCTCGGCCGCCGGAAATGAATCACCGTCGTCGTCTTTTTCAAGAAGGCGATCGAGTGAGACGGTGACCCAGCGGGAGTTGGAGTGGGCATTGCGGTACTGTTCGAGGGTGATGCCGAGGTGTGCCGCGGCTTCGCGGTCATTTGGCGAGCGGCCGAGGACGTTTTCCAATTCACCCTGGGCGCGCTGCACCTCGCGGACTTTTTGGCGCATAGTGCGGCTGAGCCGGTCCATGCGACGGAAGGCATCGATCATTGAGCCGCGGATGCGTTGGACTGCGTAGGCGTGGAAGTTCGTGCCCTTGGATGGGTCGTACCGGCGGACTGCTTCGACAAGGCCGCAGGTGCCGTAGCCGACAGCGTCCTCGAATTCGAGGAGTCCAGGGATCTCCAAAGGCAGCGAACGCGCCACACGACGGACGAGCGGCGCATATTGCATAACAAGCTGCTGCTGCTCTTTTAGCGAGAGAAGGTGAGGCGCAGACGCCTCCGGTAGGTCAGTTTCCGTGGACGGCCATTGCATGATTTTCGCTGCTCCCCCGAACAAGCACCCTGCCGGCAACCGGTCTGTCATGGTTGTCGATCTGGTGCGCTGATTGTTCAGGGTGCGGCGGTGACAGAACAACGCAATTCGAGTGACGGCTGCGTGCTGGTCTGGTGGCGCGCAGGCGCAGAGAGAGCAGGAAGCGTTGCGACCCCGTTGCGGGCGATGCGGTGCGCCGGGCCGTTGGGGCGGCCAAACCGGTCTGCACTGCATAACTGATATAGTGCGAAGTTGCACTGCGAAATTAGCCGAGTTCGCCAGTAGGCCGCTTGGCACGGGTCTGTGTACTGTTTGGAGGCGTTAGAAGGCGCACGTAGAGGAGCCTCGGTGGATCAGGTTGTGGTCACGTCGGGCAACGGTAGGATTTCGCTGCTGACGCGGAGTGCCGACGGGTCGTGGGCGGCGCAGGAGGTGCGAGAGGCTGGCGCCTGGCCGTGCTGGCGCCCTGGTCGGGCGGAGATCGCCTTCTCCGCTTCCAACGAGGAACGAGGGAGCGTGGTCGACGTCGTGCACACCATGGAGGGGTTTCGGATCAACAGCAGCTTCTCCCAGGGAGACGAGCTGACGGCGATAGCGCCCCGTGTCCCGCATTATGTGATGTGGTCGCCGGACGGCTCCATCCTCTCGGTCGTGAGCCGGGCTGACGAAACGCTGGGCCTGGTCTGTTTCAGGGGAGAGGGAGGGGCCTTCGGCGGGGAAATCACTGGCGCGCCGATCTTCAGCAGTTGGTCCCATGATTCGAAGCTCATCGTTGTGCATGCCGGGCCTCGTGTGCTCGTCGTTGAGCCGCTCACCGGAGACGTGGTACGGACGATCAGCGAGGGCGCTGTGGGTTTTCGGGCGCCGGCAGTTTCCGAGTCCGGGCGAATCGTCTACGCTGAGCCTCGCGACGGGGCGCTGCGCGTTATGCAAACCTCCACGGCCCACGATGAATCGTCTGAGCTGGCCCAATTCGGCAGCGGATCGGTCCTCGCTTTCCGGCCGGGGAGCGAGGATCTGACGGTGGGCGTCGCCTCGGGCGCAGAAACAGGCGCGCTTTCCGAGCTCTGGCTGATTCCAATGGATGGGGCGAAACGGCGCATCTCGCGTGGCCCGTATATTGCGTACTGCTGGTCGCCACGGGGCGATCGGCTGGCGCTGGTGGTGCCTTCCCAATCGGGCGACGGGCGGCATTATGTCCGTGTAATTGACGACGAGGGCAACGAACTGTGCGCCTCGGAGGCGTTCGTACCTTCGCAAGAATTTCGTATATGGCTCGCTTTTTTCGACCAATACTCGCAGTCACATGCGACCTGGGACGCCACGGGTGAGACGCTGCTGTTGGCCGGGCGACTGGTGGATGACGTCGTTCATTCGAGTCTCGGCGACTCGGTTGGCGATAAAGTCTTCGCGTGGCGGGCCGCGCGGAACGAGCCGTTGGAGATGGTGGCGTTGGGGGTTAGCGGCTTCTTCAGCCGGGCGGATTCGAAGCCAACCCACCCTGAGCGGTAAACGAGGGGTAATCCAAGAAATTGCTGGCCCGATTGGGGCGCATGTACACTCGTGACATTCCGCCCGGTGCCCCTGGGACGAGGTGTTCTGCTTTCATGGCGATCTCCAGCGAACTGCCGCAGCCCAGCGCGGGCGAGCGCTCTGCCCGATGGGCTGTCCTCGTTTTTCTCATGCTCGCAGTCGTGACGCTCGCGTTCGGCCTTGGCTACCTGGTGAAAGACCTGAACAGCGATTCGAGCAGCACGGCCGCGGTGGTTTCGAAAAGCGGCACGCCCGCAAACGGTGATTCGGTGGGTGCGGCGATCATCGATGAGATCGTCCAGATTTTGAAAACGCAGTACGTGGACAAGGACACCCTGGACGCGCAGGCGCTGCGAGCGGCGGCAATTAGCGGGGTGATCACCTCGTTGAACGACGTCCACACGGAATATCTGACGCCGGCAGACCTGAAGGCGGGCGCGCTGAACCTGGATTCGAGCTACAACGGCATTGGCGCAACCGTTTCGGATGCAAGCGGTCCGGTCCAGATTGTTGCCCCGTTCCGGGATTCGCCAGCGGAAATTGGCGGCGTACAGGCCGGGGACACGATCACCAAGGTGGACGGCGAACGGACAGACGGCTGGACGAAAGAGCAGGCAGTCCAAAAGATCCGCGGCGCCAAAGGCACCAAGGTGGTGCTCGAAGTGAAGCACACGGATGGCAAGATCGAGACGCTGACGATCACGCGCGGCGAAATACCGCTCGAGAGTGTGTTCGCCGAGCCGAACCTGGATCTGATCCCCGGGGAGAGCGGCAAGAACCTGGTCGACCGCACAGGGGCGCCGGTAACGGACCTTGCCTACATCAACATCGCCCAGTTCCATGACCGCACGGCGGCGGAGTTGAAGGTGAAGCTGAAGGACATCGAGTCCAAGTACAAAGGGCTTGTTTTGGACCTGCGCGGCAACCCGGGCGGCTTGCTCAGCGCGACGGTGGACGTGGCCGATGAATTCCTGAACAGCGGCACCATCCTTTCGGAAGTGGATGCCGGTGGAAAGACGCAGAGTTGGACAGCGAAATCCGGTGGGCTGGCGACGAAAATCCCGATCGTAGTCCTGCTGGATAAGGGCAGCGCCAGCGGCGCAGAAGTGCTGGCGGGCGCGCTGCACGACAACGGCCGGGCGACAGTTGTGGGGACGCGAAGCTTCGGCAAGGGGACTGTGAACCAACTGCAGCAGTTGAAGAAGTGCGGCGACCCGGCCGGTTGCGGCGCGCTCTATCTGTCTGTCGGGCGCTGGCTTTCGCCCAATGGGGAGCAGATTGAGGGCGTTGGCATCAAGCCCGACATCGAACTGCCAATGACACGGGATCAATACGTCGACCATGGTGACATCCAGTTCTTCAAGGCGGTCGATATCCTCCACGGGAAGTAGCCGGAGCGGTACACTGTGATCTAATGGACGGCCTCGGCTGCGCAACGCGGGGCACGGGGCCGTTTCCACTCTGAGAGACGTATGAGCGACTCAACCATCGCCCAAAACCGCAAGGCGCGGCACGACTATGAGTTCATCGCCAAGTTCGAGGCGGGGATCGTGCTGACCGGCCCGGAGATCAAATCGGTGCGGGAGCACAATGTGCAGTTGGTTGGTTCGTACGCGCGAATCAAGAACCGCGAGGTGTGGCTGCAGGATGCGCACATCGCGCCGTACCTGAATGCCGGGTACTCGCCGCACAACGCCGTGCGGGACCGCAAGTTGCTGCTCCACAAAAAGGAGATCTACCGGATCAACGAAATGCTGGGCGAGAAGGGCCTGACGCTGGTTCCTCTTTCCATGTACCTGCTGCGCGGCAAGGCGAAGCTGGAGCTCGGGGTTGGACGTGGCCTTAAACGTTATGACAAGCGTCAGAAGCTGAAAGAAGCAGACCAGAAGCGCGATATCCAGGTGGCACTGCGGCGGAACGCGTAAGGGCCCCGGCTCGAAGCGGGGAACGGATGTGCTATGATCGCCGCATCTGGGGACGAAAGGATTCGACAGGAAGCTAGGT